>CALJDK010000052.1 GCA_938023735.1 uncultured Acidimicrobiales bacterium
AGTTTCACGATTTCCCGATCACCCGATTGTCGAAGAGTGGGCACGACTCGCTTAAGGGGCACCGCTCGGGCAGAATAGGATTGGTCGGGAACGAGGTGCGGGACGTAGTGGGACATCAGGACGAGCAAGGCGCGGGCACCCTTGCCGCGACCGACGAGATCACCGTACTTTTCACCGACATTGAAGGAAGCACCCAGCGTTGGGAGCGCCGGCCCCAAGAGATGAGCCGAGCCCTTCAGAGCCACGACGAAGTACTCCGTACCGTCACCTCGGAGTACGGCGGTTGGGTTCATAGCCACATGGGCGATGGCATGGCGTTGTGTTTTCGCGACCCCACCGATGCCGTGAACGCCGCGATCGCCATGCAGCAGAGCCTTCAGAACCTGTCATGGCCGGGCGGTCAACGATTGCCCGTGCGGATGGGCATTCACACCGGCGAGGGATTGCTGGTCGAGGGCGAGTACCGCGGCCCAACCCTCAACAAAACCGCTCGAGTTTCCGACCTGGCAAACGGCGACCAGATCGTGGTGTCCGAACGCACTGCAGAACTGGCCGAGGATGTCCGCCTTCGCGATGTGGGCGATCACATGCTCAAAGGAATCGGCTACGAGCGACTGCTGGTGGTGGATGATTCGCGGTTGCTGGCCAACGACCGGCCGCTTCGTTCGTCGATGCCGGCTCCTCGAACACCGCTGCCGATCTGGTTGACGCCGCTCGTCGGCCGATCCATCCAACAGCAGCGCATTGCGAAGATGCTCGACGGCCATCGACTCGTCACGGTCAAAGGCCCTGGGGGTGTCGGCAAGACACGGATCGCGGTCGAGGTGGCACGCTCAGCCGCCGACCAGTTCGCTGACGGGGTCGCGTTCTGCGATCTGGCCCCCGTCGTCGATGAAGCCGGGGTCACCGCAGCCTTGGCATCGGCCATCGGAGCTCGACAACAGCCCGGCATGACGTTGGGCGAAAGTATCGCCAGCTATCTCAGCGACCGCACGATGCTGGTGGTGCTAGACAATTGCGAACATGTCGTTCGTGCAGTTCAGGCGTTGGCGGGCCCCATATTCCGCCAAGGCGGTTCCCGTATTCTTGCCACCAGCCGCGAGGTGCTTCGAATCTCGGGCGAGCAAGTGCTCGAGATCGGGCCGCTCGACGCATCCTCTGATGCGGTCGAGCTGTTCCGGCAACGCTCATCGGAACGCGATGGCTCGTTCCAACCAAGCGCCGAAGACCTTCGGACGATCGAGGACATCTGTCGCCTGCTCGACGGCATGCCACTGGCTATCGAGCTGGCATCGGCACGATTGCGGGTGATGTCGATCGCAGAGCTCTACGCCCGGATGGACGACCGCTTCTCGGTGCTCGGCAGTCGCAAAGACGACAGTCGCCACGGCGGGATTCGCCAAACCATCGAGTGGTCACACGAGCAGCTCGACGAGGACGAAGCCGCACTGTTCCGACGTTTGTCGGTCTTTGCGGGTTCATTCGAGCTGCGAGCGGTTGAAGCCATCTGCGGCGACGACCTGCTCGACCGGGCCGACATCCTCGACGCCACCACCTCACTCGTCGACAAGTCGATGCTGACGCGGGTGCCCGGATCTGGCCAGGTTCGATTTCGGCTGCTCGAGACCCTCCGCGAGTTCGGTGCCGAAAAGCTTGCGGCCGCTGGCGAGGACGACGTCCTACGACAACGACATAGCGACTACTACGCCCAACTCACTACCCAGATGAGCGAGTCGCTGCTCAGCGACGACGAAGCCAACGCATGGGAACAGATCGATCTTGATTGGGACAACATCCGCAGGGCGTTCGCCAAACTGCTTGATTGCGGCGCCACCGATGCAGCCATCGGGCTCACGCTCGACCTCGCATGGTTCGCAACGTTTTCGATGCGGTTCGAGGCGCTGGCCTTTGCCGAACAGCTCCTCACCTCGGATCACGACGTTGCGGCCCACCCGATGTATGGCGAGCTCATCGGGTTGCGGGCCTTGCTTGCGTACTTCACCGCCGACCCGAAAGCGGCCGAGCACGCTGCGGAGGCCCTGAGGATCGATCCGGTCGATGTGCACGGCATCAGTCGAGGAGCACTCTCGGCGGTGTACCTCAACAATCAGTTCTCCAAGGCCGAAAGCGATGCCCTCACCAGCGAGTGGGTCGAGTTGGCTTACGAGCAGTCGCCGTTGTCCCAAGTCTGGGCGTTTGGCATGCGCGCCTTTCACCTCGGCACATACGTCGGAGGCCCGGAGGCCCAAAGCGCCGCCGACAACGTGCGCTGGATCGCCGATGAATCCGAGAGCCCATCGGCATCAGCGTTGGCATCGTGGGCTGAAGGCATGGCTGCGATACGCGACGATATCGTTCGCGCCGACAACCACTGGCTCGAGGGTCTCGAGGTGGCTTCGTCGCTGGGCCCGAATCATTTGCTCACCCACCTCATCAACGGACTTCGGCTTCATGTGATGGTTGAAGTAGCCGACCCCACCGAAGCAGCGGCCGCGTGCATTCCGGTGGTGGAGCACGCGGTTCAGCAGCACTATCTCGCGGGAACCAGCCACCTCTTTGGGGTGGTCGGTGTCTGTCTGGCTCGGTCGGGCAGAGCCGAGGCCGCGGCAAAGCTGTTGGAGACCATGATGGCCCATGGTCACCAGCCTCGATCCAACGCCAGACATGCACTTGTCCGTGCGTTGGGTTACGACCCCAAAAGCTTCGCCTTCGATGCGAGCTCGTCGATGTCGATCAACGAGGCCGCCGTTTTCGCACTGGATCAACTCTCCGAAGTGGTTGCGTCGCCCACGCAGTAGCCGCCGAAGGCGCCACCAGCCTATGAGCCAGTTCCCAGGCACGCAGTGGGCAAAGGGCGCCTTGTTCTCACGAGTGGAATTTCGTACAATTTCACTCGGCGGTCGCGTTTGTTGCCGCACTCCCCCCAACGCCCGAAACGGATCTGTTTGCGTATGCGTCTCCGACGAGTTCCCTTTGGCGTTCTTCTCTGCGTGCTGGCGCTCATCGCCGCGTCCTGCGCAAACTCCACCATCAATACCGCTCCCGGCAACGGCGAAGTCATCAGCGACGATCAGGAGCAGCCCGAAAGCAACGAACCCGTCGAAACCACCGAGTCTGAAGTTGTCGAGCTGACGCAGGTTGAGATTGCGCCGCCGCCCACGATTCCGAAGGGTCCGCTAAGCCCTGCCCCCGGAATCGTCGCAAATCCCGGACACCCCGACCCGCAGAACGACGTCGAGATTTCAGTCGAGGTTGCCACCGACACCGCGACGCTTACCTACAAGGTCGAGTTCGACGCACCGGTCACCGTCGCCATGGATGTTGCCGACGGCGTGGCGACCGCCACGGTTCCTGGTCAGGACGCAGCCACCTTGGTGCGCTACCGCATCGACACCGACGCAGCCTCGTTCCCCGATGCCGAAGACACCATCGACTTCTATGGCTTCATCGTGAGCGACCCATCGGTCACCACCCCGATACCTCGCCTCGACTGGTTCATGGACCCTGCCGTTTTCGACGACATGATTCAGAACCACCTGCTCGACAACAAAGAGTTCCCCACCACCGTGGCCTACAACGGCGTGGTCTACGACAACGTGATGGTGCGGCCCCGCGGCGGCGAGTTCCGCCGAACCAACTTCCCCAAACAGAGTTTTGAGTTCGAGTTCCCGAAGGGCCACGACTTCATCGCCCCGTCACTGTTCCCCTACCCCGTCGACCAGTTCGCCATGGGTAGTCAGTTCGGCGATTGGACCATGGGTCGCGAAGAGACATCGTGGGCGATCTTCAACGCCGAAACCGGCCAGCCGGTCAACTCGATGCAGACGTACCTGGCGCAGAACGGCAACTTCTACGGCGTGTATCGCATCAGCGAAAAGCTCGATGGCGAGTGGCGTGAGGCTGTTGGACTCGATGGGGGAGCGTTCTACAAAGCCAACGGGCTTGGCGGCTGGAAGCACCTCGACGGATGGGAAGTAAAGACCCCCAAGGACGGCAGCGCCCAGGCCATCAACGACCTCGGCGTTCGACTTCGCAACGATCCGACCGGAGCAGCCAAGACCACGTTCCTGTACGAGAACTTCGATATCCCCAACATCATCAACTACATGGCGCTCAGCGCGTTGATCGAGCACGACGACCAG
>CALJDK010000053.1 GCA_938023735.1 uncultured Acidimicrobiales bacterium
TTCGTGTGTGAGATATTTGTGAGATTTTGCCAAAACCAGAAGAGGCCTCGCCATAGCGAGACCTCTTCGCAACCCTGCTATTTCAAGGATTTTGGTTGGTGGCGGGGGCAGGATTTGAACCTGCGACCTTCGGGTTATGAGCCCGACGAGCTACCAGACTGCTCCACCCCGCACCGACAGCGTACCGACTCCGGGTAGGCGATCCAAGTCAGGGAACCGTCAAGCCTCTGGGTCTTCCGACACATTATTTCCAAGACGAAAGTATTTCTTAAAGCCCTCTAATTTATTGTCCGATGGTTTTTCATACCGTTTGTCAAATAAGTTGAAGGTTGCGGGAAATGGCATCTCACCGGGGAAAACACACGTACTTTGTGCTGGCTCTAGCGGCGCTGATAGGTCTGTCTCGGTGGCTACTTCCAATGAGCGAACGACAAGGTCGGATCGTCATTGGCTGTGGGCTCTTGCTGATCGCCATCGATCTCACCGTGATCCAATTCCGACTCCTTCGCAGCATACGCGGCGTGCATGTGGGAAGCCGCATGCTACTCATGGGCCTGCTGACCGGCTCGACCCTGCTGGTGTCGACCCTTGCGTTGCCGGCAGCCCTGGCCGACCCTGACTGGTTGACCGGCTGCGACAACCCACTCGTCGACGATCATCGATTCGGCAATTTCGGTCCTGACTATGTCCTCGAGTCCGGCTACGCAATGACCATCGCACCCGCCGACGTTGAGGTCTACCTCTTCACCTACGACGGCTACGAAGGTCGCAAGGATGGCTACGCCGCCGAGCAAATAAGCGAGTCCCTACGAATCGAGTTCTACCTTGGCGGCGTGTTTCAAGGCGCGAGCTCCGCCTCCCCCGACCTGCCTGATGACGCCGACTATGCCGAGTGGCGAGGATCGGTTGGAATCGTCGAACTCCCCGACGGTGCCGACGAACTGGTGATCTCGCACCCCGGCAACTATGCCGACATGCCCCAGGCAAACTCCGTAAGCACCCATGGGGCCTGCCTCACCATCACCGAATATCCACCGCCCACCACAATTCCGCCCACCACAATTTCTCCAACCACGGTTCCTCCGACCACGGTTCCACCGTCAACCACAGTTCCCCCGTCCACGGCTCCCCCAACAACGGTGTCGCCGACAACTACTGAAGTCGACGTGATCCCACCGACAACTGTTCCCCCAACGACGGCGCCTCCAACGACAGCGCCTCCGACAACCACAGCGCCACCGACAACTATTCCGCCAACCACAATTCCGCCAACTACTGCTCCCCCAACGACAGTGCCCTCAACGACAGTGCCCTCAACTACTGCCCCGCCGACAACAGTGCCCTCTACAACTGCTCCCCCAACTACCAACAGCACGACGTCGACAACTACATCCACGACTACATCGACTACGTCCACCAGCACCACTGTTCCGCCCGTGGCACAAACGGCTGTGCCCACTACGCAACCACCCGAGGCGCCGATCAAGGCCTTCGGTCCACCGCCGCTGGATCGCATTGGCACGCCGCCGACGGTCCTGGCCTATTCAGGCTCAACCGTTGTGAACGTGGCTACGGCTGCCTGGCTCCTCGTCCTTGCTGGCGTGTCACTTCAAATCCTGCTCCAGCCACAGCCGCCGCGACGCCTAACAGGCTTCGAACGGCTGTAGCTGGGCAGGAAGTGATTCGACGAAGCCCCTACTCGCCAAAGACGAGACCGCTGTCGCCGAAGAACCCAGCCCACGCAAACCAGAACTCGTTGCGATGGGTGATGGTCTCCAAGGTGGAACCGGCAAGTTCTCCGTCGGTGGCGATACCCAACACGGTCCAGGTTGAACCGGTCTGATCATCGACAAAGCCGTCACCCGAAGCAGTAAACGTGAGCTCCTGGCCATCAACTACGGGATCAAACGCAACCGCGGTACCGATCGACTGGCTTGCCGCAATGCTGCTTTGGTCGAGCGCATCGGTGGTGCCGTCCTTCCAGAACAGAGCGACTGGCTGATCTTCAACGGCATCGTTGATGACTCCGGTCGACGAGATTGCATCGAAGGGGTACGCCTTCTCGGTGTCGCCGACTCGCACACCGACTACTCGAGAAAGCGCTGGGAATCGGGGATCAAGCTCTTTCTGGAAGAACCCACCAATCGGACCCGAACCCGAGCTGTATCCCGAGTACGGGTTGAGTCCGTACTCAATACCGAAGCCGGTTTCACGAGACAGCGACTCGCCTTCCGGGAAGTTCTCTTGGAACTCACCGAACGAAACGATCGAGGTGCTGACGGTTTCGAGGCGCTGACCCGCATGCTGACCGACAATTCCTTCACCGGTGATCTGCTGCCACAGTGAGTCGGTGAGGTTGTCCCACATCACCATGTCGCTGAGCCGGAGCAGGCCCGACACGCCAAACCGATGCGTTTCGCCATCGATGCGGCGATCAAACGCAAGTGCGGTGTTGCACAGCGGGCAGTAGGTCACGGCCACTGGCGTGTCGCCAAAGTCGGTGTTGACAATCTCGTGGCGGGTCATAATCGACAGCGGGAAGAACCGCACAACGCCGTCCTCCTGCACCAATGCACCGGGCTCATCGGGCGACAGCCACTCGGCGGCCGCCGCTGGGCTTTCATACTGAGGCGAATCGATTGGCGGAATCGCATCGCGTGGATCGGCTCGTGGAATACCAAGGGCCAACTCGTTGAGGTTGATGGTCGAGTTCGACCAGTCGGTCTGCCACATGAACGTGCGGCTTGCCAGCTCTTCACTCAAGCCAAACTCTGCTCCATCGACTGTCTGGCTCGACTCGCTGTCGGAGGAATCACTGCCCGAGGAATCACTACCGGAATCGCTGTCAGAGGAAGCACCATCCGACGACGCGTCGGATGAAGAGGCGGCTTCGGGGGCTGTGGTTCCAACGCTCGAACAAGCGGCGGCGGCGAGCGCAAACAGGAGGAGTAATGGCAAGATGCGACGGGTCATGTAGGTCAGAACCCTCTGCAAAGCCGGTTCCTTCCCCTTTTCTGGCCCTCGGCCGAAATAGCTGGCCCCCTTCTCGCCCCTCAAATCTCCGGCGGTAGGGTCACGCTGATGAGCACATCCAATCCACCTGTCGCCGAAGACCTGACCGAACCACCCCAGAGGGTCCTAGTTGTGGTAGCTCACCCCGACGACATCGACTTCGGAATCGCCGGCACCGCAGCCACACTGTCGGCAGCGGGAAGCCACGTGGCGTATCGAATCGCCACGTCGGGAGAAGCCGGCGGACCCGACGACATGGACCGGGCCGAGCTCAAGACCCTTCGCGAAACCGAACAGCGGGCCGCCGGTAGCGAGGTCGGGGTCACCGACATCGAGTTTCTAGGTATGCCCGACGGTCACCTCGAGTTTAACGTCGCCCTTCGCAAAGAGATTTCCAAGGCGATCCGCTCGGTAAAGCCCGATGTGCTTATCAGCCAGAGCCCCGAGCGCCGTTGGGACAGCGTGTTCGCCAGCCACCCCGACCACTTGGCAGCAGGCCAGGCAACCATCGCCGCCGCCTACCCCGACTCGCGCAATCCCCACTTCTGTCCAGAACTGATCGATGAAGGCTACGAACCCCATACGGTTCCCGAGATCTGGGTGGGTGGGGTCGCGCCAGCCGATGTGTTCATCGACATCACCGCCAGCTTCGATGCCAAGGTGCGGGCACTCAGCTGCCACACCAGCCAGATCGGTTTCATCGACGATGTCGACAAGCTGCTACGCGAGTGGGCCACGAACACCGCAACTACGAACGGCTTCCCCGATGGGACCCTCATCGAAGTCTTCCGCCGAATGCGCACCGTGTAGCTCCACGAAGTGGCTGCGACAATCAGCCGATAGTGGAACAGACTCTGCACAACTGAGGTTCCCAACCCATGCAAGACAACCTCCAGGCGCAACGGCGCGAGCTCATGATGCTTGCCTTTGCTCTGGTCTTGTCGATGTCGGCGTGGTTCTCAACCGCAGCCGTACTGGGGCAGCTCCGCTCCGCCTGGGACCTCACAAGATCCCAGGCCAGTTGGCTCACCATCGTCGTGCAGGTCGGTTTTGTTCTTGGCGCGGTGGTTTCTGCGGCAACAAACCTGGCCGATCGTATTCCGCCCCGACGACTCATTCTGCTGGGCAGCTTCGGTGCTGCGCTCGCCAACCTTGCGGTGGTCCTCGGTGACTCGTTCGGCATTGCCCTGGTGGCGCGCCTGGCCACCGGCGCTTTCCTGGCAGGCGTCTACCCGCCAGCGTTGAAGGCAATGTCGAGCTGGTACCGCGAGGGTCGTGGCTTAGCGCTCGGAGTGATGGTCGGCGCGTTGACACTCGGGTCGGCGCTCCCTCACCTGGTGAATGCCATCGGTGGAATCGACTGGAAACCAACCCTTGTGGTGGTTTCGATCCTGACCGCAATGGGTGGCCTCGGCGCCGATCGACTTTGCGCCGACGGTCCCTTCGCCGTCGGAGCGTCGACGTTCGACCCGGCGCAACTGCGAGCAATAGTCGCGAACCGCAAGTTTCGCCTTGCCAGCGCCGGATACTTCGGTCATATGTGGGAGCTCTATGCCATGTGGGCGTGGATCGCCGCGTTCTATGGCGACGTGTTCGACTCTGGCCGGCAGGCAAGCCTGGCAGCGTTTGCCGCCATCGGCATCGGCGCCGCAGGCTCGGTGTATGCAGGCCTGCAGAGCGACAGGTGGACTCGATCGAGCGCAGCAGCACAGGCGATGCGATGGTCCGCTGCGAGTGCTGTAGTCACCGGGTTTCTGGTCGACGCCCCGGCGTGGGTGGTGGTGATCGCCGGGCTGCTGTGGGGGTTCTGGGTGGTGGCCGACAGTGCGCAGTTCTCGGCCATCGTTACCGAGGTTGTCGATCCTCGCTATGTCGGTACGGCGCTCACCATGCAGCTGGCGGCCGGGTTCATTCTCACCGTCTTTACGATCTTTCTGGTGCCGGTGTTACGCGACGCTTTCGGATGGGGCGCAGCGTTTCTGCTGCTGGCGCCCGGGCCGGTGCTTGGGGTGTGGGCTATGCGTACTTTCCAACGCCTGCCATAACAACACCAGCAACATTGGCACCATCCACACCTTGCGTTGCAGAACTGGGTAAATTAGGTGGATTGACCGAGCGTTGCCCCCCTCCCCATCGGAAACCCCATGAACGTTCTGCGCATTGCCCAGGGCTTGGCCGAAATCGACCATGTCCACCGAGGCGACCTTGAGGTAACCGGCGGCGTGGCGCTCCTCAGCGGCCGAATCACCGGCGACGTCACCGTGCATGGCGGTCGGCTCGTCGTGTCGGGGATCGTCGAAGGAAACGTCGACAACCTCGGTGGCGCGGTGCTGATCTCGGGAACGGTGCTTGGCTCAATCACCGGATCCCCCGCCTACACCAACATCGAAATGGCGACCGCTGACCCCGACGACTCCTTTGCGTCGTGGGACCCGGTTGCCGCAACCAATGCATCTGCCATCAGAACCCAGAAGTCGAACCGGTCGGCACAACTGAAGTCCACTTCGCCGCCGCTTCGCGCTCGGCTCTGGAACTCGCTTACGGCTCTTGCCGTGGCCGTCGCCACCATCGGCGCACTCGCTGCCGTTGGCGACAACGCAGCCATCGCCGAAACCTCGGTTGGCGGCAACGACGGTGCAGCAATCATCCAAGTCGTCGAGAAATCGACCCTCGACAACTAGCTCGAGCTAGATATCGTCGAAGTCGCCACCGCGACCTCGACCCTCGGCGAATCGCTCTGCGCCCCGCCAGGTCTCCTCGCTGTCGATGGCGCGGAACCCAATCTCGGCTTCGGCGCTAAGAGCCTCGGCCAACGACATCGACCACTGATTCAACGACGACTCTCGGTCGCCTCGCATACACACCTGCGGAAAGGCCGCCAGATCCAAGGCCAACGCCAGCGACACTTCCAGCGCAGTGCCCGGTTCGGCCAACCGATTCGCCAAACCAATCCGCAACGCTTCGTCGCCAGTTACCGGGCGGCCGGTGAGAATCATGTCCGAGGCAACGCTGTGGCCAATGAGGCGCGGCAACCGGATGGTCCCGCCGTCGATAAGGGGCACACCCCAGCGGCGGCAGTACACCCCAAAGGTTGCATCGCTGGCGGCAACCCGAAGGTCGCACCACAGCGCCAGCTCAAGCCCACCGGCTACGGCAAACCCCTCGACCGCCGCGATCACCGGCTTGCCGAGTTGCATGCGCGTGGGGCCCATCGGACCAACCGACCCTACGATCTCTTCGGCGGGAGGCCGAGTGATCTTGTTGCCGTTCTTCTTCGAAATGGCTTTCAGGTCGGCGCCAGCACAGAAGTGTCCGTCGGCCCCGGCAAGAATCGCCACGTCAAGATCAGCATCGGCATCGAATTCGGTGAACGCGTCAAACAACAGTTGCGCGGTTGGGCCGTCGACCGCATTGCGCGCCTCGGGACGGTCGATGGTGACCACCAAGGTGCGGCCTTCACGTTGGGTGTGGATCATTGGATCTGCCTCGAAAGTGTTGGTTCGCTTCAGATCTTGTCTTATCGAGTGCGAAGCACCAAAGGAAGCACCGGTCCCATCTCGGCCTGCCGCAACAGGTTGGCCGCAACCGTGATGGTCCACCGGCTATCGGCCGAGTCGTCGAACAGCAACGCTGGGCCATCGGCAATTGGCCGCTCGGGCAACTGCGACTCATCAAGGTCGATGAGCCCCCAAACGTTGGCCAACTGGTGGGCACTGTTTGCCTGCTCGTCCTGCCACCCCGCCTCGGGATTCCGGGTGAACGGCCGGTACACCGGCAACTTCCCGAGGCGACCTATCTCGTTGGCCAGCGCATCGATGACCTTGGCGTTTCGTCGCGATGGCATGGCACAGATCCACGTTGGACGCTGCGCCCAATCCCAACGCTTGAGGATTCCGATCAGCCCATTCACCAACTCGGGAGGAATCTCGGTGGCCCGCCCCTCGAGCAAATCGGCGACAACCGGATCCCAGCCGCCATCACCCAACCGAGCCAAGGCTCGACCAAGGTTGGCTTGAAACTCGGGCTTGATCTTGCCCTTCGGTTCGTCGAGGCTTGTGGCCCACTGGCGCCTCGGCTCGACCGCTATATCGACCGCTCGTAGATGGTCGCGGGCCTCGGCCAACGCAACGGCCGAGGGCTCGGCCGCAACCGTTGCCGCACCGCCCGCAGCCGCAACACACCGGTCGCACCGCCCGCAATCCTGAGCCTCGGGGTCATCGAGCAGCTCGCGCATGTACCGCAGCCGGCAGCCATGGTGCGACGCATAGCTGCGCATCTGTTCGGCCTCGTCGGCCCGCAGACCCCGCAGCCGCTCGGCAAGTTCGGCGTCGTACTGCCACCCATCGGTGGTGGCGACGTACCCACCCTTCGTCCGCCGAACCGCCCCCTGCACGTCGAGAATATTCAGCAACGTACTCAGCCGCGATCGGCCCATGTTCACCGTGGCCTCAAGCCTGGGGATCGATGTTGGCGACTTGGGGTCGAGGTACGACAGCACCCGGTGACATACCTCGGCCGACGGCAAACTGACCGACTCGAACCACGCCCAAACCCGCTCGTCCTCGACGGGTCGAGGAAGCGCAATAACCTCGGCTCGATCGATACCACGACCGGCACGGCCAATCTGCTGGTAGTAGGCCACCGGCGTTGGCGGCATGCCCAAGTGGATACAGAACGCCATGTCGGACTTGTCGTACCCCATGCCCAACGCCGACGTTGCCACCAGCGCTTTCATCTCGTTGGTACGTAACCGCCGCTCGAGTTCTTCACGCTCCTCGGGGGTGGAGCGTCCCGAATATGCCGCCACATCGTGGCCCTTCTTGCGGAGCCATTCGGCGGTGGTGATGGCCTGATCCACGGTGAGTGCATAGATGATGCCCGAACCCGGCAGCTCATGAAGGTTGTCGGCCAGCCACGCCAATCGGGCCGAATCATCGTCGAGCTCCACCACCGAGCAATGCAGTGACTCACGATCGAGCGACGTGCGCAACACCACCGTGTCGTCGCCGAGCTGGGTGGCGATGTCGTCGGTGACTCGCTGATTGGCCGTGGCTGTAGTGGCCAGTACCGGCGCCCAATCGGGAAGCTCGTCGATGACCTGCCGAAGCCGCAGATAGTCAGGCCGGAAATCGTGACCCCAATCCGAAATGCAATGCGCCTCGTCGCACACCAGGGCAAACGGCCGGCTCAGCATGAGACTGAAAACCCGCTCCCGAAAGCCGGGATTCGCCAAGCGCTCGGGAGCGATGAGCAGCAGGTCGATGGCATCGTCGGCAATCTGTGCCTCGATCTCGTCCCACGAATCGATGTTGGCCGAGTTGATGGTGGCCGCCCGAACATCGAGCGCGCTTGCGGCCGACACCTGATCACGCATAAGCGCAAGGAGCGGCGAGATGACAATGGTGGGTCCCCAACCACGGTCACGAAGCATCCGAGTGGCCGAGAAATACACCGCCGACTTTCCAAAGCCGGTGCGAGCAACCAACAGCGTTCGTTTGCGATCGGCCACCAAAGCTGTGACCGCAGCAAGCTGATCGGGGCGCGGCACCGCATCGGGCCCCGCCAGCGCTTGCACGTGGGCGGTCAGTTCGGTTTCGACCTCGGCCGCCGTTGGTCGGGCCGGTTCTTCAAGACTCATAGGAACTAGCGAATTTCAATCAGATCGAGAATTGGGTCGGCCATCTCCGGCCGACAAATCAACAACCCCGGCGCAAACAACTGCGCATTGTTATAGGTGGGCGTCGAACCATCGAGCCGGGAGCAATGCAGGCCCGCCGCCAACGCCACCGCCACCGGAGCACAGCTATCCCACTCGTACAGACCTCCATCGGTGAAGTACGCATCGGCCGACCCGCGCACCACCGCCATCGCCTTCGCTCCGGCAGATCCGAACGCAACGATGCGAGCATCGAGCGCGTCGGCCAACGACTGCCCATGCCAGCGCATCGTTTGCCGGCTCACCACAACTACAGGGTTCTCGCGGTCGACAACGGGCACGTCGGGCGGCTCGGCGGTAGAGGCAACATCGCCAACCGACGGCATCGACACCGCACCACAAACCGGCTCACCGTCGATAGTCAGTGCGATATGCACCGCCCAATCGTCGGCCCCTCGAGACGAGAAACTGTTCGACCCATCGAGCGGGTCGACAATCCACACCCGGCGCTGCCCGATGCGGCTTCGGTCGTCGTGGCCTTCCTCGCTGAGCACCACATCGTCAGGGCGCTCATGGGCCAGGCGCTCCAGAATGAACCGATGCGCCGCCATATCGGCATCGTCCTGAAGCGACCACGGATTATCCATCCGCTCGAAACCGTTGTGACGAAACTCAACCAGCATCTCGCCCGTCTCGCGCGCCAGAGTTTCGGCAAGTCCGTGGTCGTCGGAGGTTGCGGATCCCTCGGCAGGCCCCGTGGGCGTGGAAGGGATGGGCGGTTCAGTCACTGACGCCAACCTACCGGTCCACACCGACACGCCCGAACCCACCAAGTAATAACGCGAGGCGCACTAGTCTGCGCCCATGGTTCGGATTTTCGGTCTTATCATCGCCGCAGCGATTGCGGTGGCGGTTCTGTTCGCCACGCTTACGTCGCTCAACGGCCTCGTGGTGGCGTTGCTCGGCATCGGCACCGGGCTGGTCCTGCTCACCATTTATGACCTCACCCAAACCCGCCACGCCATCCTTCGCAACTTTCCCATCGTCGGGCACCTTCGTTATGCGCTCGAGAGCATCGGCCCCGAGCTTCGGCAATACATCGTCACCGACAACGACGAAGAACGGCCTTTCAGCCGCGATCAACGACGGTGGGTGTATGCCACCGCAAAGAAGGACAACCCTTACTTTGGTTTTGGCACCGACAACCACCTCGAGCTTCCCGACTACCTCATCATTCGCCAAGCGACGTTTCCCGCTGGGGGCGAACACAAACTCGAAGATCCGCTGCCTCCGCTCAAGACCATGGGCGAGTGGCGCAACCGCGAAAAGGCATTCCGGCCCGACTCCATCGTGAACATTTCGGCCATGAGCTACGGGTCGCTCAGCGGCGCCGCGGTGCAGGCAATCAACCGGGGTTGCGCAATCTCGGGGGCTCTTCACAACACCGGCGAGGGGGGCATCGCCGATCATCACCGTCACGGCGGAAACCTCATGTTCCAATTCGGCACCGGCTACTTCGGCTGCCGCAATGCAAACGGCAACTTCGACCTCGACAACCTGGTGGCAACCGTCAGCTCAGCACCGGTCAAGTGCATCGAGGTCAAACTCAGCCAAGGAGCCAAGCCTGGCCTGGGTGGCGTGTTGCCCGGTGCCAAAGTCACGCCCGAGATCGCCAAAGTTCGTGGTGTCATGGTGGGCGAGACCATTCTGAGCCCGTCGGGCCACACAGCATTTTCTGATGTCGCTGGCCTTATCGACTTTGTTGAGATGATCGCCGACGCCACCGGAATTCCGGTGGGCATCAAGTCGGCGGTCGGCGAGCGCGAATTCTGGGCCGAACTGGCCGACGAGATGAAGTCGACCCAGCGCGGACCAGACTTCATCGCCATCGATGGCGGCGAAGGCGGCACCGGCGCGGCACCGCTGGTGTTCTCCGACCATGTTTCGCTGCCATTTCGGCTTGGGTTCTCCGAGGTCTACAAGACCTTCGCCGAGCGCGGCATGAACGACCAGGTGATGTGGATCGGTTCGGGCAAACTCGGATTCGCCCAAGAAG
This sequence comes from uncultured Acidimicrobiales bacterium, assembly GCA_938023735.1. Taxonomy (GTDB): domain Bacteria; phylum Actinomycetota; class Acidimicrobiia; order Acidimicrobiales; family SHLQ01; genus CALLQB01. The sequence continues at coordinate 10,725 of CALJDK010000053.1, forward strand.
CGTTGCTGGCGATGAACCTCGGCGCCGACATGGTGTCGGTTGCGCGCGAAGCAATGTTGGCCATCGGCTGTATTCAGGCGCAGGAATGCCACACCGGCCATTGCCCCACCGGTGTCGCCACCCAGCACAAGTGGTTGTCTCATGGCCTCGATCCGCTCAACAAAGGCGACCGACTCGCCAACTACGTCATGGCGCTGCGCTACGAAATTCGGCGGCTATCGAACGCGGTCGGCGTGGTGCACCCGAGTCTGGTGCCACCGGGAACCATCGACCTGCTCGAGTCTCCCGACAGCACCATCGGGCTACTCGATCGGTATGCCTACGAGCCCGAGTGGCGAGCAATCTCCGAGCAAGCCAAGGAAACCGCAGTCGCGCTTACCACCAAGAGCTAGCCAGCTACAGCACTAGGCCGGCGAGGATCTCCATCGACTTGATCCAGTCGTCGGCGGTGGTTCGCCACGGGGCCGCTACCACGTGTTGCACGCCAGCTTCAGCGTAGGCGGCGGCTTCATCGACGATCTGCTGATGCTCCATGCCCTGGGGATCCCAACCGGTGCGATACGAAACCGTGAAGTTGTCGTCGGAGCGACTTTCGCGAATCTTGGCCACGATGGGAGCAAGATCCGCGGGGCTCGTGCTGATGGCTTGAAAACCATCGCCGCGCACCGCTGCTCGACGGTACGCCGGTTCGCTACCGCCGCCGATCCAAATCGGAATTGGGCGCGCCGGCTTGGGCTGCACTTTGAGATCGCGAAAGGAATAGTGCGTGCCGTCGAATGAGGCGGGATCGTTGGTCCAGACGGTCCGGAAGATATCGATGGCCTCGTCCATTCGGGCGCCACGGTTCGAGAACTCCTGATCGAGCGCCTCGAACTCGGCCTTCGACCAACCAACTCCGGCCGCAACCGTAAGCCGACCGCCGCTGAGCTGATCGAGACTCGCCAGGGAGTTGGCAAGCGTAAGCGGGTGATACTGCGGCACCACCATGACGCTCGTACCCAGCCCAATCGTGCCGGTAGCTGCGGCCGCCCAGCCAAGGGTGAGGAGCGGTTCGAACAAATAGGCCGACGGATAGCCCTGCGCTGCTGGCTGCACCACGTGGTCGCTGACCCAAACGTCGGAATAACCCAACTCTTCGGCCCGCTGCGCGACCCGCACGATCGCGTCGGCCGAGGCCGCCCGCCCGTACTGCGGAAGATGAATTCCATGCCTCACGCTTTGGGCTTCTTGTTTGCAACACCCGACATGCGAGCAGCCATGTCGTCGGGATGTCCGTGGGGCGAGCTTCGCTCGTGCAGCAACATCTCAGTGCGGGTTCGTTCGCAGCTGTCGGCCAACAGTTGTTTGTCGATGCGGTTGGTGCCCCACGAGTTGGCGAGGATCTCGGCCACGAGGGAATCGACGGTTGCATCGAGTTGATCGGCCGGCACGGCTTGGTCGACAAGACCCATCTCGGCCGCCTCGGTACCGCTGAAGCGACGACTGGTGAACATCAGCTGCTTGGCCTGCGACATCCCCACCCGCTCGGGAAGCCGAACCGACATCCCCCAGATCGGCACGAGCCCCCATTGGCCGTGGGTGTCGCCAAGTTTGGTGTCGTCGGCGGCGATAAGAATGTCGCACGCCAGGGCAAGCTCGAGGCCGCCGGTAAAGCAGTGGCCGTGGAGCTTGCCGACGACCGGCTGCGGCAGCGCTTCGAGCGCATCGATGGTTTCGGGCGTGAAGTTCTTGGCCGGTGGGTGCTCGCCGTCGGCAATCGCATCAAGGTCGTGGCCCGCACAGAATGAGCGACCCGCCCCCTCCAGCACCACACAACCCACCAACGGGTCAGCGGCAATGGCGTCGACGTGCTCCCGCAATGCAACAAACGCTGGCACGTTCATGGCATTGAGTTTGTCGGGCCTATTGAGTGTGAGCGTGGTGAGCCCGTCGTCGCGGTTGGTTCGCAGAACCGGTTGGTCGGTCATGATCGATTCATCTCCCTAGGTCGTGGCCTAAGCGAAAATGCGTTAGGCCACGCTGAGAATCTTCACCCGTCCGGTCGCCGGGTCAACTTCAATCTGCGCGCCATCGGGAATCTGTGAGGTGGCGGCACCCACACCGACCACGCCAGGCATGCCGTATTCGCGGGCGATAACCGCCGCGTGGCACAGCAATCCACCGCTGTCGGTGACGATGGCACCAGCGATGGACAGCACCGCGTTGTAGGTGGGAACCGTGTAGGGCGCCACCAAAATGTCGCCGGGTTCGATTTTGATTGCGGCCTCGTCGGCTTCGGTAACCACACACGCCCGACCCACGTAGGTCTCGGTGCCGATTCCCGTGCCGGCAAGTTCGCCGACGGCATGGTCACGAATCTCCAACAGATCGAGCACGGTAAGCACGATGTCCATCAGTTGGGCCAGGTTGGGCGGCATGGTCCACAGCGGTGGGTTCTCCTCGACTCGGCCAAGGGTGGGCGGAGCGGTCAGGGTCATGTTGTGGCGGCGTTCGTTCACCCGGGTGCGAATGGTCTCGACATCGGGTGCCGCCTTGTTGTTGAGCAGGTCCACCATCTCCTTGGCCGAGAGGTCGAAGATCGCATCGTTGGCATCATCACCGTCGCCCGTTGTCTCCGAAGGCAGCCGACCAGCGGCATCGAGTCGACGCCCAACTTCGAGCACCGCCCGACGCATAAGACCACCCGGCCATTGGTAGGTAAGCGGACCGTTGTCGTCGCGAAGGCCGTACAGCGCCCGGGCATCGTCGACCATTTGCTCGAACTCTTCGTGGGCGCTCTCGGGCAACTGTTCGAGAAGCGCGGCGAGCGCTTTGTCACCCTGCACCTTGGCTTGGTCGACACTCTGGGCGGCGTTCAAGTCGTCTGACTTGGCGTTGATGGACGCCAGTATTGCCCCAGGCATTTCTCGCAGTGTGAGGGCGCGTAGGTCATAGCCCGTGGTGAGTCTCCAGCCGTACTCGTCGAGAAACCCGTCGAGAAGCAACGATGCTTGGGGCGAAATATCGCGCACTTCCTCAAGCGTCGAAGGCGTCGCTCCCGACTCGTTCACGAGCGACCGAAGTTCGGCGAGCGCCTCGCCGGGAGCGTTGGTGGCCGGCGAGTGGCCCGACAGCGTCATCATGACCTCGGCGGTATCGAGCCTCCACTCGCGCGATCGCACGAGGAGCAGGCCAACCGGCCCCAGGTCGCTGATGTGTAGTCGAAAGTGCAGTCGGCAGCTCTCGGCCAGGAGTTCGTTGAGTTCGGCGACATGATCGGCGAGTTCCCTATCGGTCAGTGTCGTCGCGTCGACGGCGGTGATGCGAGTCCAGTTGCCGATGAGCTCGGGGCGCCACTCGTCGATCCAGCGCTGGTGTTCGTGCATCCAGATCCGATCGGCCACTCCCCGGCCAGCAACCTTCTCGGCCTTGCGAAACGCCGGGGCAAGCCGGGTGGCAAGCCACAGGACCGGGTTGGGTGGCGTCGGAAGGTCGACGCCACCGCCGACCAGGGGAACCATGCTGGTGTAAAACCGACCGCGCACGAACTCGGCAGCCAGGCGTTTCAGTGGCGCTCCGATGAGTTCGAAACCATCGGCGGTGCCTTCGCCACAGCCGTAGGTGATGAGGTCCTGGCAGATACGAGAGCTATCGGCACCGAAGTGGCCGGTGTCGAGAGCCCAAGAGCCCGGACCCGGCTTCTCAAAATCGTTCGAGATGGTGGAGGTGGTGGTCATTGGCGTGCTCCAGGCTGGTTGGGGTGACTGGTTGAGGATGCGGTGAGCGCTGTGGTGCCGTTGGCGGCGAACTCCGCGTGGAGCGCCTTCGCTAGCCAGATGGCCAGCCGTGCCGACTCCTCGGCCCCTCGGCCAAGGCGCTCGTGAAGCTCGAGGAACATCGATGAGGAGGTGATAGCGATGGTGAGATCGACCATCACGTCCAGCTCGTGTTGGGGAGCTCCGGGAAAGTTGGTGCTGATGAGTTTGGCCATCTGCACTCGGGTTTCACCGAGCCGCCGTTCTCGAAGCTCGGCGCCCGCCGGCGACTGATGCTCGGCGCGCACGGCCGGAAGGTTCTCGGTGAACGACGACCACAGCCGGATCAGGCCGTCCTCGTTGTCGTCGAAGGAATCGAGTACCCACCGTCCGTCGGTGTGCGACCTGCTGGGGAAGTGCTTGGCCACCCCATCGAGGAGTTCCTGCTTGTTGGGGAAGTACCGGTACACGGTCCGTACCGATACGCCGGCCTGCTTCGCAACGGCCGGGATGCTGAGGGTGGCCGGATGTTTCTCGATAAGCAGCGTCTGGGTGGCCTCGATGATTGCGTCGCGGGTAACTGCCGCCCGTTGCTCGGCCAGCGACATCGAGGGATCGGTTGCACTCATATCGCAACTATGACTGATGACATGAATCATGTCAAGCACGGCATGATTCATGTCATTAATCGGAACATCGCACTGGGGCAGGGCCAGGCCGGGAGCGACGGCTACCGTTCGCACCTATGTTCAAACAATCGTGGGCCAACGGCTGGAAAGACGCCGCCGACGGCATCATCGAAGCTCCAGTTGTCTCAAGCTTCACGTCGGTTGGCTATGCCGCACGCAAGCGCATTGACCAGTGGACCGACCTAGGTTCCTATGACCTCGACGGCCAGGTCATCGTCATTACGGGCGCGACCTCGGGGCTCGGGAAGTCGGCCGCCAAGACCTTTCAGCGCCTTGGCGCCACCGTGGTGGTGTGGGGACGTAATCCCGAAAAAACCGAGCGGGTTGCACGCGAGCTTGGACCCAACGTGGACCACGTGGTGGGCGATATGAGCGAACTCGCCGACGTCCGCGCCGGTGCCCAAACCTTGCTCGATCGCTACCCCACTATCGACGTCCTCATTCACAATGCAGGGGCATTGAGCGATCAACGGAGAGAAAACAGCGAAGGGGTCGAAGTCACCTTTGCGAGCCAAGTACTCGGACCGTTTCTGCTTACCTCACTGCTTCTCGACCGGCTCATCAGCTCGGCGCCCGCTCGTATTCTCACGATGAGTTCGGGCGGAATGTACTCCGAGCCGCTCAAGGTGAAATCGGTCGAGATGAACGAGGAAAGCTACAACGGCACTAAGGCATACGCTCGGGCGAAGCGAGCACAGGTCACCCTCAATGAGATGTGGGCCAAGAAACTCGAAGGAACCGGCGTGGTTTCCCATGCCACGCATCCCGGCTGGGCCGACACTCCCGGCGTTGAAGAAGCGTTGCCGACGTTCCGCAAGATCGTTGGCCCGTTCCTTCGCACGCCTGAGCAAGGGGCCGACACCCTGGTATGGCTCGCCGCCGATAACGAAGCGCTCGAATCGAACGGCAAGTTCTGGCTCGACCGCCGCGCCCGAAGCATTCACAAGATGTCGACGACACGAAAATCCGATAGCCCAGACCAACGCCAGATGCTCTGGGACCTCTGCGAAGAACGAACCAGCTAAGCGTTACGAGGCAGAAAGGTTGGCGACGATTCTTCGGTAGAAGTCGGTGTCTTGGGCTCCGGTGAACGGGAACTCGTCGTTCACGACCACTGCTGGCACGCCCGAGATTCCGCTGTTGACAGCTTCGTTGTGATCGGCGATGGCCGCTTCGGCAAACTCGGCGGCCCGCTCGCCCATTGTGGTGCGAAACTCCTCGCCGTCGATCCCCACGTTCATCGCAACATCGATAAGCACCGCTGGGTCGCTGACCGTCCGGTTCTCGACAAAGTACGCCTCGAGCAACCGCCAGTGGAACTTGTGAAAAAGCTCGTCGCCGAAGGTCTCGGCCGCCTTGCCGGCGATGGCGCTGGGAATGCTGTGGCTTGGCGGTTCGTGTTCGCCTGACCATTGATTGAACGTGAGTTCGGGCTCGGCCTCGTTGACCCGCTTCCAGCTCTCGGTGTAGCGGGTGAACTTATCCATGGGTTTCTCTTCGACATTGGGCCGAAGCAGAAACGACTTCCAGGTGATCTCGACCTGATCGCCAAACTCTTCTTTCACCTTGTCGAGGCGCACGGCCCCGACATAGCACCACGGTCAGAGATAGTCGGAGTACACCGTAAATCGAACTGCGCTCATCCGCCGACCCTACCGCCCGACCCGCCGACTGCCGAAAAAAGCGGAAAAGACGGCAAGCGAAGGATGGGGGTTCCTGGCTTGACCTACAGGTTGGCGACGAAGTCTTCCGCGAGGGCATGGATGGCGCAAACGCTTGCGTCGAAGTCCGCAGAGAGCATCGGGACATCCCAGTCGGCAATGGGTTTCTCGGTGGGAATGTTGCCGTGGTCGCAACCGACGCTCACGATGATGTCGGCCCACTGGGTATCGTCGGCTGAGACCAGCTTTGGGTTCCAGCCAATGGAGAAACCCTGTCGCTCCAGCGTGTCGACAACGGTGGGCATCGGGTGCTCATCCGGGTCGGTGCCTGCGATGGTGACGCTCAGATCGACACCCTGGCGGGCAGCTGCGGCCCGAGTGTAGGTGGCGGCCAGAAGGCTCTTCCCGGCAGAGTGCGGGCAGAGAAACAGAACGTTTGTGGTCATGGGTGTTTCTACTTTCGGTGAAGTGGATTGGATCGGGATGGCGTTACGCGAGAAGCAGTTGATAGGCGACGCCAAGAAGTGCCGCGACGC
>CALJDK010000054.1 GCA_938023735.1 uncultured Acidimicrobiales bacterium
TGGACCTCCATGATGTGCTTGGGAAACGCCACTGCTTCGTCGTTGATCTCCACGCCGAAAATTATGCGATCGTCGTCGTACCAATCGCCGTCGGCCGCCGATGTGAGTGCCGGATCGTTGATAGCGGGGATGCATCCCTGGGGGCAGAACTGCGCCACATCTTCGCGAGGGCGATCGTCGATAAGCACGCCGCCCCAGCTGTAGAAGCGCCAATCAAGGTTGGCGTCGGTGTCATCAAAGAACGGCGCCCAACGACTATCGGTCAGCTCGAACGGGATGCGTTTCCAGTCGACGTACCCCGGAGGTGCGGGAATATCCCAGGCGATCATCGCATCGGTTGCGGTTTTCCAATTGAATCGTTCGGTCAGCGGAACACCCGTGAGGTCTTCAAACGACACGGCCAGCGCAGATCCTGCCTCGGCAGGTGCGAACCTCATCAGGTCGGCGAGCAGCCACGCCGCCCGAACATCGCCGCTTTCCGCGACTCGGCCGACGGCATCATCGATGGAATCCGCGGCCCGAAATGCCGCGAACGTGTCGTCGAGAGCCGACACGAGTTCGGGGCTGAGGTCACCCGTCATCACGTCGGGTGGCGTAACGAACGCAACACCTTCGGAGTTGACTAAGTCGCCGGTTGCCCGAGCGGGAAGGGTGCGGGACGACGCTTCGGAAGAGCCCGAGCCGGTCGAACAGGCGGCTGCCGCAAGAGCGGCAAGCACGAGAAAGGAAATGCTTCGAAAGAAGGTCACAACTACCTAACCAGCGAAGTTCCCAGATAGTTCCCAAAACCCTGAGGTGGTCCAATCGCTTCGGTGGCGCATGGGGTCACCCTGATGCCTAGAGCGCTAGAGTTGCAAACAACGTCACAAGAATATCTCGTAACCCTGATCGGCTTTGATGCGTCTCATACACGTGGCGCTGGCTAACCTCGTCGACTTGGTCGTTGTTGTGCCGCCCCCCACCCGTTCTAGTAAGTGTTATGTCATGGAGAGTCAGTGATCCCTCGCAGCGAATCAGTCGCATTGATGAATGCGGTCTCTCCAACGATCAAACGGCTCATCGCCGAGCATCGAGCCCGTCGCGAACATTGGTACTTCCACGAGTTCATCCCCTGGGAGCAAGGCCGCAACTACGTCGATGAGCCCTGGGACAAATCGCAATGCACGTTGCGACCCGAGGTGCGAACCGCATTGCTGCTGAACCTGCTCACCGAAGACAACCTGCCCTACTACTACGGGCAGCTGGCAACCACCTACGGTGAAACCGAGTCGATGAACGATTGGTCCGGAATCTGGACCGCCGAAGAAGGCCAACACGCCATCGCGATGCGGGCCTACCTGCTGGTGTCTCGCAATGTCGACCCGCGCATCCTTGAAGACGACCGTATGACCATGGTCGAGCGAGGATGGAACAACGACATCCAAGATCCCCTCGACCTGTTCGTGTACACCGCCACCCAAGAGTTGGCCACCCGTCTCAGCCACTTCAACTCCGGCAAACAGGCTGACGACGAAATCGCCTACGAGCTCATGAAGCGAATCGCCGCCGACGAGAACCATCACTTCATGTTCTACAGCGGCGTGGTTGCAGAAATGCTCAACCATATGCCGTCCGAGGTGCTGATTTCGATGGCCAAGGTCAACGCAATCTTTGCCATGCCGGGCACCACGATGCCGCAGTGGACTCGCCGTTCGCTCGAAGTCGCCAAGGCCGGCATCTACAACCATCGGGTTCACGCCGAGAAGGTGCTCACCCCGCTGCTTCGCCAGTGGAAGCTCGATCAACTCACCGATCTCACCCCCGAGGCCGAGCAGGCCCGCGATTTCATGATGGCGCTCCCGGGTCAGTACCTCGAGATGGCCGAATCTTTCGAGGCTCGCCTCGCCAAGCGAGCCAAGAAACCCGTAACTGTCTAGCTGCAGCTAGTTGTTGGGAAGTGTTGTTGCCGGGCTGACCGTTGTTGCTGGACTGATTGTTGTCGCCGGACCGACGGTGGTTGGTGGCGGCAGAGTCGTTGGGGGAGTGGTGGTAAGGACTCGCCTTGGGGCGAACCGGACTTCGATATCGGGGTCGTCCAGCTCGATGGCGTCGCGCAAGGCGACGAAGAGCGAATCGATGCGCGGTGCGCGGTCGCCGCTGATTTCGACGATGACGCCACCGGGGCTCAGCACGAGATCGTTGACAACGATGGGGTTCCGCGTGTCGGATGTGCCTTCGGCCCACTCGTTGGCCACTCTGAGCAGGCGAGCGGTTTCGATCTCTTCGGTGGTTGGCTCGGGCGCCTGCTCGACCACGAGCGACTCGGTTCGGATGCGGGTGATGATGAGTTCGGGCTGCTGATCGGTTGCCTCTTCGATGAGTTCGGCCAGCACGAGCTGATCGGGCGGTTCGGTAGAGCCGGTGATTGTTCCGGTGATCTCATCGGCCTCAATCGAGAGGTTGCCAACCGTGTAGTCGCTGTCGGGACTCGAGGTCGCCAGCCACTCATCGATGATTTCCTCCACCTGTGACCGGAACACCTCGATATCGCTTGGCGGTTCGACCTCGGGGGCATCAGGTGCGGCCCGGGTGGTGCGGGTGAGGCTCACATCGACGTCGACATCGTTGCCCCAGATCGGAATGAGTCGGCTTCGTAGTGAGTCGGTGAAGTCAGGTTGATCGGGGCCTTCGAGCGAAACCTCGACCCGGTCGATGTCGTCATCTCTTGTGACGTCGACGTTCCCGACGATTTCGAGATTGCGGTCGCCAATCCATTCGACAACCGCTTCGTAGGTCTGCTGGTTCTGCCGTGCGGTGGAGTAGGCGCTGGTGCTGCTGAAGAAGAGCGGAATAGCAATAAGGACCGTGGCCACGGCAGCGAGTGCGAGCCCGCCGTACACCCAAGGCGACATCGTGGAGAGCCGGCGTTGGGGCACGAGCCCGGTAATGACGAACACGATGGCGCCAGCCAACACGATCGCGCAGAGGTTGGCGAAGTACAGAATGAACGCGCCGCGGGCCAAAAGCGGTGAGCCAGCTTCGAGCAGGTAGCCAACAACACAGAGCGGTGGGACCAACGCAACCGCAACCGCGACACCAGGAAGCGAGCTCGACATATCGGAGCGAACCGTTGCGTAGGCACCAGCGGCGCCCGCCGAGATGCCAACCACCAGGTCGCGAATGTCGGGTCGGGTTCTGGCCAGAACCTCGTTGGGGAGTTCGTTGTTGGGGAGCAGCTTGGCCACCAGGTACGAAAGCAAGATCACGCCGGTGGTGGCCAAGATCACGGTGATTGCCGACCGGGTTGCGTGGCGGCCGAGCGCCATCGAAATGCTGGCGGCAAGGCCGAGGACGGGTGCCATGAGCGGCGCGATGAGCATCGCGCCGATAACCAGAGCGGGGGAGTTGGCGTCGAGTCCCATGATCGCCACCAGAGCGGAAAGCGTGATCATCACCGTGAACCGCTGCGCCCAACCTTCCTCGGGAAGAACGTGGAGCGCGGTGAGTACCCGCCGACGATCCTCGGGCGTCACTTTGGGGATGTGAAATGAGCCCGCGGCAAGTCGTTGCTGGGGCTCCTCACTGGGAGCGCTCGCATAAGAATCGGATGGCGGGGGAGTCACTGCTCTAGCTTGGCACGCTGAACCGGTTCCGCTGAACCAGACGCCTAGAGAGGCAGGGCCTCAGCCCCCGTAATGAAGGGTGCCCCGCTCGCCGGCCCGCATGTCGCTGATTGCCTGCTGCGTGTCGGCGATTGCCGCTTCGAGCTGGGCGACCACCGTGTCGGGGTCGTCGGTGAAGTCAATCTCATCGATGAGGGTGTTGAGGCGGCCCTGCGATCGCCATGCAACCATTTTGGCCCATTCGGCGAACAGGATTTGGTGGTCATCAACCGACAGGAGGTCGGCCGACCGGCTTTGGTCATCGACCGACGTATCGAGGGCCACGTAGCCGTTGACCATGGTGATCCGCTCGTCGAGGGAAAACAGTGGCCCGGCGCGGTGCACCACCATGTCGCCGTGAAGGGCGATGGCGTAGCCGGGGCCGGGGAAGTCAGGTGCCACGGTTCGTTCTGGTGGCGGCGTTTGCCCCTTGCTGGCCAACTCGGCTGCCTCATGTTTGGTGCCGTCGAAGTATTCGAATCGTCCTCCGTCGACCATCGATGGGTCGGTCACCATCATCACAAAATCCAGCGGCAAGGTGTCGTGGTGCCACTTGTCGATGGGCTTGCCGTCGGCTCCATCGATCGCGTTGGGTTCGAAGTTGATGTGTCCGAGATGCAGGGGCATTGCGTGCGGCGCAATCTCGATGCCGTACATCGCGCCGAGGTGTTCGGTGAGCTCGGGGCTTGTGCAGAGATCCCGAAGCCACTTCGACCGGTAGCAGCCGCCACGCACCATGTTCTCGATGCGATCGGCGGCGGGGCGGGCAAACTGGCGGAGCTGTCGGGCAACGTGCAACAGCATGGCGGCGCCTTCGTCGCTGAGCACCCGGAACGGGCTCGATGCAGCTACTGGAGTTGCCTTGTTCGCTATCTCGGCCTCGTCGTACCCGAGATCGGTAAGCATGATGATCTCGCTCGGGGCCTCGAGCTGTAGATCGATTGCCGGGTCGAAGGGCCGCTCGCCTTCCAGCCACTGGTAGCCGGGGGGCTGGGTATCGGGAAACGGAACCGCAATGTTCATAGAACTATTCTCTCATGCAAGGTCCACCTCGGGCTCAACTCGCTAAGCCGACCTCGTTCAGATGTTGCCGAAACGTAAGTACGTCCACGAAGTGTCGGACGGTCATACCTAACTCTTGGGCGCCGACCAGCTTGGTTGGGGAGTCGTCGGTAAAGAAGACCGACGCGGGCTCGATGGCGAGTTCTCGACAGACGTGCTCGAAGGCTCGGCGGTCGGGTTTGGCGTACCCGATATCGAAGGTGTTGAAGATTGCGTCGAACTTGTTGACGAGGCCCAGTTCGCGCATTTCGTCAGGGATGGTGCTCGTGCCGTTCGTAAGCACCGCGACGACGACGCCTCTGGAGCGTAGATCGGCGACCTCGGCGAGCATTTCGGGGTCAACGGTGCCTCGGCTACCGGTCAACCATTCTTCGGCTGCTGATGGTGAGCCAACAATCTCGCCAATTCGAGCGGTCCACTCCTCTCTGCTGATCTGACCCGTGATTGCCATGGTCAAGAGCTCGTCCTCGAATGCGACGGACAGAAGGCGCCCCGCCGCAAGCTCGTACTTCTGTTCGATCTGTCCCACGCGGGCCGGGTCGAAGTGACGCACCACGCCGTCGAGATCGAGGAGCACCGTATTAATCACACCATTGGCTTGCATACCTGCACGTTAGATCGACCAAGAAGGGGTACAGGCAAGCAAGAAGGGGTACAGGCAAGAAGGGGTGCAGGCAAGAACGGATGCAGGCAAGAACGGATACAGGACTGGGAGTTCGCTGAAAAAGCAGTCAGCCCGGGCCGTGGGGCCCGGGCTGACTGTGTTGTTCGGCGCCGACTGGCGCTGTGGAGCGGGTGGGGGTAATCGAAACCCCATCATCAGATTGGAAATCTGAGGTTCTACCGTTGAACTACACCCGCAAGCGGATCGGATCGTAGCTGATCCGGATCTCAACTCTAGCGGTATTCGCTGCGGCACCAAACACCGCCGACTGACCCAACCCGCCATTGGCCCGCTAGCGCAGAAGTGGCGAGTCTGGCGGAGAGCGGTCGAGGCAGCCGGGGGCGTAATACGCGGCAGGAAGGCGAGGGTTGTAGTTCGCCGAGTACCAGATGGCCAACGAGGCTCCATCTTCGGGTCGAGCACCAAGTGCAGCAGCGGTTCGTGGAACGGTCCACATAGCCACGCACTCGGTGAGCGACTCGTTGTGATGCCCAGCCAAATGCGCGAGTTCGTGGGTGAGTACCATCACGGCAACCCGCTTGTCCTCGTCTTCTTGGTCCGAGCTCCAGCCAGCAGCATCGCGACAAACATTGAGCTGAAGATTGGCGACGCCCGAGCCGAACCACACGAATCCGGGCTTGACCCGAAAGTCGAGAACTTCGTCCCACACCCGGCGACAATGCACCTCGATTTCCTGCTGCCCTGACACCTCACGAATCGCGTTGGTCATCTTGCGGTCGTAGTACGAGGCAAAGATTTCGTGCGCAATAGCTGCGACGACCAGAAAAACGATGAGTCGTTTTAGCCATATCTCCGCCACGTTGCGCGGGTTCATGTGCTCTCTGAGCAGCCGGTCGGAGCGTTTGCTGTGCCGCACCGTTGTGGTGACTGTTTGGCCGGCATCCTGGGCCGCAGGGTCGTCAACCGGGTCGTCGGGGCTATCGAAGGGCTGATTCAGGTCGAGCGAGCGAGGCAGCTCGGACTGGTTGGGAAACGGGTGATCCGCCATGTTCCGGGTATCGGTGCGTTCGCGGGTTCACTGCAGCTGTTTCACCCGGCGGCTACCGTTGCGGCGGAGTTGGGAGGGAGTCGCGAGGGGATGCGAGGGAGTCTCAAGGGGAATAGTGCGGCCCGGTTGGTCCGCAAGGGCGCTTCGGTAGCAGGATTGCAGGGTGAAAAGCTCCGTTACCGAACTCGAAGACAACAAGGTCAAGATCAGCGTCGAAATCGATGCTGCCGACTTTGAGCCCGAAGTCGACAAGGCGTTCAAGCGTCTTGCCAAAGAGGTAAAGCTTCCCGGCTTCCGGCCCGGTAAGGCCCCTCGCAAGATCCTCGAGGCCCGGCTCGGTGCCGGCTATGCCCGCGAGGACGCCCTTCGCGAGGCACTTCCCGACTACTACGCGGCTGCGGTAACCGAACTCGACGTCGATGTGATCGACCAACCCGAGATCGACATCACCGGCGGGCAGGAAGAGGGCAACGTCACCTTCGATGCAACCGTCGAGACCCGCCCCATCATCACCGTCGCCGGCTACAAGAACCTCAAGATCGAGGTTCCCAACCCCAAGCTCACCGACGAAGAAATCCAGGATCAGATCGACCGCGTGCGTCAGCCCCACGCCGAACTCTCCGAGGTCAGCCGGCCAGCAGCCGTCGACGATCACGTCACCATCGACATCGCAAGCAAGCTGGGCGATGAAGAACTCGAAGGCCTCACCACCGAGGATTACGACTACGTCGTGGGCTCGAACGCCGTTGGAATTTCCGAGATCGACGACAACCTCACCGGCGCATCGGCCGGCGACACGGTCGAGTTCACCGCCGAGCACCCATCGCCCGACGAAGAGAACGACATCAGCTTCACCATCACGGTCAAAGAGGTGAAGGAATCGGTGCTCCCCGAACTCACCGACGAGTTCGTCGCCGACAACACCGAGTTTGCCGACGTCGCCTCACTTCGCTCCGACATCGACGCCAAGATGGGCAACGTCAAGCGCGAGCAGGTGGCGATGGCGGTCAACGACAAGACCGCAGAAGCCTTGGCAAACCTTGTTGAGGACGACATTCCCGATGCGCTCGTCAACGCCGAGATGCAGAACCGGATTCAAGATCTCAGCATGCGGCTTCAGGGGCAGGGGCTCACCCTCGATCAGTACCTGAGCTTCAGCGGAATGGACCCCGAGGACTTCACCGAGCAACTTCGCGAAGGCGCAAACCAGGCTGCCCGGGTCGATCTGGCGCTCCGCGCCATCGTTGTGGCAGAAAATATTGAAGCCACCGATGACGACGTCAATGAAGAGATGGAGCGACTTTCCGAGGCATTCGGCCAAGATTCTGCCGTAATTCGTGAACAGCTCGAGTCGGCTGGGCAGATTGAGGCGGTACGCTCTGACCTACGAATTCGCAAAGCGCTTGATGATCTCTCCGAATCGGTAGAGATTGTCGACGAAGACGGTAACCCCGTCGACCGAGCGGATCTCGAACTCATCGAAATTGAAGAGCCCGAGTCAACCGATTCGGCCGACAATGACGCTGAGGTATCCGAAGAGGAATAACCAAAACACCGGGAGTGAAACCGAGTGAGTGAAGTCCAGCAACGGTATGACGGAGTCGGCGGCCTAGCGGCCATGCCGATCCACAATTACTACATGCCGAGCGTCATCGAGAAGACCAATAACGGCACGGTCTCTTCCGATCTCTACTCCCGACTGCTCCGGGAAAACATCATCTTTTTGGGCACTCCCATCGACGACACCGTCGCAAACCTCATCTGTGCACAGCTTCTGCACCTTGAGTCGGAGAACCCCGATAAAGACATCAACCTCTACATCAACTCGCCCGGTGGCGACATCAACGCGCTGTTCGCCATCTACGACACGATGAGCTACATCAAGCCCGACATCGTCACCATCTGCTTCGGCCAAGCTGCTTCTGCCGCCGCCGTGCTGCTGTCGGCGGGTTCGCCCGGTAAGCGCCTTGCGCTTCCCAACTCTCGCATCCTCATCCACCAGCCGTACTCCGGCGCCCAGGGTCAGGTATCCGATATCGAGTTGGCTGCGGCCGAAATCAACCGCATGAAGGTTTCACTCGAGCAGGTTCTGGCCCGGCATACCGGTCAGACCCAAGAGAAGATCTCGGCCGACACCGACCGTGACTTCGTGATGACTGCCGCCGAGGCCAAAGAGTATGGCCTTATCGACGAAGTTATCGATACTCGAAATGATGTAGATAACAGTGGCGCGATCAAGGCAGTCGAGTAACTGCCCGATCAGTAACGAAGCGACCGTTGTTTATGTCGCACGGTGACCGCTCGGCCACAGCTTGTAGTTGTGTTCCAGCGAGCGAGCGTCATTTGTGCGAATCTATTTGGGGATTAAAGGGAGATCGAGGAAGTGGCAAAGTTCGGAGAAGGTGGAGAGCTACTTAAATGCTCGTTCTGTGGAAAGTCACAGAAGCAGGTAAAGAAGCTCATCGCCGGTCCAGGTGTCTATATCTGCGACGAATGCATCGACCTCTGTAACGAGATCATCGAAGAGGAACTGGCCGAGGCAACCGACCTCGGTTTGGGCGAACTTCCCAAGCCAAAGGAAATTTTCGAATTCCTCGGCGAGTACATTATTGGCCAGGACGCAGCGAAGAAGATCCTTTCCGTTGCCGTCTACAACCATTACAAGCGGGTACAGAGTGGCGGCCTCGGCGACACCGATGTCGAGCTCGCAAAGTCCAACATTCTTCTGCTTGGCCCCACCGGTTGCGGCAAGACTCTGCTCGCACAGACCCTTGCCCGCATCCTCAACGTGCCGTTCGCTATCGCCGATGCCACCGCCCTTACCGAGGCTGGTTATGTCGGCGAAGATGTCGAGAACATCCTTCTTAAGCTCATCCAGGCTGCCGACTACGACGTCAAGAAGGCCGAGACCGGCATCATCTACATCGATGAGATCGACAAGATCGCCCGCAAGAGCGAGAACCCATCCATCACCCGCGACGTGTCCGGCGAAGGTGTTCAGCAGGCACTGCTGAAGATTCTTGAAGGTACCCAGGCTTCGGTTCCGCCCCAGGGCGGCCGCAAGCACCCGCATCAGGAATTCATCCAGATCGACACCACCAACGTGTTGTTCATCGTGGGCGGTGCCTTTGCCGGCATCGACTCGATCATCGAGAGCCGGGTTGGCAACGCCGGTGTTGGCTTCGGTGCCGACGTGCGCAAGGCCAAAGACAAGAACCTTGGTGAGCTCTACGCCCAGGTTCTCCCCGAGGATCTTTCCAAGTTCGGACTCATCCCCGAGTTCATCGGCCGTCTGCCAGTTATCGGCGCCGTGTCGAGCCTAGAACAGGAAGCGCTCGTTCGTATTCTCACCGAGCCTCGCAACGCTCTGGTGAAGCAGTACCAGAAGTTCTTCGAGCTTGAAGATGTCGAGCTGATCTTCGACGAGGAGGCCCTCGGCGCTGTCGCCGACCAGGCTCTGAACCGGGGAACCGGTGCCCGTGGTCTCCGAGCCATCCTCGAAGAGGTGCTGGTAAACGTCATGTACGAGCTTCCGAGCCGCGACGACATCATCAGCTGCACCATCACCAAAGATGTCGTGCTCAGCGATGCCGAACCAACGCTCGAGCTTGGCAACAAAGACAACGACGAGCGCCCTCGCCGGGCTGCTTCGTAGTTAGTCTTCTTGGCCGTCCTCGTCGCCGGTCCAACGTCAATCGGGAACTACACTTCGGGGTCTTATGGATCTCCAAGAAGGCCTGAGCTGGCTGTCGCAGCGCATCAATTTTGAAGCGCGCGCTTCTGCGCGTGCCGATATCAGCGCCGGCAAGATCGAAGGCCTGTCGCTCGATGCCATGAACGCGCTGGTCGATGCGCTCGGCAACCCGCATCACAACTATCCGGTTATCCATGTCACCGGGACCAACGGCAAAGGGTCGACGGTGCAGATGATCACCGAGATCTTGGTGGCTATGGGTCTTCACGTGGGCTCGTTTACGTCGCCGCACGTGACGTCGGTGAACGAGCGATTTCGTACCAACGGCGAGCAGATCACCGACGAAGAGCTTGCCCGAGTCATCACCGATCTGCGCATGTTTAGCGACGGCCTCGACCCGCAGCCGTCATACTTTGAGCTGCTGTCGGCGGGCGCGCTCCAGTGGTTCTCCGACATCGCCGTCGATATTGCGGTAGTCGAGGTTGGCCTCCTCGGACGTTTCGACGCCACCAACGTGGTCGATGGTCAGGTCGCGGTAGTCACCAGTATCGGCACCGACCACACCGACCGGCAGGGCGACTTTCGCAAACGCATCGCCAGCGAGAAGGCTGGGATCATCAAACCCAATAGCACGCTGATTCTGGGCGAACCCGACCCCGAGCTCTACAGCGTTTTCGAAGCTGAGGGTCCGGCAGCCATCAAGTGGGTGCGTCGCGATTTCGGGTCAACCAACCACCGTCTGGCGGTTGGCGGATCGATGGTCGACGTGTTCGCCCGCGAACGCTACGAAGACGTCTTTGTGTCGCTTCTCGGCGAGCACCAGGGCCAGAACGCAGCCGTGGCTATCGCTACGGTCGAGGAGTTCTTCGACCGCCCAGTTCCCGCCGACGTCGTTGAAGAAGCACTTGGCAAGGTCCACCTGCCCGGACGCTTCGAGGTGGTTAGCGCCGACCCGCTCATCGTGCTCGATGCGGCCCACACGCCCGAGGCAGCCGAGGCCGTGGCCGCAACCCTTCGCGAACACATAGGTGCCGGAGGTTCACGGGTCTTTGTGATCGGCATGCTGGCCGGCCGGGATCCTGCGGAGATTATCGAGGCCCTGGGCGTCACCAGCGCCGACTTTGTCATTGCGACCGCCCCCGACTCGGAGCGAGCGATGCCAGCCGCCGATGTGGCGGCGGCGGCAACTGCGGCCGGTACCAGCGTCGAGGTGGCAACGCCGGTGGCCGAAGCGCTCGACCGGGCGCAATCAATCGTTGAAGACGAAGAGCCGATCCTTGTCGTCGGCTCGTTCTATGTAGTCGGCGAGGCTCGCACCGCCTTGATGTCGCTGCAATAAGCAACTGTCCTGGCGGGTAAGTCGGATCTTGCTGGCCGGCAAGGTCGGGCCGTTTGGCCTATGTGGAAATCCCCTCCGCATGTCGAAGCTACGAACAATGGCTATCTTCGGACTCCTTTTTCGAGCTCTTTCCGCCCGGCTTGTTCGGGTCGCGGCCGAGCGTGGCGCCTCGGCGCCCGAGTACGCCCTCCTCCTCACGGTCATTGTCGGCGGATCGTTGGTTGCACTCGGACAACTCCAGGACAACACCGAAGACGAGGTTGTGACCACGGCATCGCAGATCGGCACCATGCCCACGATCATTGGTTTCGTGCCCCTGGAAACCACGATTCCACCGGCGACCACCACCACTTCGACCATTCCGGGTGTAACCACAACCACAACCACGACGACGACCACAACGACCACCATCGCCCCCACCACGTCGACGCTTCCGCCGAGCTTCACCGAGAAGCTGGTCTGTGAAGCGGACGAGTTCGCGATCAGCGGATCTCGCTTCCGACTTCTGTCCCTCACCAACGGCGAGCCCGTCGTCGGAACAATTAATAGTGGTAACCCAATTCGCAACGGCCCCGACAACACCAACTACATCGAGTGCACGTTCTCGGTAGGCCAGCCTGGGGTTTACGAGATCGAGGGTGACCTGTTCACTCAGGACGAGAGCTCCAACTCGTTCTTCGTCCAGGGGGTTGGCCAGTCCAACGTCATTCAGTGGCGCAACGGAGTTGGCCTGCACACCGATCGGGTCGAACAGTACGGTTCAGGAACCCACACGCGGGTGGGGCTTGGCGCGAACACCAACTACACGATCAGGATTTCCGAACGGGAGGACGGATCGTGGGTTCGCCGCATGCGTCTCATTCCGATTGCACTGACTGCAACCACCACCACCACCACCACTACCGCTGCGCCTACCACCACGACTACCACTGCTGCGCCTACAACCACGGTTGCGCCGACCATCAGCAACGTGGCGCCCCTTGGTGTGGCGAAGCAGTCCTCGACCGACTTTGGCGGGCTGGCAAGTCGAGCAAACGATGGCAACACCGCCGGCAACTCCTTCACCCATACAGCCAAGGATGTGAACGCATGGTGGCAGGTCGACCTTGGCCAGTCACATGACATCCAGAACGTGACGCTCTTCAACCGCACGACCTGCTGCCAGTTCCGATTGAACAACTTCAAGGTGTTCATCTCTGACATCGACATGACAGGAATGACGTTTGCGCAGCTCGAGGCCAACGCCCAGGTCTGGGAGTCTGCCAACATCACGACCGCCGTCAATGTGAGTCTGAACCTGTCGGCGCCGACAACCGGCCGGTATGTGCGGGTCATGTACAACGGCAACGGAGACCCCAACCAGTCGTACCTGTCGCTGGCTGAGGTGCAGGTGTTCGCTGCACAGTAGACGTGTCGGCCCGGTTCAGCACCGGAGCCGCTACATTGGTCGGCCTATGAGTAGTCGTACCCTTGTCCTTTGTAAGCCTGATGCTGTCGAGCGTGGCCTTGTTGGCCAGATCGTTTCTCGGTTCGAGCAGCGTGGGTTCACCCTTGCTGCGATGGAACTTCGCACCCTGAGTAGCGAGACGCTCGATCAGCACTACGAAGAGCACCTTGAGCGCCCCTTCTACCCCGACCTCAAAGCCTTTATGGGCCGTGGTCCGGTTGTCGCCATGGTTGTCGAAGGTCCTACCGACGAGACCTTTGCGTTGGTTCGCTCGATGATGGGCGCCACCAACCCCGCCGATTCGGCTCCGGGAACCGTTCGCGGTGACTTTGGCATTGAAATGACCGAGAACCTGATCCACGGTTCCGACAGCAACGAATCGGCCGCACGAGAAATCGGAATTTTCTTCCCCGGTTTGACATGACCCTAAAGGGCGCAAAGTGGCGTTTGCGCGCCATGTTGCTCATGTTGCTAATGTGAAAGTGCTCTGACCTGCATATTTAGCGCTAACCAGGCGTCTCGTTGCCGTTTGGTTACGAGCCTGTTCTAAGATCTCCCTCGGAGTAGGGGCCTTCGGGCTCCCACAAGATTCTTGGGAAGTTTCATACGATCACCTCGTTTGATCGTGACGCACGATCTGAAGGCAGCGCCGCACAATATGGTAGATATGCTCAGCTCAATTGGCATGGTGATGGGTCGCGACATGGCGGTCGATCTCGGCACCGCCAATACCCTCGTGTACCTGCGCGGCGAAGGCATCGTCCTCGACGAGCCGTCGGTTGTGGCGGTCAACGTTGTTGACGGGCGCCCTTTGGCTGTCGGTGCCGAGGCAAAACGAATGATCGGCCGCACGCCCAGCCACATTCAAGCCATCCGTCCGCTCAAGGACGGCGTCATTGCCGACTTTGATATTTGCGAAAAGATGCTCCGCTACTTCATCCAGAAGGTGCACCATCGCAAATGGGCAAAACCTCGCATGGTTATTTGCGTCCCTTCGGGGATCACCGGTGTCGAGCGACGCGCCGTTCAGGAAGCCGCCGAATTCGCCGGCGCGCGCAAGCCCGCCTACATCATCGAAGAACCCATGGCCGCCGCCATCGGTGCCGGGCTCCCCGTTCAGGAACCCACCGGCAACATGATCGTCGACATTGGCGGAGGTACCACCGAGGTGGCGGTTATCTCTCTCGGCGGCGTTGTCGCCAGCCAGTCGGCTCGCATCGGCGGCGACGATCTCGATGATTCAATCATCCAGTACATCAAGAAGGAATTCAGCGTGGCGCTCGGCGAGCGCACCGCCGAAGAGATCAAGATCGCCCTCGGATCTGCGTGGCCCATGCGCCAGGAGCTGCAGTCCGAAATTCGCGGCCGCGACCTCGTCTCGGGCCTGCCCAAGACCATCATGATCAACACGCACGAGATTCGCGAAGCCATCGAAGAGCCGGTTGCGGCTATCTGCGATGCCGTCAAGCTCACCCTCGACAAGACCCCGCCCGAATTGGCCGCCGACATTATGGAGCAGGGCATCACCCTGGCCGGCGGTGGCGCTCTTCTCAACGGGCTCGATGCACGCCTGCAAAACGAAACCGGCATGCCTATCTACATCGCTCCCGATCCGCTCTACTCCGTTGCGCTCGGCTCCGGTCAGTCGCTCGAAGAATTTGAAGCGCTCAAGGGCATCCTGTTCTCGTCGAGCATGGGATAACCGGGTTCAGTTAGGAAACCATGGCAGCGCCCACGCAACGCGGTC
Source organism: uncultured Acidimicrobiales bacterium (assembly GCA_938023735.1). Lineage (GTDB taxonomy): Bacteria > Actinomycetota > Acidimicrobiia > Acidimicrobiales > SHLQ01 > CALLQB01. The sequence continues at coordinate 14,604 of CALJDK010000054.1, forward strand.
GTTCGTGGTACACCATTGGGCTTTTGGTCCTCACGGCCCTCACGCTGCTGACCCTCGACTTTCGCGGGTTTGGTCCCCTCGAGACGGCACAAAGCGGCCTCCGGAACGTTTTTGCTCCGGTGCGCTCGGTTGGCGACGCCATCTCCGATCCCATCACCAACGGTGCCGACGGACTTTTCAACTACGGCGAACTCGAAGCCGAGAACGCTGAGCTTCGCGCCCGAATCGCCGAACTTGAAGGCCAGGCGTTTCAAACCCAGGTCGAAGAGGACGAACTCGAGCGGATCCGCGACGTGGCCGGCCTCGAATCGGTGCTCGACATTCCGGTTCTTTTGGCCGAAGTTGTGTCGGGACCCCTCGGAAACTTCTCGGGTCAATCGGTCGAGATCAACAAAGGCAAGCTCGACGGAATCCGCGACGGGATGCCGGTAGTTACCGGCAGCGGCTTGGTGGGTCGAGTCCTCGAAGCTGGGCGAAACCGCTCGACGGTGCAACTCATCACCGACCCCGAGTTTACGGTTGGTATCCGGGTCACCGCCGACGGTGAAGTTGGCCTTGCCCATGGCGATGGGGCGGGCTCGCCCCGACAGATGACCGTCGACCAAGGTATTTCCGATGGGGTTTCGGTGGGAGATCTCATTATCACCAGCGGCGGGCGCACCAGCCGGTTCCCACCCGGGCTCGCCATCGGTACGGTGAGCGATGTCATCGACAAAGACCGCGGCCTCGAACTCAAGGTGGCTCTCAACGCCAATCCCACCGACATCGGGTTTGTCAACGTCGTGCTCTACGAGGCGGCCGAGTAGATGTCGCCACTTACCATCGGCCTTCGAATGACCGTGGTCACCATCCTTGCGCTCGCGCTGCAGACCACGCTGTTCGCCGATGTTCGGGTAGCCGGCGTCGCACCCGAGATCGTGCTAGCGGTGGCGGTCATCAGCGGCTTTGTTGCCGGCCCTCACCGGGGTGCCTTCGCCGCGTTCTGGATGGGTCTTGCCTACGACATTCTGCTCGATATCCCCACCGGTCTCGCCGCCCTCACCTTTTGTCTAGTGGCCTATGGCGCCGGCCTTGCCGGCGAGGTGGCGTTCCGGCCGACATGGTGGTTCGCCTCCGGGTCATGCGCGGTGGCCAGCGGGTTGGGTGTTGTTGCGCTCGCCGTCGTGTCAACACTGGTTGGGCGAGACCTCGCCGCCGAGAGCCTGCTCACGCTGATTCTTGGTGTCGCGCTACTCAACGCGCTGTTTGCACCTGCGATAATGGCCGTCGTGCGGTGGAGCTACGGCCGACCGCACGAGCTGCGGGCAGCAACCTAGGTCAAGCCATGACACCAGAACTCACCCGTTACCGCCTCCGAATCATCGCCATCATTTGTGCGTCGTTGTTCATCGCGCTTTTCATCCGGCTGTGGTTTGTGCAGGTCGTCGCGGCCGAGGAAGCCCAGGCCCAAGCCGAGTCGCAGATCATCCGGGTGGTGCGCGAGCAAGGCCCACGCGGTCGGATCCTCGACAAGAACGGCAAGGTACTGGTCGAGAACCGACTCACCAACGTGGTCGAAATCGATCGCAACGTCCTCAACGCCAACTCGCCGCGGGACGACACCGACACCGAAGACGTCAACGAACGGCTCGAGTTTCAGCGCGAGATTTTCCGCCGTCTCGCCGTCGAGATCAACCGAAGTGGCCGCAGCGAACTCATCAAAGTCTCCGACCTGATGAACGCCAAAGACGACCAGAACTACACCAACCTCGAGAAAGTCCCGGTGGCCTGGGACGTCAGCGAAGACCTGCTCGTTCTCGTGGGGGAGCGGGCCGACCTGTTCCCGGGCGTCACGGTGAGCGAGCGGTCGGTTCGGTACTACCCCTACGGCAAGTACGCCGCCCACATTCTTGGTTGGGTTGGTCGTATCGGCAGCGAATGGGACGACATCAAACCACCGGCCATCGACGACCCCAACTACGTCGAAGATCTCTCGCAGAAGCCCTATCTCAAGCGTGACGAGATCGGCAAAGAAGGCATCGAACGGCTCTTCGAAGACCAGCTTCGTGGGGTACCTGGCCAACGCAAGTTCGAAGTCGATTCGCTCAACCGAGTCGTCCGCGAGTTCGAGGACGAGCGGCAGTTTCCCCAGCCGGGTAACGACATATGGCTCACCATCGACATCGACCTACAGGCCCGGGCCGAGGACGAACTCGCCGCAGCTCTCGCCAATGCTCAGTTGCAAGAACCCGACGATCCGGCCGATCCACCGTTTACCGCCACCGGTGGCGCAGCAGTCATCATGGATCCGCGCACCGGCCAGATTCGGGCGATGGCCAGCAATCCAACCTTCGACATTTCCGAGTTTGTCGGCGGCATCCCGCAGGATCGCTACGAGCAGTTGCTGTCGCTGAACAACCCGTTCGTGAATCGCGCCATTACCGGCCAGTACGCGCCAGGGTCAACCTTTAAGCCGTTCGTGGCCATCGCCGCCCACGAATATGACCTGTTCGGCTCCGAGCCCTATATCCCCGAGATGGACCAGTTCATCACCCACGATGGCCTCTACACGGCGCAGAGTTGCCAGATCAAAGCCACCGATGATGAAGGCGTCGAGGGGCAGCAATCGGCTGGCTGTCTGTTCAAGAACGCCGGATCCGAGTACGTCGACATCAACCTCGAAACGTCCCTCACAGCATCAAGCGACGACTACTACTACCAGCTCGGTGAAGGCTTCTGGATCAACGACAACGACGACGACAACAACGCCATCCAGGAAATCGCCGAGCGGTTTGGGTTCGGTAGCGCAACCGGCGTCGAGTTGCCCACCGAAAGCCGCGGCTATGTGCCCACTCCCGAGCGGCGACTCGAGCGACACAACGCGCAACCCGAGATCTTCCCCAACCCCGACTGGCGCTCGGGCGACAACATCACCTTGGCCATCGGGCAGTCCGACCTCACCGTCACGCCGCTACAGCTGGCAAACGCATACGCCGCCCTCGCCAACGGCGGCACCATGTTCAACCCAAACATTGTTGCCTCCGTTCGGTCGTCGGGGCTGAAGGCCGACGACGGCAAGGGCGAGGTACTGCTCAAGTTCGAACCCCGCATCGCCTACGAGTTCGATATTCCCGAAGAGATGTCGAGCCGAATTCTTGCCGGCCTTCTGGCCGTGCCCACCAAAGAAGATGTGTTCCTCTCAACCGGCGCCCGGCTCCAAAACGGCGGTACAGCTTTCCAAGCCTTTGCCGACATCGAGTTCCCCCACGACAAGTGGCCGGTGGCGGGAAAGACCGGAACGTCAGAGCGCGATAACCGAGCCGATAACGCACTCTTCGCTGGCTACGGACCCGTCGATACCCGAACCAACCTGCGACCCGACCAAACTCGACGGCTCCCTTCGCGGGTCGGCGTAGCGATTCTTGAAGAGGCCGGCTTTGGCAGCCGCTCGGCGGCACCGCTTATCGCCAAGCTGTTCCGTGCGATTGCGTTGGGCGAAGTCGGACAAGCCCGAACTGCCGACGAGGTTCGCGAGGCGTTCTTTGCCGAGAACTCTTTCGCCGGGCTCGAAGGCGTCACCACCGATGGTCAACTCGACCTCGAAGAACTCGATGAAAACGTAGGAGACGAGCCCGAGATCGGACCCGGCGGCCAAGGCTCGGTCAGCGTCGAAGCCGACGGCGATCTCGAAGCGGCGGGCAAAGAAGAAGAGCCGCTCGACCCCGAGAGTCAACCGGACGACCAATCCGGTGAGAATGCAGAGGGAGACGACCAGTGACCACCCTCGGCGTCTCCCGACGCGTCGCACGAGACAAGCCGGTCTGGTGGCATCACATCGATTACGGCCTCGTGGCCATCGTTGTGGCTATCGCGTTGTTCGGGGCGTTGCTGGTGCTCTCTGCCACCCGCGGGCCATCCACCCCCGAGCAACCGGCGGCGTTGGGGTTCTTCACCCGCCAACTCATGTTTGTGGCCCTGGGTTGTGTTGTCATGGCGGTCGTCGCCGCCATCGATTACCGCAAACTTCGGGCGCTTGTTCCCCTCGGCTACGGCACGATCGTTGCGCTACTCATTGCCGTGTTGCTGGTGGGCCGCCGGGTCAACGGCGCCAAGGCCTGGTTCCAGTTTGCGGGCTTCCAGATCCAGCCATCCGAGCTGGGCAAGGTCGTGCTTATCGTCACCATGGCTACCTTCTTCGCGTCGCGCCAAGAGTCGGTGAGCTTCCGTGACCTCGGCGTGGCAACCGGCCTCGCCGGCGTGCCGATGGCGCTTATCTACCTGCAACCCGACCTCGGGACGATTCTGGTGTACCTGGCCATCATGGCGGCCATGGTTCTGGTGGCCGGTATCAAGCCTCGTCAGGTGGTTGTGGCGCTGATGCTGCTCACCCTGCTGGGCGGTGCGGCGTGGGGCAGTGACCAGCTCAAGGCCTACCAGATCGCCCGCCTCACCTCCTTTGTCGACGAGGATCCCGACACGCCCGAAGCCAAGACCGCCCGGTACAACGTCGACCAGGCCCAGATCGCTATCGGCAACGGTGGACTCTGGGGTCAGGGCTTGTTTGAGGGAACCCAAACCCGCAGCAACCTGGTGCCCGAGCAGCAGACCGACTTCATCTTCACCGTCGCCGGCGAAGAGCTCGGCTTTGCCGGCAGCGCCACGCTCCTCGTGCTGTATGCGGCGCTGATCTTTCGAATATGGCGAATAGCCGCGCTCTCCTTCGACCTCACCGGCACCATGCTGTGCGTCGGCGTGCTCGCCATGCTGCTGTTCCAGCTGTTCGAAAGCGTAGGGATGAACCTGGGCATCATGCCCGTCACCGGCATTCCGCTTCCCTTTGTCAGCTACGGAGGCTCCAGCGTCATAACCAGCTTCGCCGCAATAGGCCTAGTACTAAGCGTCCACATCCACCGCTTCGACTAGCCCTTCGGGCGACGTACTGCTTCTCCGCTCCGCTCGGGCCGTCCTCCGGACGGAAAACTGCTGTCGCACCCCCACCGCGACACTCGTGTCAGACACCAGTGTCGGAACGCCGTTCACAAAAAGCACAGTGGCTGAAAGCACAGTGTCTGGAACCGTATTTCGTTTTCTTTGGCCGGCGCCCGCGACACTCGTGTCTGACACCTGTGTCGGAACCCTTTTCGGTTGCGGGCGAGTCGGCTGGGGTGGGTGCTGTGATGTCGGCGATTTGCGGAGAAGCCGCTCCCCACGAGCGCAGCGAGTCTCAGCCAAGGGGACAGGCCGAAGGCCTGCTTCGGAGGTCAGCCGACAGCGCAGTGCACGCCTCAGACGACGGGGAGTCCACAACCCATCCGCGACCCAAGACCCGAGACACCCCCACTACCCAAGACCGCACGGCACCAAGCAACCTCCAAAGACCAAGTACCATTGCATCCATCATGAAATCCCTCTGGAACCAGATCGAAGACATTCTTCCGCTGGTCGAAAAGCCTGCTCGATACATCGGCTGTGAAGACGGCATGCAGCAGCCTGATCACGCACCGCACAAGGTGTCGTGGCTCTTCACCTACCCCGACACCTACGAGATTGGCCTTCCAAACCAGGGTCTCCAGATCCTCTACGAGATCATCAACGAACGCGACGATGCCGTCGCCGAACGCTCCTATGCGCCGTGGGCCGACCTCGAGGCGCTCATGCGTGAAAAGGGCATCCCGCTGTTCTCGGTAGACCAGCACATGCCGGCCGGCGAGTTCGACCTGTTGGCGTTCAACTTGTCGGCCGAACTCACCTATACCAATCTCATCAACTGTGTCGACCTTGCTGGCGTGCCCATTCGGGCCGCCGATCGCGAAGCACATCACCCGTTGGTCACCGCTGGCGGCCACTGCACCTACAACCCCGAACCGCTTGCCGACTTTGTCGACTTCTTTGTGCTTGGCGATGGTGAAGAAGTTGTGGGCGATATCACCGACGTCATTCGCGAGTGGAAAGCCAGCGGCCGGGCCGAGGGCTCCCGCGAAGATCTGCTTCGTAAGCTCAGCAGCGTCACCGGTGTGTACGTGCCGTCGATGTATGAGATCAGCTACGACGCCGAGCCCGCCGACGGCGGAACCATGCGGCCAATCAGCGCCATCGTTCCCAAGTACAGCGATGTGCCCGAAGAGGTCGAAAAGGCAACGCTCGCCGATCTTGCTGAATGGCCGTATCCAAAGAACCAACTCGTGCCACTTACCGAGGTCGTGCATGACCGGCTCAACGTCGAAGTGTTCCGGGGATGCACCCGAGGCTGCCGTTTCTGCCAAGCCGGCATGATCACCCGCCCAGTTCGCGAGCGGCCTGCCGAACAGGTGAAGTCGATGATCCAAGACGGTCTTCGTCGCACCGGTTACGACGAGGTGTCGCTCACTTCGCTCAGTACCGCTGACTTCAGTGGCATCCAGTCCGTGGTCGAAGACGCCATGGATTCCGACTACAACGAGGGCCGAGTATCGGTTGCGCTGCCGAGTCTTCGAGTCGATGCCTTTACGGTTGGACTTTCGGCCCAGATCCAAAACGCTCGACGAACCGGTCTTACCTTTGCCCCCGAGGCCGGCACCTGGCGAATGCGCCAGGTCATCAACAAACTTATCCGTGAGGAAGATCTGTACGGGGCGGTCGAATCGGCTTACTCCCAAGGCTGGCGGCGAGTAAAGCTCTACTTCCTCACCGGACTACCCACCGAAACCGATGTCGACACTCTCGGCATCGCCGAACTGGCACGCAACTGCGTCGCGATTGGCAAGAAGTACAACAAGTCGGCCTCGGTCACCGTGTCGGTTGGTGGGTTCGTGCCGAAACCATTCACCCCGTTCCAGTGGTTTGGCCAAAACACCGAAGAAGAACTGCAACGCAAGATGAACTTGCTGCGCGATGACTTCCGCAAATCACACGGCGTGCAGTTCAAGTGGCACGACCCCAAGGCCACCCTCATCGAAGGCATGCTCAGCCGCGGCGATCGCCGACTCGGGCCGGTACTCGAAGAGGTCTGGCGCAACGGCGGCGTCTTTCAAGAGTGGTCGGAGTTCTTCGACCGCGACCTCTGGATGAACGCCATGGAAAACGCTGGCTTGTCGGCCGAGTACTACGCGTTCCGGCACCGCCACGAGGACGAAGTTTTGCCCTGGGAGCACCTGTCCGCCGGCTTGCACAAGGATTTCCTGTGGCAGGACTGGCGCGACGCCCTCGACGAGGTCGGTCTCGAAGATTGCCGGTGGACCCCGTGCTATGACTGCGGTGCCTGCACGGGTTACGGCATCGAACACGTCGTTGCTTCGGCCACTCCACCTGCTGGCGGAAGTCAGGGAACCGGACAGGATCTGGCAAGTGGGGGAGCGGTACCCGTAACCCTGTTGCCCACCCGAACCCCGGTCGGCAGCGCGTAAGGTGACCCGCCCAAACCCCTCGCGAATACGCTTGCGGTATGCCAAACACGGAAAGATTCGCTTTACGAGTCACCGTGATATGGCCCGCGTGTGGGAACGTTCGCTCCGGCGGATCAACCTTCCGGTGGCGTACAGCGAAGGGTTCAATCCTCGGCTAAAGCTCCACTTTGGGCTGGCACTGCCGACAGGATTCGAATCAGAAGGCGAGTTTCTCGACATCGATATTGATCCCGATGTTCGTTTGGCGGCCAATGCCGCTGAAGCAGAGGCTCAGGCGGCAAGCGCCCAGGAAAGTGGCGCTACAACCGCTCGAGTTCTCGACCTTGAGACCACTCGTCGAGCAATCGACACGGCGACCCCGGATGGCATCACTGTTCAGGCGCTCGCCGAAATCAATAGAAAGGAACTGTCGCTCCAGCAGGCGGTTACCAGTTGCAGTTGGGAGTTCGCGACCACGCTCGATGCACCGTCATTGCAGCGCATCGTGGATACCACGCTCGCAGCAGATAGTCTGCTCCTCGACAGGGAACGCAAAGGTAAGAAGATGACCGACGACATAAGGCCCCAGATACTGGACCTTCAGGTGCAACACCGCACCGACGTCGATGGACCCCGACTTGTCGCCGAACTCGGCACCCAGCCGCGGGCTCTCCGCCCTGCTGAATTCCTTGCAGCGATCGATATGCCGTCGAAAGAGACGGCCCGGGTTCTCCGAACCCATCAATGGATTATTTACAACGAAGGCGAGCCCGCTCGAGAACCTCTCGTCGCCGGCGCGCCCACTACTGCCAACACCGAGGTGTTCGCGGTATGAGAAGGGAAACACATGACCGACCAACCGGTCGGTGGCGACTCGGCAGGCAAGCAGCCGCCAGCGTCACAACACAACCAATCAGCATCAGGCAGCGGGGCATCGTCTAGCGATTCTGGCCCCTTAAACTCGGACTCTGACAACACAAATTCCGGCGGAAAACGGCGGCGCGGTTCGCGCGGTCGAGGTCGCGGCGGATCTGGTTCTGCAAACGCGGGAACTTCTGAGGGCGTCTCTCGGGCGGCTGGTGCTGCTCAGGGAGCGCCGAGTAAGCCAAAGATCGGCGACTCTCGTCCTGCTCCCGTCGTCGCCGACTCTGGCGCATCCGGCGGTGCAGATGGCGGCGAGAAAAAGTCGGGCCGAAACCGTGGACGTCGCGGTGGTCAGCGAAACCAAGGCGGTCGCAACAACCAAGACGGCAACCGCGGGCAAAACAAGTCTGGCGACGGTGCGAACAACTCGGGCAAGAACGGGAACTCCGGTAGCGGACGAAACCGGAACTCGGGCAAGAACAACCAGAACAGTCAAAGCGGCCAGAACAATCAACGCACCAACGGTAACCAGGACCAACAGGGCCAAGGCTCGGGCGAAGACGGCAACAAGCGTCGACGTCGCCGGGGCGGTCGTCGCCGTGGCGGCGGTGGCGGGGGCAACCAGCCGGTAACGGCGCTTACTGGCCCCGGTGTCGAACTCGACGAAGAGCAGCTTGAAGCCCGAAAGGGTCGCGAGCGTAACGGCAAGCCGGTTGGCCGCTACATGATGTGTGTGAGCCGTCACGACGATGCCACCCAGATCGCCGTTCTCGAGGGCCGAGCCCTCATCGAGCATTCGGTATCTCGCCCGTCGGACGACGTCGCGCAGATTCACGGCAACATCTACCTTGGCCGGGTCCAGAACGTGCTTCCGGGAATGGAAGCCGCATTTGTCGACATCAGCACGCCAAAGAACGCCGTGCTGTACCGCGGCGATGTTCAGCACCCTGATGCCGACAAGAAGTCCCGAGGTGGCGGCCCTCGTATCGAGCAGATGCTGAAGGCCAAGCAGACCATTATCTGCCAGGTCACCAAGAACCCCATTGCGCACAAAGGTGCTCGCCTTACCCAGGAAGTCTCGCTTCCGGGCCGCTTTGTGGTGCTCGTGCCAAATAGCGATACCTACGGAATTTCCAAGCGCCTTCCCGACAAGGAACGGAAACGCCTTCGCACCATTCTCGACCGAGTTCGGCCAAAGGGCCACGGACTCATCGTGCGCACCGCAGCCGAAAACGTCACCGCTGAAGAGATTGAAAACGACATCGCCCGTCTGGCCCAGCAGTGGACCGATATCGAGGCGCTTGCGGCCAAGTCGAAGGGGCCAACCCTTCTCTATCGCGAGCCCGATCTGTCCTTGCGGCTCATCCGTGAAGAGTTCAGCAAGGACTACCGAGGCGTCATCATTGACGACAAGGAACTCTACGAGCAGGTCCGCGACTACGTGGCCAGCATCACACCGGCTCTGGCCGACCGGGTGCAGTTCTACGATTCGAAGAACGAAAAGCTCAGCCTGTTCGAAAAGCACCACATCAGCGAGCAGATCCGCAAGGCCGTCGACAAAAAGGTCTGGCTGAAGTCGGGTGGCTCGCTCATCATCGAAGGCACCGAAGCGCTTACCGTGATCGATGTCAACACCGGCAAGAATGTCGGAAAGTCGTCCCTTGAGGAGACGGTGTACCGAAACAACCTTGAAGCGGCCGAAGAAATCGCTCGACAGCTTCGCCTGCGCGACATCGGTGGAATCATCGTGATCGATTACGTCGACATGGAGAAGAAGTCACACCGCGAAGAGGTCGTCAGGGTGTTCCGAGAGGCCCTCGCCCGCGACAAAACCCGCACGCAGGTCTATGACATCTCCGATCTTGGTTTGGTCGAAATGACGCGGAAGCGGATCGGCGAAGGACTCATCGAATCGATGTCTCACTTGTGCGAGGACTGCGAGGGCGGCGGTTTCGTTCTTGACCAGAAACTGCTCAACTACTGAAAAATCAGGACGAAATGGGCCATTCGGCCCTCTAGAAATCCACCTCGAGTGTCGATCACCCCGGTGTGCCCCTCTTCAGTGCGTTCTCGAAACGTCTTGCCACATCTGCCGCGAAACGCGACCGCGGTGCCGTGCTCATCGAGTACGTCCTGCTCCTCACCATCTTTATTGTTGGCGTCGTTGCGGCCCTGGGCACCCTCGATGACAGCATCGAGGGTGAGACGGTCGAAACGGCCGCTGAAATCGGTGGTCAGGCGCCACCCACCCTTGCGCCAACTCCACAGTTCGGAGACGGTCCAACGGCAGTTTCGAGCGTTGCTCCGCCTCCGACAACAACAACCTCGACCGTCCCGCCACCGACGACGCTGGCAGGTGGCCCCCCGTCGGTCGATGCCGGCCCCGATGCCACCATCAGGCCGGGCGTAGCCCACACGCAGAATGGCTCAGTGACCGATGCCGATGGCGACAGCTTCGTTATCAACTGGACCGGTGTCGGCGGATCGGTCACGTACCTGGGTCCGCGAAACACCGAAACGCTCGAGGTGAGTTGGACCCAACCCGGAACGCATCGACTTGAGATCAAGGCGACCGATTCTGCTGGCTGGGAATCGACCGACAGCGCGTGGATCACGATCACCAGTGGCGAAATTTCGCCAACCGGAATCGACGAGTCGTATTGGAACGACGGCACCACGTGGACGCCGCAGGTCGAGGTTGATCTGTTCAACGAATTCGGCGAGCGGGTTGCGCTTGGATCAACCGTGGTCATCGAGTTCACTCGACCCGATGGTTCAACCGATGTGCAGAGTTGCGTCGTGAACGGCAACGCTGAGGTCGATTGCCCGTCGACTCCGGTTGGCGAGTCAGTCGACTGGGTCGATGCCGAAATCATCGATATCACCGGGCCGAACATCGATTCCTGGGTCGGATTCCCTGGCGGAAAGTTCCGTCTCAACCCCGGACCACGGCCCAACAGTCCGCCAACGATTACTGTTGATGGCCCCGTGACCGCAGACGCAGGTGTGCGCTTCACCCCCAGCGCGAGTGCCTCGGATCCGGAGAACGATCCGCTCACCTACCGGTGGGAGGCCTATCGCGCCGGCACCGGCAGTGCGGCCGGCGTAGTCATTTTCGACCGCACTACGCTGACGCCATCGATCAGGATTGACCAGAAGGGTCAATTCACGCTCGACGCCTATGCCGATGATGGCAACAACCCTGAGGTTAAAGCCAGCACTCAAGCGCTGATCTACACCGGCACGATCACGGGCACGGTAAAGGACGTTAGTTATTGGGTGGATCATGATACGTGGGTACCGCAGCTGGCGGTCGAGTACGTCGACTCTGAGGGCGACGTCATTGTCTTTACGATCTCCAACGACACGGATTATGTGGGTGCTGGCGGACGCACCGTCTCATCGACGTGCAACATGCAGGGACCGAACTTCGCTGCCAACGATTGGGACGAGTGCTGGGACGACGGCTTCGGTCCGACAAACGTGGGTGAAAACCCCTACGTCGATGCCACCACCCCCTCGGTTTCCACCCCCTTCGATGTATCGGTGAACCGTCGTACCGTGCCGTTCCGACTGGTTCCCCCAGTCGACGGCCGCCCCGACCCAGGCACGACGGCGACGACAACGACGACCGCCGCCCCGCAAGCCACCACCACAACGCAGCCGACCACTACTACCACGCAGGCTCCGAACCCGACGACAACCACCACGACCACCACGACGACAACCACAACGACCACGACAACCACGACCACGACCATCCCGGGTGGGTTGTAGTTTCGGAAAGTCGGCCCGAGTGTCTGATTGGCCCATAGTTCGGCTAGCGTGGGCAGACGATGTACGCAGTGATCGCCACCGGTGGCAAGCAATACCGGGTAGAAGAGGGCCAGCAGCTCAACGTTGAACGCTTGGGAAGTATCGACGATGTCGTCGATCTTCCGGCAGTTCTTGTTGTTGATGGTGCCAACGTGCTCTCCACCAAGTCCGAACTCGCCAACGCGTCGGTTACGGCCAAGATTGTCGCTGACGCCACTGGCCCCAAAATCGACGGGTTCGTCTACAAGAACAAGTCGAACAACCGCAAGCGGTGGGGCCATCGCCAGAAGCTGGCTACCATCGAAGTCACCAAGATCAAGAAGGGCTGAATCATGTCAAAGACAAAAGGTGGCGGTTCAACCCGCAACGGTCGCGATTCCAACGCCCAACGGCTTGGCGTGAAGGTCTACGACGGAACGTTCGCAACTGCGGGCTCCATCATCATTCGCCAGCGCGGCACCAAGTTTCACCCCGGTGAAAACGTCGGCCGTGGCGGCGATGACTCGTTGTTTGCCAAAGTTGATGGACGAGTAAAGTTTGGCCGCCGTCGCGGTCGCCGGCTCGTCGACATCATCCCGGAGTGATTCCAGCCCGGTAGGGCTGATTTTTTCTCCGATTCGAAGGCGTAGGCCAAAAGGCCCGCTTTCCCACCAATAGTTACGGCTTGCGGCGAAAGTTGCCGATGGACTTGTACATGGCCTGCTCGATCGAGCGGCCTCTCTTGTCTTATCGTGTATCGCTCAACGCCACCTCCTTTCTCGCGCACCCGACCGCTCCGGTTCTTCCGGCCTAGCGGCAATGATCGCCGCGACCGCGGTGCCGCGCTCGTCGAAGCAGCGTTTGTTACCCCGGTACTGCTGTTTCTGGTCTTTGGACTCTTCGAAGTCGGGATGCTGTTCCGCGACTACCTGGGCGTGAACGCAGCGGTGAAAGATGGTGCCCGGACGGCGAGCATCGCCTCAAACCTGCCTCAGGCTGACTGGAACGTTCTCCAAGCCATCAAACGCACGTCTCAGCCGCTGCCCGATGGTGCAATCCAGCGCATCGTGGTGTTCGATGCCTCGCAGGCGCAAAATGCCGATGGGCCTTCCCAGGCGTGTCTGAACTCGGTGCCGGGCTCCGGCTGCAACAGCTATGTGCCTGCCGACTGGGAAACCTACGACGCCGAGAAGTTTGAGTGCAACGGAGTACCAGACCCCGATTGGTGCGGCGCCGACCGTGACTCATCGTTCAGCGATCCGAACCCGGCAAAGATCGGTGTTTACATCGAAGTCGAACATGACTACGTGACCGGGTTGTTTGGGTCGTCGATCACCATCGAGCAGCACGCAATTTTCCGGATCGAGCCAACCACCCAATGAGTATGGTAATTCTCCGCCGAGCGCTCGAGCGCAGACGTTTGTCCACCGGGCACCGCCGCGAACGCGGCGCGGTGATGATCGAGTTCCTTCTGGCCGTGCCAATCGTGATCCTGTTTCTCTTTGCGGTTATCGAGTTCTCGCTTTTTTGGAGAAACTCCCTCACCGTTTCGACCGCCAGCCAACTGGGCGCACGCGCCGCAGCCAACGCCGGCCCTTATCGACTCGCCGATCACAACGCACTCTCGAGCACGCTGGCCGCACTCGATGAGCTTCCCGAAGATGCTTCGGTTGAGCGCATTGTGGTGTTCAAGCCGATCGACAACAACGGAACGATGGATCCCGAGTGTGCGTCGGGGACGAGTAAGGCAGGAGTCTGCAACGTGTACACGGGAGCGTTACTTGGGAATCCCACACCGGCCGACTTCACCACCGCCGCCGACCCATCGACACAAACCACCTGTGAGCTCGGCTCGCCTGATGAGGCGTGGTGTCCCGGCTCACGATCCAACGACTTCGACGCTGGATTCGATCAGGTCGGCGTCTATGTCGTGATTCGACATCGCTTTGTGACCGGCCTGGTGTTCCCGAACCGTGAGCAGGTCATTCGCGACGAAACCGTTATGCAGCTCGAACCAGAGGTGAACCAGTAATGGTCAGTGATTCGTCGGCAACCCGCAGTTCTCGGATGCGCCGCATCATCGAACACCGTCGCGCCGTGGTTGCCAGCACAAAAGAGCGAGGCTACGCGCTGATCTTTGTGGCCGTACTACTGCTTCCGATGCTTGGCATGGTTGGTATTGCAGTGGACATTGGTTCGTTCTACGTCCGAGCCGCAAAGATTCAACGGGCCGCCGATGCTGCTGCACTGGCCGGCGTGATCTACCAGCCCGACTTTGCCCGTGCTGAAGCCACCGCCAAAGATTTCGCCCGTCGAAATGGCTTCGATCCGGCCGTCGACCCTGACATTGAGGTTGTCGTCGAGTCGGCGAGCGGCCAGCGATTGCGGGTCACCATCTATGACCGCGATGTTGATGTGTTCTTCTCGTCGGTGTTCCTGAGCGATGTGGAGATTGTGCGGTTCTCCACAGCTGAGTACGTCCGACCAGTCCCGCTGGGCAGCCCGATCAACGAGTTCGGTAACACCAGTTCCACCCCCGGGGCCGGCGATCCGCAATTCTGGGCGGCAATTCAAGCGCCGTATACCCGTTACGCCGATGGCGACCCGAACACCACCTCATGCATTACGGTGCCCAATCTAACCGGGCCCAACCTGGGACGACGCTGCGCTGGCGGCGTTGATACCCAGAACCCCGCATTTCGGCCCGAAGGCTACTGGTTCGCCGTCGAGATCACCCCGGAGCAGGTAAACCTTCCGGTAACCATTTCGGTGTTCGATGCCGGGTTCTACCAGCGAACATCGATATCGGAGAGCGCCGGTGACTTTGTATGGAACCCGGGGTCGGGAAGAAAGCCAGACACCGGGTACCAGGTGTACGACATCGACGACACCGTGCTCGACCATACCGACAATCCGCCCCTCGCCGGCTGCAACCTTCAGATCGAGGCCGAGACCGGCGGCTACCGCGATGTTTGGGCGCCTATGTGTGTGGTTACGCCTACCCGGCCCGGCATCTTCCCGCTGCGCGTCTACACCTCAAACTCGCCCGACCCGAAGTATGCCGTAAGCAACTTTCCCGCCGGTTGGGTATCGGAGGGCCAGGGGTTCAACAGTTTTTCGCTTCGTGCCACCTGCACCGGTTGTGCATCGCAGCCTCGTCTCTATGGACTCAGCGATATATCGATTCTCAATAACGTTGCAACCGACGCCGGCGCAGCCTCGGAGTTCTTCCTTGCCGAGATCACACCAGATAACGAGGGCAAGACCCTCGAGGTCAAACTGTTTGACCCGGGTGATGGGCGCGATGGCACCTTCCTGCTGAGCATTGTGCACCCGGATGGCGCCATTCAACAGGGTTGCTCGTATGAGTCTGACGGCGGACTGGGTGGCACGGCGCTCTCGGGAACAATCACTGGCGACTGCACCATCAAAACTCGCGATGGCGACGCTGCTGCGGGCTCGGAGAACCTCTTTGATGGCCAGTGGCTAACAATCGAAGTCCCGTTGTCCAGCTACGCGTGTGCTGATGGTGTGACGGTCAACGGCTGCTGGTGGAAGGTGAAATATGACTTCGTCGGTGAAGCCGCGGCTACCGACCGAACGGTCTGGCAGGTTCGTGTCATTGGCGACCCGGTAAGGCTAGTTCCGGGATGATGCGCCACAAGTCACGTCCAAAACCGTCCAAATCCAATCGATCTGGGCCGGATGGCTTACTCAACTTTTTTGCCGATCTCGTCGATACCTCGCACATGCCCGTTCCCCGGATCCCACGCCGCTCGCTCAAGCGCTCACACCGCGGCGAGCGCGACCGGGGTGCCACGCTCATCGAGGCCGCCATCGTCATGCCGGTGCTGATGCTCATCATCTTCAGCGTTTTGGAGATGGGCATGTTGTTCCGAAACTATCTTTCGGTAACGCAACTCACCCGCGACGGTGCCCGTTCGGCAAGTGCGTTCGGTCGTGACTACGACGCCGACTTCCGAACGATGTCGACCATTCAGCACACGGTCAATGTCATCACCAGCGGCGAGGTGAAACGAGTCGTGCTCTTTGACGCCACTGACGGCCGCGAAAACGCCCGAGTCCCCGATATTTGCACCACTGCCGATCCGTCAAACCCCAATGCGATCAACCCCGCGCCCGCAAACCTCGATGCAAATATCTTCAAGCATGACCAGGATCTGACCAGCGCAGAGGCCAACGCCATCACTCGTTGCAACATCTTTACCCCCGATACCTGGCTCGACGCCGACCGCTATGGCTGTGATGACCTGGGTAACGCCGGCGAGGATCCGGACTTTGATCTCAACTGGTGTCCGTTCGTCCGTGACGTCAGCGCAAAGGATGGCACCGACTACGTCGGCGTTTGGGTGGAGTTTGAACACAACTGGGTCACCGGTCTATTCGGGGATTCCCAAACCATTACCGAGACAATGATCATGCGTCTCGAACCGAAGGAATTCTGATGCGTCGCCTCCTCAACCGCGGTCGACACGACGACGCCAAGGACCGCGGTGCGGTAATGATCGAAGCGATCATCATCCTGCCGCTGGTGGTTCTCATGGTCTTGGGAGTCTCGGAGTTCGGATTCATCTTTCGTTCGACGATTACGGTGGCTTCAACGTCTCGCTCGGCAGCCCGTGTCTCAAGCAACGTGGCGAACGCTCGCGGCGCCGACTACGAAACGCTCCAAACCGTTATCGCCTCACTTGGGTCGTCGTCGATTGATCTTGAGGATGTCGAGCACGTTCTGATCTACAACGCCACCCAGGTGGATACCGTCCCGGCGAACTGTTTCAACACTGGTGGTGTTCCTACCTCTAGCAACGCCGCCGGTCGCGAGTGCAACCATTACGGCCAGGTCGAGTTGTTGAATCTGGCGGCCGACCCTGCCGGAGTGGCCGCTTCATTCGGATTAGCGGCTGACGGAACACCCCTTCCGGCGAATCCGACCGACGCGTGTCTCCCAAGCGATATTGACCGGTTCTTCTGTCCGCTCGAGCGCGATCGAACTCCGAACCCGAACACCGAATATGTCGGTGTGTGGATTCAGGTTCGACATGAGTACTTCACCGGCATCCTCCCATGGGAGGCCATCACCCTTGAAGACAAAACCGTTATGGGAATCGAACCCCTAGGAACGCTATGACCATCGCCGCCCGCAGAACTGCCGCACCCAAGGCACATCTCCAGACCGCCCAACCGGGCGCCGGTGAGCGTGGATTCGCAATCGCCATGGTGTCGCTCCTCTTAATCCCCCTGCTCGGCTTCATGGCTCTGGCTATCGATGTTGGTGCCTGGTACACCCAGGCGACAAGAATTCAACGAGCGGCCGATGCGGCGGCGTTGTCGTCGGTTGTATGGATGCCCAACGTAGACCAGGCCGAGATCGTGGCGGCCGAGACGTTGGCCAAACATGGCATCGATCTCAGTGAGCAATTTGAGCACCCAGACCTCGGAACGATGGACCGATGGGAACTCATTGTCGAGCCGGTTCCGACCAACTCGTTCCAGGTTCGTGTGGCACTAACTGACAACAACGCGCCGATCTATTTCGGCGAGCTTTTCGTCGACAACGTGACGATCGCTCGTCAGGCGATCGCCGAGTTTGTGAAGCC
>CALJDK010000055.1 GCA_938023735.1 uncultured Acidimicrobiales bacterium
ACCGCCGCTGTGGGTGTTTGCCACTCCGACCTTCATTTCATGGAAGGCCACTATCACGCCGATCTACCGGTGGTTCCCGGCCACGAGTCGGCCGGGGTGGTCGAGAAGGTTGGCGAACGGGTCACCTACGTCGAGCCGGGCGACCATGTCATCACCTGCATGTCGGTGTTCTGCGGCCACTGCAAGCTTTGCACCACGGGCCGTCCGTACTTGTGCGCAAGCCCCGAGACTCGCCGTACCGAGGGGTCACGGCTCAGCCTCGATGGAGCACCCATCGACCAACTCTACGAGCTGTCGTCCTACGCCGAGAAGATGTTGGTGCACGAGCGGGCGGTGGTGAAGATTCGCAAAGATATGCCCCTCGATCGAGCTGCACTTATCGGGTGTGCGGTGATGACCGGATTCGGCGCAGTGGTGAACACCGCACAGGTCGAGGTGGGCGCCTCGGTTGCCGTGGTCGGCTGCGGCGGCATTGGTTTGTCGGCCATTAATGGAGCGGCGATCACCGGGGCCGGGCAGATCATCGCCATCGATGTGGTGGCCGACAAACTTGAAGCTGCGAAGCGCTTCGGCGCCACCGACTTCATCGACTCGTCGGGGCTGTCATCGGCTGAGGTTGTCGACGCGGTCAAGGCCCTTACCGGCGGGGGAGTGGAGTACTCCTTCGAAGCCGTTGGCGTCAAGGCCACCACCGAACAGTGTTTCGACATGTTGTGCCCGGGCGGCGACGCCACCGTCATCGGTATGGTGCCCGAGGGGCAACGGGTCGAGATCGATGCGTCAGAGTTGTTGATGGAAAAGACCCTGCAGGGGTCGAATATGGGATCGAACCGGTTCCGGGTCGACATGCCCCGTCTCGTCGAGTTTTACCTCGACGGCAAGCTTCATCTCGACGAACTCATCTCGAAACGAATTGGGCTCGACGCAATCAACGAGGCCTTCGACGAGATGAAGGCAGGTTCGGTAACCCGAAGCGTCATTACCTTCGGCCCTGACTCCAACAACTAATCGCGGCGCTGGCTAGTCGGCGAAGCTCACCAGAATCGCGGCGTTGGCAATAACGATTCCGTCGCCTGGGGGCCGGGTGTCGCTTGGTTCGGCGGCGACATCGAGTCCGCCCGTCTGAACGTTGACGGTGACCGTGCCGTACGGGACCTCTTCGGCAACTGCCACAACGTCGACTTCGCCGGGCTGCTGCACACCGATTCGAACCTCGACGTACATGTCGTGAACAGTCTTGTCGGTCGCGCGAAAGAAGTTGAGGCTGCTGTGGCGAAGCGCGTCGGACACCGCTCGTCGAGCAGCCTTGGTGTAGTCGTTGCCGTGAACATCGACACCCATACCCATCTCGGTGATCCAACGGGTGGTCTGGGGCTTGTCGGCTTCGGCGTCACTCATCAGCCAATCAAAGCACCGATGGATTACTGACTCCGAGGCGGGGCCGATAGCTTGAAAATATGGACAACACCCAAGACACGCAGCATTTCGATGTTGTGGTGGTCGGCGCCGGCATTTCTGGCATCGGCGCTGCGTACCACCTGCAAGAGTTCTGCCCCGACCGGACCTTTACGATCCTCGAAGGCCGTGAACGTCTCGGCGGAACCTGGGACCTCTTCCGGTACCCGGGAGTTCGGTCGGACAGCGACATGCACACCCTCGGCTATAGCTTCAAGCCTTGGAAAGACAAGAAAACCATCGCCGATGGTCCGGCCATTCTCGACTATCTCAATGAGACCGTCGACGAGTACGACATTCGCCGCAAGATCCGGTTCAACCACCTGGTTACCGACGCCAAATGGTCGACCGACGATGCCACCTGGACGGTGTCCACCACCCGAGCCGACGGCGGCTCAACCCAGACCTACACCTGCAACTTCTTGTTCATGTGCTCGGGCTACTACAGCTACAAGGGCGGCTATGAGCCAGAGTTCCCGGGCAGCGAGCGGTTCGGCGGCGAGGTCGTGCATCCCCAGAAGTGGCCCGAAGATCTCGACTACGCCGGGAAGAAGGTCGTCATCATCGGATCAGGCGCCACCGCGGTCACGCTGGTGCCGGCAATGGCCGATACCGCCGAGCACGTCACGATGCTTCAGCGATCGCCGACCTATGTGGTGACCCGCCCGTCACAAGACAAGTTGGCCAATAACCTTCGGAAGGTGCTGCCCGAGAAGTTGGCGTACGAAATCACCCGTCGCCGCAACGTGTGGCGGGGCGAGATGGTCTACAAGAAAACCCGCACCGAACCCGACAAGGTCAAAGACCTGCTGCTCAAAGGTGTGCGCGACGAGTTGGGTGAGGACTACGACGTCGACACCCACTTCACACCTACCTACAACCCGTGGGACCAGCGCATGTGCTTGGTGCCCGACAGCGACCTGTTCGCATCGATCCGCGATGAGAAAGCCACCGTTGTCACCGACTTCATCGAAACCTTCACCGAAACAGGCATTCAGCTGAAGTCGGGTCAGCACCTCGACGCCGACATCATCGTTACTGCGACCGGCCTGCAACTGGTGACCTTGGGTGAGATGACCTTTGAAGTCGACGGCAATCCCGTCGACTTCTCCGAGGTGTGGACCTACAAGGGGCTGGCCTACAGCGACGTCCCCAACCTGGTGTCGTCGTTTGGTTACATCAACGCATCGTGGACCCTGCGGGCCGACCTCACCTGCGAGTACGTGTGCCGACTTCTCAACCACATGGCCGAAACGGGAACCGATGCGTGTACGCCGCGGCTTCGTCCCGCAGATGCCGACATGCCTCGACGGCCATGGATCGACGATTTCTCTGCGGGCTATATGCAGCGCATGATGCCGATGATGCCCAAGCAGGGCGACCGGGCTCCGTGGCTCAACACCCAGAGCTACAGCGCCGACAAAAAGCTCTTTCGGGAAGGTCCCATCGCCGACGGCGTGATGCGCTTCACCAAGAAGGCTCGAGTCAGAGAAACGGTTTGAGCCGGATACTTCGTTAGACCAGAAGGGCCTCGACCTCGGTCGCGCCAACGGCGGCGACGTCGTCGTCGAGGGTTCGGCGGGCCTGCAGTGAGGCGAAACCACTGAGTGCGCCCACCGACAGCACGATCACCATGCCGGCGCCAAGGTGGCCGACCTCGTCGTCGCCACATTCGTAGTTTGCGATGCCGGGGCGATCATCGTCGTCGGCAAGATCCCCGAGCTTCACCCGGCCGTCGATGCACTCGTACCGGTCGGCCCGATCCTCGACCGCCTGGTCGTCGACGATAGCCACCGGAACGTCACGGTCGGTGAAGGTGATCTGGTCGGCGATGAAGCCGATCGCCAGCGGAGTAAGTGCGCTGAGAAGGAGTCGGAAGAATGCGTTGACCGAGAACACCGAACCGCGAATTCGGGCGGGAGTGACCTCGCTGATCAACGAGACGAGGATTGGCCCGGCGGCCACGAGTCCTGCGGCGCCGAACACCAGAAACGGGAACTTCAGCGAAACTGGTGTGGGGGAGTAGGCGAGCATCAGCAGGAGGATGCCCAGCTCGGCGCCGATGACGGCGATCCACAGTTTGATGTGGCGCAGTCGGTCGGGGTCGATCGGTTCGGGTTCCGGGTGTTCAACCGTCGGATCCAGATTGTCGATGGGGCTCCGCCCGGGAAGCAGCTGGATCAGGCCTCGTACGCCACCGCCAGCCGGCATACGACGGGCCACGAGTTCTGGCCCTCGGGACGCAACCCACGCACCGATGAGGGCACCGGCTAACGAGGCGAAGCCGAAAAGGCCTGCCGCTTCGCCCGCAGTGAGGTCGTGATGGCGGCGCAGGAACGTGGGAGCCCAGAACGTGACACCGATTGGCGGGCCGAAGCTCAGCGCAGTTCCGGCAATCAGATAGGGGATCGATTTCACCCGCCAGATGCTCGACAGCGACTCGCCCCACGGAACAGCTTCTTCGGCGGCGTTGTCATGCTGGTCCCCTGTGCCTCCTGTGTCACCCTGGGCGGCGCCATGGCCATCGCTGGCGCCCCGGGCCGGTTCGGGTAACTGCGAGACGAACCAGATGAGTAGTGCGGCCGGTATGGCTCCGACCACGAATGCCCATCTCCAGCCTGCCTTGTCGATCACGATGCCAGCAGCCAGCGTGCCGAACGCGCCACCGAGAATTGGGGCAACAAGACGCCACGAGAACGCTTTGTGGCGTAACCGGGCCGGGTAGAAATCCGACAGCAGCGACGATGACGTGGGATCGTCGATGGTGGTCATCATGCCCAGCGCAGTGCGAAGCACAAACAGGTGAGCAAAGCGCTGAATGGCGCCGGTGAGCGCCGATGTGGCCGCCCACACGACCATCAGGACGGTGAGGAGTCGCGTGCGGTTGACCCGGTCGGCGAGTCGGCCCGCAAACACCACCACGGCGGCTCCGGCCATGACATCGGCAAACGGTAGAAAGCCAGCCTGGGTGTCGCTGAACCCGAACTCGTCCTGAAGATCCTCGAGTGCGATGGGCAGAATGCCGCGGGCGATGAAGTCGGCCATTGCGATTCCGCCGAGTACGAGCACCGGGATACGTCCGGCATCGCCCCAGGCCGCTTTTTCTGCGGGCCGGTCGTTCCAATGCTCCTTCCAGCGCTGTCGGCGGTCAGAAAGGCGGAGGATGCCCTCGCCGTTTGCCATCCGGGCGGCGGCCAGAAGACCAAAGGCGCCGACCAGCGGCGCATACCGGGTAAACGACCCGCCCGAGTCGCTCCCCGACAGCGACGCCAGAAGGCCGCCGGATACGAGCACACCGCCGAGAAAGGCGCCCTTTACGGTCGTGATGCCGGCGATGTACGCAAACGCCAGCAACCCCAAGCCGGCGAACAACCCGAAGTTGCTCGCAGTAACGGCGGGGATCTTGTAGGCGAAGAGCACGCCGGCGACCGCTGCCAGACCCGAAGAGATTGCGAAACCGAGGAGCTTGGTGTTGCCGACGTCGATGCCGACCGCCGCGGCTGCTCGTTCATTCGAACGCACCGCAAGAAAGCGGCGTCCGATAACGCCTCGCCGAGTGTTGGCCACCAACAGCGCACAGATGATCGACATGATGATGACGAGGGCCGTGTAGCCCGGACTGTCCGGGGTTCCGGCGTACACGCCCGATTGCTCGACCTGACGAGGTCCGCCGACGTAGATACCGAACCACCTGGGAACCGGCGTGGGGTTGCTACTGATGGCGCCCTCGCCCATGAGCACCGGGTTACCGAGAAACAGATCCTCGATGGCGATGACTGCAGTGATCGTGATGATCGCGAGTTGGAAGCCTCGAACCTGTAGCGCTGGAAGCCCAATCACAACGCCTACGAGCACGACGATCACGACCGCCAAGAGTGCCGCAAGGGGTGCCGGAAGGTCGGCGCCAGTATTGGCAACAAGGTCGGTGGCTCGCACCGATGTGCCGTCGGCACTGAGTCGAATCATCAGGAACGCAGCGAGACCAGCCAAGCTCCACTGCGCAAGCGAGACCTGGCCCAAGAAGCCGATGAGCACCACCAGCGACAACATGAAGATGCCGGCTACCAGGGTGGTGGTGATTCCGCTGTCGATTCGCCAGTTGCCTACCAGCACAAGAAAGACCGTGAATCCAGTGACCACCAGGAGCGACCGCGCCGAGTCGGGCGAGGCGGGGGCTCGAGCCTGTCCCCGGAGCACGAGGCTGCCGCGCACCGGAAGCTTGTCGCCTCGAAGAAACAGGATTGCGATGACGATGACGAGAGGGATGACCTGTCGGACACCATCGGCCGGCGCCCAGTCGGGCCAGCCTTCCCGGCCGGCGACCCAGATACCACCCGACTGGATCATGCCAATCGCTACGCCCCCGAGCGCAGCGCCGGCGACCGAGGTGAGGTTGCCGACCAAAGCAGCGCCAAGCGCTGGCACCACCAACAAGGTCATGTTGGAGGGCTGGGTGAACCCGACGAACATCATGCCGACGATGCCAGCCAGAATCGCCGAAATGACCCAGGTAGTTCCTGCGATCGCATCGGCCGAGTAGCCGAGGAGCGAGATCCCCCGCTCGTTTTCGTCAACCGCCCGCGCGGCAAGCCCAAATCGTGTGAAACGGATCAGCGCCCAAGCGCCCACGGTGACCACAACTCCGGCCACGAACAGCCACAGGTTGCTCGTCGGGAGGTCAGAGCCGAGTCCAAGAAAGTTTCGGACGGGTTCCTGGTTGCGTGAGAACACGCCCAAGCCCTGGTCACCTCGCACCGATCTCCCGAAGTGCACGAACGCGACAGCTTGGAGATAAATCATCACGCCGACGGATCCGAGCACCTTGCTGAGCGGCGAGGCGTGTCGTAGCGGTCGGAAGACGAGCAGGTGGGCCATGATGCCGATGAGGGCAGACATCGCGAGTCCGACGAACACGGCAACGCTGGCGTTGAGTGGGGATTCGCCCAGGGTGATTCGGACCGGAAGGTTGTTGATGTGTAGAGCTTGGAGCCAGCCCCACTCGGGAATGATGTCGACCCATGGCAGGTAGATGTCGCCCGATCCCCCAAGATCTTCCGATGTGCGGATCTGGTTTAAGGTGAGCGCGCTGTACATGGCGATAGCGCCATGACTGAAGTTGATAACCCCAGAACCCCGGTAAGCAACAACAAGTCCAACAGCCAGAATCGCGAAGACCGCTCCGGGCCCTATGCCAAGCAGCAGCGAGAACAAAAAGTCAGACAAGCGCGCAACCTAATACCCAACCGCAAGAGCACCAAAAGCTACGCGTTTAGCGTGCACCTGACGGCTCCTAGCGCCGCTTCTGGGCACCACGCCGCCTTGACTCGACTCGTTTGGAGCCTGCACCGTACGTTGCCGCGACGGGAACCGGTTCCCGCTTCCACCCGCCGCTTCCGGGACCGCGATTACTGCCCTCCGGGCGGGCCGTTCCGCACGGAGCGGCTCGCGGCGCGCCGTTTGTCTGTTGCTCGTCGCCAGCTTGCAGATTCTTTGGTGGCCGCAGCGCACCGGCTGGTTTGTTGTCTTTGAAGGCTATTCCCTGCAGGACCCGCGACACAGGTGTCTGACACCTGTGTCGCGACGGACTAGGGAGCTTGCGAGCGAACGACCAGAGTCAGAGGGCCTCGATGATGGTTACGTTGGCTTGGCCGCCGCCTTCGCACATGGTTTGGAGGCCGTAGCGGCCGCCGGTGCGCTCGAGTTCGTTGAGCATGGTGGTCATGAGGCGGGCGCCGGTGCAGCCGAGCGGGTGGCCCAGGGCGATGGCGCCGCCGTTGACGTTGACCTTCTCGTGAGGAATGTCGTGCTCGTGCATCCATGCCAGAGGCACCGGGGCGAACGCTTCGTTGCATTCGAACAGGTCGAAATCGTCGATCTTCATGCCGGTCTTCTCGAGGGCATAGCGGGTGGCTTCGATCGGGCCGGTGAGCATGTAGATCGGGTCATCGCCGCGCACGCTGAGGTGATGGATGCGGGCCCGAGGCTTGAGGTCGTGATCCTTCAGCGCCTGCTCGGAACACACCAGCATGGCTGCGGCGCCGTCGGACAGCTGACTGGCCATGGCGGCGGTGATTCGCCCACCTTCGACCAGCGGGTTGAGCTGCGCCATCTTCTCGAGGCTTCCACCACGGCGAGGGCCCTCATCGTTCTTGGTGTCGCCGAACGGCACGATCTCGCGTTCGAAGCGGCCTTCGTCGATGGCGGTGATTGCCCGCTCGTGTGATTCGAAGGCGAACTTCTCCATGTCTTCGCGTTCGAAACCCCACTTCTCGGCGATGAGTTCGGCGCCACGAAATTGGCTGACCTCTTGGGTGCCGTAGCGGTCGACCCAGCCGGTGCTGGTGGTGAACGGGTCAGTGGCGGTGACGCCCACGTGTTCGGCTACGGTCATCGCAGCGCCGATGGGAATCATGGACATGTTCTGGATACCGCCGGCCACCATCACGTCGTTAACGCCGGCCATAACACCGGTGGAGGCAAAGTGAACGGCCTGTTGGCCCGAACCACATTGGCGATCGATGGTGACACCGGGGACGGTTTGGGGGAGTCCGGCTGCGAGCCATGCAGTACGAGCGACATCGCCAGCCTGGGGGCCGATGTTGTCGAGGCAGCCCATAATGACGTCTTCGACGGCTTCGGGGTCGATGCCGGTGCGGTCCATCAAGGCTTTGATGGCGTGGGCGCCCATATCGGCAGGGTGCACCTCGGCAAAGGCGCCGCCTCGTTTTCCAACCGGCGTGCGGACTGCGTCGACGATGTATGCGTCACCCATGATGGTGTCTCCTGAAGTGGTGGGTCGTGGCGAAGGAAAATCACCGCGTTCTTCGGATTACCGTATGCGTTCTCGGGCGAAAATCGCCAGAAACCGGGCCAGATTTCTCGAGCGTTAGGGCTGAAACTTGGGGTAGTAGTTTGCCGGGCCCATCGCCTGGACATCGGCTACCCATTCGCTTGCGTAGGGCCACGCTTCCTCGTTGCCCTCCATCGGGCCTTGCCAGAACCGGGCAAAGGGGCCCTCGCCTCCGGGTTCGAGTGACCACGCCTGGCGTCGGTAGGCGAAGTTGTCCGGCACCAGCTCGTGCGCTTGGCGGAAGTGCCCGATGGCTGCCTCGTGTTTTCCCTGTTGTTCGAGATGCGTTGCGAGGGCGAAGTGGGCTTGACCTTTCGACGTGTTGCCGTCGCGTGGCTGGGAGCGAGCGATGACCTCGTCGGGGCTAAGCGCATAGCTGCTGTCGGCGCCGTTGGTGACCCAGTCGCGAAGCGCTGCTTCGTAGGCCTCGGGGCTGGCTTCGATATGCACGGCTTCGGCCATGATGGCGTTGGCCCGATCAGGGAACTCATCCATGCCTTCGAATGGGTTGGTTCGTGCGACATCAATCGATGGTGGTGCGGGGGCGGCCTCCGCCGGTCGCACGATCATGCCGTCTTCGTCGATCCACACGCTGTTGGGGATGTTGATGATGCCGAACTTCGCTGCGACGAGGTGGTTGGCGTCGATGAGCGACGGGTGTTCGGGGTTCGCAGCCTCAATGAATCGCCGACAAGCCTCGGGGCCTGCGGTGTCCATACCAACGGTGACCACTTCGAGTCCCTGGGGGTGGAGTTCGGAACGCAGTGCCTGCCACACGGGCAGGTCGCCGGAGCAGCCTCAATAGGGTGACCACGCCACCATCAGTACTTTTTTCCCACGAAGCGATGACAGTGAGAAGTCGCTACCGGAAAGGTCGGGCAGTGTCAGCTCGGGGGCAACTGCAGTGGCCAGTGCCCGGCCGCCGAGGGTTTCTGGTCCGAGGGCCCAGAGGCCGTGATCGGTGTCGGCGACAAGCGCCAGCCCTAGCTGCTCGGCAAGTTCTTCGATATTTACCGTGGGGCTTACGGTGCCGGTGCCGGTGCCGGTGTCGGTGCTGTGTGCGGTGGCATCGGGGCCGAGGGGGATACACACCTCGCCCTTGCAGGCTCCTTCGGGTTTGAGTTCCCAACCAGTGGCGGTTTCGAATGCGTTACGTTCAACGGTGAGCGAATCGGTAATCATGGACTGGACCCTACACGGCCGTCCTCCCGCCCTTTCCTTTCCGCCCACCCGCCCTTTCCTTTCCGCCCTCCCGCCCTTCTGCGTGCCGCCTGAAAGGCGGTATTCTTGGCATATGTCCGCAAGTGGTTTTGTGTTCGATCGGCTTACCCCAGCCATCGGTGCTGAAGTATCGGGTGCCCAACTTGCTGGCACACCCTCGACCGAAGCGGTCGGCGAGTTATACGAGGCGCTGCTCGAACATCAGGTGCTGATATTTCGTGACACCGATCTCTCGCCGAGCGCAATGGCGGCCTTCGGTGCGATGTTCGGGCCGCTCGGGGCGCGACATCATCGCTATGTAACCCATCCCGACTGCGACGATGTCGTGATCATCAAGTGGGAAGGCGACGACTTGCCCGATGCCGCCGAGTGGCACTCCGACATGACCTACCGCGAGAACCCGCCGTTCTCGTCCATTCTCAAGGCGGTCGAGGTGCCCCCTGCGGGCGGCGACACCCTGTGGGCCAGCATGTATTCGGTGCACGACTCGCTACCAAAGGGGCTTCGGGCCGACCTGGCCGAGCTTGAAGCCGTGCACGACATGGGCGCATTCCGCACCCCCGCGTATCGCGAGGGCGGGAATCAGGGAATTCAGGAGGCCATGCTTGGGGCTGGCACCGCCGTGCATCCGGTCATCGCGCACCATCCGGTTACCGGCCGGCCGTATCTCAACGTGAGCGAGTCGTTCACCCGATTCATCATCGGACTCTCGGCGCCCGAAGGCGGACGTCTTCTCACCGAATTGTTCGACACCATCAACCGGCCCGAACACCACGTGCGGATCCGTTGGAAGCCAAACACCATCGCCATGTGGGACAACCGTGCCACCCAGCACTACGCCGTGGTCGATTACCTGCCGCATCGACGAGTGATGCACCGGGTCGCGGTGAGCGCAGATGCCCGAGCCCAGTCGAAGGTCAGTTCGTCGCCGGCTTGAACTCGATGTCCACCATCAGTTCAGCTTCGAGGGCCTCGATACATTCCTGAAGTTCTGCAGGCGCCGCTCCTGCGGGGGCGATGAGAAGCGCCTGGGCCTCGAACAGCATGCCTCCGGCCATCGGGGCTTCTCGTAGCTCGGTACGAAGCTCGGCGATACTCACGTTTCGTTCGGCAAGGGCAGCCGAGAGGTCGTGAATAATGCCGGGTTGGTCAGGTCCCAGCAGGGAGAGTTCGAACTCGGTGCCGGCTTGCGGGCCCGCGACCGGGTCGGCAGGACCGTCGGCGGCGGTAACGGTTACATCGAACAAGCCTTTACTGGTGAGGGGTTCGAGGGCTGCTTCGAAGGCAGACGATTTCGCATCGGGAACCGTCACCATCACGATTCCGGCAAACTTGCCTCCGAGTTCGGCCATATGGCTCTTGGCCCAGTTGCCGCCCTGTGCTTCAACGATCTCGGCGAGCGCGTCGACCAAGCCGGAGCGGTCGTCGCCGATGACGGTAAGGACAAGAGTCGCCATGGGGCGACCCTAGTGAACGCGACCGTGCGGGTTTAACTCGCTTCCCGCTCGTCGGAAAGACCGGAATGGGTGAACGACTCGTGGTACTGCACCGGAAGCGGCCCTGGGGTTCGCTTGTGCACATACATGGCGGCATCGGCTTCACTGATCGCCTGCTCCGCGTCGATGGGGTCGAGGTCGAGCGATTGGGCGCCCGTCGATGGAGCGGTTGAGGGCACAAATGTGTAGCCGCATGCGGCATCGATCTCGAAGGACTCGTCTGGGGCGGTCACTGCGTCGAGAAGCCGTTTAGCGAGTCGGGCCAACTGGGGCGACGTGGTGTTTGGCGCAACGACGATGAACTCGTCGCCACCGACTCGGCCAACCGTGTCGGTCTCGCGGGCGGCGTCTTGGAGTCGCTTGGCGAGCCGAACCAGTAGTGCGTCGCCGTGGGCGTGGCCATCACGGTCGTTGGCCGCCTTGAAGCCGTTGAGGTCAAAGTAGATGACGCCGGTTCCCTCGGACCTTCGGTCGGCCATCGCTGCCGAAAGCGCGTTGTGCGCGCTCTGCCGGTTTGCGATGCCGGTGAGCCCATCGGTTGCTGCTTGGCGCGCAAGTTCGATGCGTAGCGTCCACGACTCGGTGATGTCGTCAACACAAATCAACAAACCACCCGCACCACTGTGAGCACTGGCGCCGTCGCGGCCGTCACCGTGATCGTTGAGAAGGGGTCGAAAGGCCAGGCGAGTTCGTCGAGCCTGACCATCGTTGCGGTGAAGGGTTGCCTCCATATCGACCTCGATGGCGTCGCGGTAAATCGTGTATGCCATCTCGCGAATGTCATCCTGAGTCGCGGGATCAAACAGTTCGAGGTAGTCGTCGAGCTTGCCATGCAGCACACCGGTGATCTCGGCGAGCCGTTCATTCGCAAAGACCAAAAGCCCGTCGCGATCGAAGTGTGCGACACCGCTCGGCAGCGCGTCGGTCAGTTGGCGAAGGATCTCTTCTTGTTTGGTGAGTTCCTCAAACATCTGCATTTCGGCGGTGATGTCGAGGAGTTCGCACCGCACGTAACCTTCGGTTGCCAACAGGTTGGTGGTGGTTAGCTCGAACCACATCCACTCGCCCGATTTTGTACGTCGACGCTGACGGCAACGAACCGGGTGGGTCACCGTTACCGTCGTTAGCCAGGCGTCGATGGCGGCCTGGTTGTCATCGGGGTGGATGATTCCGAGCGAATTTTCGCCGAGGAGGTCTGCCGCAGTCCACCCGAGCATTTCTTCGATGGTGGGGTCGAACGAAATCATGTTTCCAAGCTCGTCAGACCGGTACCCGATCCATCGGTTCTTCACCGATTCGACGTTGGATGTGTCCGTGTAGGGCACGGCGTTGTCGTCGGCAAGAAGTAGGCAGATTGTCAGCGGTTCACCGGTACCGTCGGGGTCGTCGGGAACGACTGCTATCAGGTGGAGTTGTTGGAGCTGATCAGGGTCTTCGACCAGGCGTACCGCCGACACCACGTGTCGGGTCTTGCGAGAAGCGGCGAAGGCAACAAATGCGTCGTGCTGGGACTCGGGCATGATCAGCTCGAGTGGTGCGACGGCGTCTTGAACGTTCGGGACGTACTCCTCGAGCCATGACGGGGGTGTGGCAAGTGCGCCATGAGCGTTCATGGCCGTACCAATCGGAGCGTCGCCGAGGTTGGCGATAGACGCAATGAGGTCGCGTGTCGTTAGATGCTCGCCAAACGGCGCGTTTGCCATACATGCGTCATCGTCGTTCGGCATTTGCCGCTTGAGCCATCGGGCACTCTTCTGAACGGTGCTCTGATGTGGTGGGGGCGGCGTCGTGCCGCTGGTTAGACCGGCCAGCCCGACAGGGACTTCACCTCGAGGAAGTCCTCGATACCGTATTGGCCGCCTTCGCGGCCGTTGCCGGACTGCTTATAGCCGCCGAACGGAGCGTTTGGCGCCCGGCGGGCGCCGTTGATCTGCACAACACCCGCACGGATTCGGCGAGCGAGGGTCTGCACCCGCTCGGCATCCTGGCCCTGGATGTAGGCCGCCAGGCCGTATTGGGTGTCGTTGGCCAGTTCGGCTGCCTCGTCGTCGGTCTCGAAGGCGCTCATGGTGAGCACAGGGCCGAAGATCTCTTCGTTCCAGAGGGTCATATCGGGGGTGACATCGGCGAACACGGTTGGTTTCACGAACCAGCCTTTGTCGAGGCCCTCGGGGCGGCCGAGGCCACCGGCCACCAGGCGGGCGCCTTCGGCGATACCGGTCTCGATGAGTTTCTGCACCTTGTTGAACTGAGCTTCAGAAACCAGTGGGCCAAGATGCGCCCCTTCCTCTGATGCCAGGTTGACCTCGGTGTTGGCTGCGGCTTCGGCAGCCAGCGCCACCGCTTGGTCATAGACCGAACCCTCGACCAGCATTTTGCCCGGGGAGATGCACGATTGGCCGGTGTTGTTGAAGCACATGCCAACGCCGGCAGGCACGGTCTTCTCAATGCCCGAGTCGGCGAAGACAACGTTGGGAGATTTGCCGCCAAGTTCCAACGACACCCGCTTCACCGTGTCGGCGGCCGCCTTGCTGATGGCCATTCCGGCGCGGGTTGAGCCGGTGAACGAAATGAGGTCGACCTCGGGGTGGCTGGTAAGCGCCGTACCGGTTCCCGCGCCGTCGCCTTGGACCAGGTTGAACACGCCGGCGGGAATCTTGGCCTCATCGCAGAACTCGGCAAAAAGCGCTGCCGATACGGGAGCGATTTCCGACGGCTTCAGAACCATGGTGCACCCTGCGGCGAGCGCAGCGCCCACCTTGAGACAGATCTGGTTCATCGGCCAGTTCCAGGGCGTGATGAGTGCAGCGACCCCGGCTGGTTCGAGAGCGACCAGGTGCTCGGGGCCATCGAGTTCTCTGACAAACTCCATCTCGGCAAGCTCGCGGGCAAAGGTCTTGAGGTGACCGAGGCCGACGGGCGATTGGGCGTTGCGTGACAGGGCCAGCGGTGCGCCCATCTCTTCGGAGATCGCCGCCGACATTTCGTCGGTGCGGGCGGTGAACACGGCGACGAGTCGATCGATAGCCTCGACCCGTTCGGCTGGGGTAGTGGTGGACCACGATGGGAAGGCTTTGCGGGCGGCCATAACGGCCTGGTCGACTTCGTCGGCGGTAGCCCAGACGGTCTCAGTAAAAGCTTCTTCGGTTGAGGGGTTGAACACCGGTTGGCGTTCGGCCGATGCCGCTTCCTGCCAGGCGCCATCGATATAAAAGCTGGTGGTAGTCATGCGCCGAACTGTAACGGCGTTCGGCGTGTGGGTGGTGCTCGGGTGAACCGGTTCCCGCACTATGGTTCGCCGTCACCGATCGCTTCTTTCCGCTTCGCCACGTACTCGTCGAGAGCGTCGCGGCGGTCGGCCGACAGTTCGGGTTCGACGTAGTCTTCCAACGCATCCTGCCAAACCTTGGTTGCGCGTTGGGTTGCCGTGCGTCCACCTGACTCAAGCCAGGCGCCGTGGTTCTGCCAGTCGGAGATCATCGGCGAGTAGAACGCATCGGTGTAGCGGGTCATCGTGTGCTCGTCGCCAAAGAAATGGCCGCCGGTCGGAACTCGGCTCATCGCGTCGAACGCCAAGGCTTCGTCGCTGAGATCGATTGGGGTGAGGAACTCCATCATGTGCTGGAGCATCTCGACATCGAGCACCAGCTTTTCGTAGCTGGCCTGGAGTCCGCCTTCCATCCAGCCTGCTGCGTGGTAGATGAGGTTGGTGCCCCCGAGCACACATCCCCACAGCGACATTTGGGTCTCGTACGCCGCCTGGGCGTCGACGGTGTTCGACGCACTTGAGTTTGAGGCCCGGTAGGGGAGGTTGTACCGGCGGGCAAGCTGACCGGATGCGACGTTGGCTTTGGCGTGCTCGGGAGTGCCGAACGCTGGCGAGCCCGACTTCATATCAACGTTCGATGTGAACGAGCCATACATCACCGGTGCGCCGGGTCGGGTCAGTTGGGTGAGCGCGATACCGAACAGGGCCTCGGCGTTTTGTTGGGTCAGCGCGGCGCCGAGGGTTACCGGCGTCATCGCACCCATAAGCGTGAACGGAGTTACCGAGACCGCCTGGCCATGCTCGGCCATCGTCATGAGGCCTTTGGCCATCTCCTCGTCGAAACGGCGCGGTGAGTTGACGTTGATGATCGTGGTGACTCCCGGCGATGCGGCCATCTCCTCCAGCGTGATGCCCCGGCTGATCGCCATCATTTCGATTCCGTCGAGCGCTCGCCCACGGCCGATCGACAGGCAGTGAAAACTTAGGTCGGATAACGTCAGATTCGCCCGGTAGGCGTCGAGGTGGCGGTTGTTGGCAGGGAGTTCGAGCGGCGACGCCACCTGGTTGCCGATGATGTGGATGGCGTTGAAGTAGTGCGCGAGGCGAATGAAGTTTTCGTAGTCGTCCATGTTCGACGACCGGCGGCCGTTCACTTCGTCGTGCACGCTGGGCGGCCCAGCTACCAACCCGAACGCGACATGGTTGCCTCCCATCGTGAGCTGCTTAGCCTCGTTCCGCGACGTAAGTGTGAAGCTTGCCGGAGTCGTGGTCAGCGCATGCTCGATGATGTCGCGGCCGACCCGAACGGTTTCGCCTTCGACGATGGCGCCCGCATTGGCAAAACGCTGTCGAGCTTCGGGGCACCACAGCTCGACACCGAGCTCTTCGAGCACCCGAATTGATGCGTCGTGGATTCGCTCAACCCCTTCCGGGTCGAGCACCGGCAGCGTGCCGTGGGGGTTCGTTACCTGCCGCCAGGGGAGTTGTTTGACGTTGGGTTCTGGCGACCTCGTTCGTGATCGGCCTCGTCGAGCCAACGGGTCAACTCCAGGGGTAGGGGCTGTTTGACACCGGGTGCAGGTTGCCCTCGGCGTAGCGGCGGTATCGGAACGGCTCGAGCAAGCCCTGTGTTTGGCCATCGAGCTCTTTGGCCACCAACGCCCCTACACCGATCATTTTGTAGCCATGGTTTGAGTCGCAAATGAAGTAGGCGTTTTCGGCGAAGGTATCGAAGACCGGGAAGCTGTCGGGAGTGAAGCTTCCAATACCACCCGACGGTTCGTGCTTGATGAGTCCGCTCTTGCCCTCGAACCGTTTCTGACAGTGCGAGAGGGCCGAGGTCCAGGTGCGGTAGAAGTCGCCACCCACCACGAAGTCGGGTGACTCCGGGCCATAGGGGTCGACGGCAACCTCGAGCGCTGGCTTGTCGACGATGTAGGGCATATACCCGCCCTGCACCCCACCGAAGGAGAAGTCGGGTTTGTAGTAAATGCCCCACGGACCTTCGGTGACCAGTTGGCCGTCGTCGTCGTGAAGCGGCGCATCGGTATCGATGTGAATGACCGGAGGCATGTTGCCGTGGTTGTCGACCAGGTAGCCGGGGTCGACACCGAGGACACCCTCTTGCAGTGCCCAGTAGGTCCACGTGTTGGTGTCGTGAAGTTTGCCATCGGACCCCTTTACTGCCGTGGTCACCGGAAGGTCGAGCATGGCCCAGAACTTCTGCACCCACGGGCCGACGGCCACGACCACCTGATCGCACGCGATGGTGCCCTGGTCGGTGAGTACGGCGGTGACCGCCCCGGATGCATCGGTGCTGAACTCGGTGACCTCAACACCGCCGGTTACAGAAACGCCAGCATCCTCGACTTTGGCGAGTAAGCCTTGCAGTGACTTCTGGTTGTTGGCGTAGCCGCCCTTCTTTTCGTGAAGCACCGAGGTGATTCCCTGCGCACGCCAGTCGTGGAAGATTCCCTCCATGTAGAGCTTGGATTCATCGGCGCCTTCGATAAACACCGATTCGTAGCCGATTGCTTTTTGCTGCTCATAGATCGATCGCACATCGTCGCGCATGCCCTCGTGGCTGATCTGCATGTAGCCAACGGGATGGTACGAGAACGCTTCGGGGTCGGACTCCCACACGCCGACCGAATGGGCCATGAGTTCGCGCATAGCCGGCTGGAAGTAGTTGTTCCGAATCACTCCGCAGGCGATGCCCGATGCACCGGCTCCCACATTGGTTTTGTCGACGACGATGATTCCGTCGCCCGAACCACGAAGCCGGGCTAGGTGAAATGCGGTGGAGAGACCGTGAATTCCTGCACCGATGATGACGGTGGTTGCGTTTTCGGGGAGCACATTCATGGAATCACCTTAGAGAGATCGGCCTCAGCGTCCTATGACCAATATATAATCGTCTCATACCTTCAAAGGTATGAGACGGTTAACCTGTAGCGATGCACCTTGAGCAGCTTGAGTTGTACGCAACCGTTGTCGAGCAGGGCGGCATGACCGCAGCGGCCGACAAGCTCGGCATGTCGCAGCCTGCCGTGAGTCGATCGATCCGGACTCTCGAGCGACAGTTGGGCGTTTCGCTCTTTCGTCGCGACGGTCGGAGCGTCGAACCCACCGCGGCTGGCCGATTGGCATACGAGCGAGTCACCACGCTCACCACCGATTGGCGAAGCCTCATGGCCGAGTTGCGGCTGTTGGCCGGGCGACCCGACGACGTAGTGCTGGCCGTCCCGTTTGGCACCGCCCGTATCCTGATTCCTGTGCTCGTGCGGCGCGCTGCCACCGACCTCCCCGATATTCGGGTGCGCGTTATCGAGTCGGCGTCGCCCGATAGTCGAGCCTCGGTGGCCTCGGGCGACATCGATGCCGCGGTCATCTACCCCGAACCCGAGATGCAGCCTGCCGACCCCGGGCTTGAGGTGCTCTGTACCGAGCGGCTGTGCGCAATGGGCCAACAAGAACTGGTTGGGCACGATAACGTCGCGATCTCACTTCATGACCTTGCCCAACTCCCGCTTCTGCTCACGGGCCCAACGTGGAGCATTCGACGATCGATCGATGCGGCATTTGCAAGCATCGGTGCCGAACCCCAGGTGTTGCGCGAGGTTGGCATCGCCGATGCGCTTCTTTCGTTCGCGCTCGAAGGCGATGGCGTTGCCATCCTGCCCTATAGCAATGCGGCGCGAGACCACGAACTTGAACTCTTGGCGGTGCGCGAGATTGAACAGCCCGAAATCGAACGTTCGCTGACGATGTGTCTCGGTACTGGCTTGCCTGAAGTGGTAGCTGACGAGCTTCGCTCCATCATCACGGCATCTGTTGCTGAAGTTGCATCGTCGGCGCGCTGGACGATTCGGTAGCTCCCTGTCTCCGTACCATCGCCACACCATGGCCGCACCGCAAAATCGACAGGGATTCGCTTCTCATACGGCCCAGAACGTGACATGGTTCACCTATGGCAATCACTGAACCCGACACGCAGGAACTCCCCAGCCGGAGCGTGATGGACGAGTCGATCCGGCTCATCACCGACAACGCAACGCGCATCATGACGTGGGAATACGACCGCGAGCGCGACCAACTGGTCACGCTGTACAACAAGGCGATGTCGTCGCAGTGGAACAGTGTCACCGACCTCGATTGGGCCATCGACGTCGACCCAGAGCGACTCGTCAACGAACAACCGAGTCCCGTGATGCAGCTCGTTCGCGCTGCAAGTGAGATTCCGAACTCGCCGATTGCCAGCTGGGGCGAGAAAGAACACACCGAAGCGGGCATCGAGTTCCTTAAGGCCAGCATGAGCCAATTCATGCATGGCGAGCAGGGTGCCATGATGACTGCGGCCAAGATTGTCGAAACGGTTCCCTGGATCGACGCTAAGTACTACGCCTCAACCCAGACTATGGACGAGGCCCGCCACACTGAGGTGTTCGCCAAGTACCTGCACGAAAAACTCGGCGACGCCTACCCCATGAGTCCAAATCTCGACGCGCAGATCATGGCGTTGCTCGAGGACTCCCGCTGGGATATCGCCTATCTCGGCATGCAGATCGTTATCGAAAGTCTGGCCCTCGCCGCCTTCGGCGACATGCTCCGGCGAACCAACGAACCGCTCCTCCGCAAACTGCTTCGTTACGTGATGGCCGACGAAGCCCGCCACGTTGCGTTCGGCATTTTGAGCCTCTCGGAGTACTACGAGAACCTCTCGTCGGCCGAGCTCAAAGAGCGCCAAGAATTCATGCTCGAAAACACCATCCGTCAGCGTGGCCGCTCGACGACGCCTGAGGTCTGGGACCACCTCAACGTGTCGCTCGAAGAGGTCCTTCCCTTCCTTCACCAGGCATCGGCCGAAATTGGCATGCACCCCACGGCGCAGTTTCAGCGCGGATTCTTTGCCAAGCTGGTGCCCAACACCCGCCGACTCGGACTCCTCGATGCCAACGACGGCTACCTGCGCAAAGCATGGGGTGAAGCTGGCCTCATGGAGTACGAGTTCGCCGACGACACGGCAACCGATTACAACTCCTACGACGCCGTCGCCGCTGATCGAGCCGCTCGCTGACGCTCGCTTCTGGAGTTTCGCGTAGCGAAACATCCCCGCCGCTCGCTGACCCCCGCTACGACTGGTTGAGAGCCACCGAGATCTGTTCGTAGTCGACGGTCCAGAGTCTTGAGTTCTGGCCGTAGCTTTCCCAGCCGAGAAGCCGCCGGGCGCGATCTGACAGGTGCTGGGCCGATTCCCACGGCACCGAAATGGGCAGGGCCTCTTCGGGGGTGAGCCAGCCGAGAACGAACGAGACATGAAGTCCGAGGCGCCACTCATCGGCAGTCCTGTTTGCACCGGCATTGTGAATTACCCGGCCGCTGTAGATCAATCCGTCGCCCGGCTGCATTTCGGCCACCGCCACCTCGTCGTCGGTAGCCGCTCGGCCGTAGTCGTCCCAACGGTGGCTGCCGGGCACCACCTGGGTTGCGCCGTTCTGAGTGGTGAACTCGCCAATGGCATACATGCACGAAATGGTGACCTCCGGCGACGTCGGCGAACAGAGCGACACCCAGTTGTTCGCATCACGGTGCCGCATCTGGGTCGACTCGCCCGGCCCGATTATCATCATCTGTCCGGTGTTGAGCCAGTAGTCCTGAGCTGAGGCAAGAAGCACCTCATCGCAGACCCCAAGTAGTGCGGGGTTAAGCAGAATGTCTTCGAACGCGGGGCTTCGGTGAGCCAGCCGGGTGAACCGTTTGGTCTCGGTTCCCCAGAACTCGATCGTGCGGTCCCCACCCGTGGTTGCCCCCGCCGGATGCTCGGTTGCAGTTTGTTCGATGTCGGCCTTGAACCGCTCGATCGTGTCGTCGTCGAGCAGGCCACGGACAATGACGCCTCCGTCGCGGTCGAGCATCGGAAGGATGTCGTCGGTGGTGGATCCGGCTTCGAGAATCGTCAGTTCAGCCATCGCAAGAGACTACTCAGCGTCGGCTCAGCTAGATTGCGCCCATGAGCAACGCACAAGCATTCTTCGAGTCACAGCAGAGCAAAATTGGCGGCGAAAGCCGAACCGGCGAGTGGATGGAGGTCAGCCAGGAGCGCATCAATCAGTTCGCCGATGCCACCGACGATCACCAGTTCATTCATATCGATGTCGAGCGCGCCACAAAGGAAACGCCGTTCGGTGGCACCATCGCCCACGGCATGCTCACCCTGTCGCTTCTCGTTCCGCTTTCGGCGGCCATCAGTAAAGGCGACCCCATTCCCGACGGTGTCGTGATGGGAATCAACTACGGATTCGACAAAGTTCGATTTTTGAGCCCGGTGCCGGCCGGCGCAAAGGTCCGCCTGGTGGCCCAGATGTCCAACGTGGTGCTCAAGGGAACCGCCGTCGACTTCACCCAGACCATGACGGTGGAACTCGAAGGATCCGACAAGCCCGCCATGCTTGCCGAGTGGATCACCCGCACCGTTTTCGACTCGTAAGTCGAGCGTCGGGCGTCACGGCGGGGCGACGTCGCAAAGCGGGTCAGGGTTCCTACGCTGGTGCGAATGAAATCTCTTCGCTCGCAATCTTCACCGTCATCCCCATCTCGCGTTCGCCAGGTCCTTCTCTGCTTGGTCGTCTTCGCGTTCCTTGCCGCTGGTTGCGGCGGGAGCGATGACGCCAGCGTCTCGGGTTCCAGTGACGCGGCCACCGACTCTGGTGAGAGCGTCGACACGTCGACCAAACCCGCCATATCGGTGCCCGACGGCGACCCGCCCGCTCAACTCGTTATCGAGGACCTCGTGGTTGGCGATGGTGATGAGGCCGTCGCCGGCGCATCGATCAGCGTCGACTACGTGGGAGTTTCGTGGTCGACCCAGGAAGAGTTCGACGCGTCGTGGGATCGCGGCTCGGAGTTCGGCTTCAGTCTTGGGGTCGGCCAGGTCATTCCCGGCTGGGACGAGGGCGTACAGGGTATGAAAGTGGGCGGTCGCCGCCAGATCACCATTCCGCCCGACATGGCCTATGGGGTCAACGGTGCCGGTGGCGCAATCGGCCCCAACGAAACGTTGATCTTCGTCGTGGACCTTCGCGCCATCAACTAGGGCCGAACGAGTAGGCTTGTCAGATGCAAGACACCTCTGTGAAGCCCGAAATCACCGTTCCCGCTGGCGAACCGCCGGTAAACATCGTCATCGAAGACATCGTCGTCGGCGATGGCGCCGAAGCCAAGAGTGGAGCCACCGTCAACGTCGACTACGCCGGCGTTTCGTGGTCCACCGGTGAAGAGTTCGATGCGTCCTGGAACCGCGGCTCGGTCTTCTCATTCGGTCTTGGCCGAGGTCAGGTTATTCCTGGCTGGGATCAAGGCGTCGAGGGCATGAAGGTCGGCGGCCGCCGTCAACTCACCATTCCGCCTGGCATGGCCTATGGCCCCCAGGGTGCGGGTGGGGTAATTGGCCCCAACGAAACGTTGATCTTCGTCGTCGACCTTCGAAGCTTGGGCTAACCGCCTGTTGCTCGGGTGAACGCATTGGGGTCCCGGTACTGCCGGTACTCCTCAACGAGCCCGCTCAGTCCGAAGTCAAACACGCCAATAAACCGGTTCTCGTAGGGCTCTCCGGTGGCCACCACCGTCGTGGTGCTGCGCCATTCGGCGATCCCGATGTTGCCGGTTGTGGCGTGAACGATGATGTCGTCGAAGGTGAACGGTTCGAACAGGGGTAACGCCGCTTCGAAGTAGGCCACCACTGCGTCGCGTCCCTCGTGGCGCGAGGGTTCTCCGTCGACGAAATCGAACATCGAGATCATCACTCCGTCGTTGTCCCAGAGTTCGCCCCACGCATCGAGGTCGGCAGCGGAAAGCCGGTCGAGGAACGCGTAGATCTTCAGGGCGGGGGTGCTGAGATCGTTGGTCATGATGGTGGCTCCGAAGGTGGGGTCTTGGCCAGATCCTCAACCACTTCGGCCAGGGGATGCAGGGCCAGCGTTGCTGGCGGCACCAGGAGCTTTCGGTCGCGGCTTCCGCCGCCGATGAGCACCTGATCGCAGGCCATCACCCGCGAATCGATCCAAAGTCGAAGGGGAGTGGCGGTGCCAAACGGTGTGACCCCGCCAATCTGCATGCCGGTGATCTGGGTGGTCTGATCGGCCGACGCAAACGACGTCTTCTTTGCCCCCAGCTTTTTGCGGACGACTTTGTTCACATCGAGTCGGGTGTGGGCCAGCACCAGGCACATCACAAAATCTGGCGGATCGGCTTTGCTGGCCACCACGATCGCGTTGGCCGATTCCTCCACTGAGTAGCCGTAGGTTTCGCAGAAGGCGGCCGTGTCGGCAAGGTCGGGATCGCAGGGCACCAACTGGTAGTCGCCGCCAAGCGATTCGAGTTGTTCCAGAACCAGATCTGTCATCCGATTTACCCTAGCTCCAGCTTGGATTCGGGGTGCCCAGCGGGGGCAGACTGGACGAGTGTCCAGTATCACCCTCAGCCCTCGAATTCGTACCTCGCCGTTCTATGAGGCCGCCGTGGCCGCAGGGCTGAGCGACGTGACCGTCTATAACAAGATGATCCTGCCGACGTCGTTTGGTGACCTGAAGGCCGAATACGACCGACTGCTCGGGCGGGTTGCGATCTGGGATGTCGGTGCCGAGCGTCAGGTGGAAATCGTTGGCCCTGACGCCGCTGCCTGTGCGCAGTACCTCACCGCCCGCGACCTGTCGAAGATGAAAGAGGGGCAGGGTAAGTACGTCGCCATGTGCGACCACGACGGTCGGATTCTCAACGACCCGGTGCTGATGAAGTTGTCGGGCAACCGGTACTGGTTCTCGTTGGCTGATCATGACATGTTGCTCTGGTGCAAAGCGGTTGCAGCCGAGAAGGGGTTCGATGTGGTCGTGCACGAGCCCGACGTTTCTCCGCTTGGGGTTCAAGGGCCACTTGCTGAAGACCTCATCGCCGATCTGTTTGGCGACCACATCCGTGAGCTCAAGTACTTTTGGTTTCTCGAAACCAGCCTCGATGGGATTCCTCTGGTGCTGTGCCGGTCGGGATGGAGCAAACAGGGCGGGTTCGAGCTGTTCCTCCAAGATGGCAGTTTCGGGACTGAGCTGTGGAACAAGGTTGTGGCGGCGGGCGAGAAGTACGGCATCGGCCCCGGTGCCCCAAATCATGTCGAGCGAGTCGAGAGTGGCCTGTTGTCGTGGGGCGGCGACAACACCCCCGACTCGAACCCGTTCGAGGTCGGCATGGGCCGCTACACCGATGTCGATATCGACGCCGATTTCATCGGCAAGGCCGCGCTGCAGACAGTGGTCGCCGAGGGCATCGGCCGACTCTTTGTGGGGTTGATTGTGGATACTGACGCCGCCGATGACTGGCCGCTTCCCGAGCGCACTCTGGTGATGCTCGACGGGAATCAGGTCGGAACCTTGGGCGCGATCGTCTACTCGCATCGCATGCAGAAAACCATCGGACTGGCGCAGATCAAACGGGAAGTTGTTGAAGCCGGATCGCTGGTTGAGGTAACCGGACCCAACGGTGCCAGCTCAGCCGAGATCGTCACCCTACCGTTCCTGTAACGCCAGTGCTGTAACGCCGATCCTGTAGACGGGCACTTCAACGTCTGTGGGCTACGCACTAGCGTTCGCTCCATGGACGACGTTTCATTGTCGGATCTTCGCGAGGGGCTCGAGGCCGTGGCGGTTCCGTCTCGAGCTCCCGAGATGGCCGCCTACATGAAGGGCAATTTCGTTTTTCTTGGCGTGAAGGCACCCGATCGCAAAGCGGTTCAGAAAGAGTTTGTTGCTTCGGCCAAGTACGCCTCGGCAGCCGAGGTGATCGAGATGGTCGATGCATGTTGGGGTCAGCCCGAACGTGAGTTTCAGTACGTTGGCGCCGATTTGCTGCGCCGCTGGGTGGCAAAGCTCGATGCCGGGCATATTGCTGATGTCGAGCGTTTCATCGGCTCGAAAAGCTGGTGGGACACTGTCGACACGCTGGCGACCAATGTGGTCGGCCCACTGGTGCGGGCCAACCCCGAACTCGTGTCGGTGATGGACGAGTTCATCGACGACCCCGACTTCTGGATCGCCCGCACTGCCATCATTTACCAGCTCAAATACAAAGATGCGGTCGATGCCGACCGGCTGTTCGCCTATTCGAAGAGGCGGGCAGGTGACACCGAGTTCTTCATCCGAAAAGCAATCGGCTGGGCCCTCAGGCAGCACAGCCGAGCAGACCCCGAAGCGGTCAGAGCCTTCGTAGCAGAGAACGAAGCAACCCTGTCAGGCCTAACAAAGAGAGAAGCCCAAAGACTCCTCAACTAGCGAGCCCTCGCCCAATCCACCCCAAGGTCGGCAGGTCGGTGCCTGGAAGCCGCGCGGATTGGGCTTCGCCCAATGTGCCGGCTTCTTGAAACTCAGCGGATGTCAAAATGTGCGCAAGCGCCTATCCGCTGAGTTTCCTGGAACCTTCACCCCCATTCGGTACCTGGAACCTATACCCCCGTTTGGTACCTGGAACCTTTGGGCGCTGAGGTACCTGGAACCTTTACCCCCGTTTGGTACCTGGCACCGAAGTGGGGGTTTGGTGCCAGGTACAAAAGTTCATTTGGGCGAAATTAGGGGTGGAAGGGGAGCGATTGGTGCCTTCTTACGAAGGTGCCTGGTGCGTAGGTTGCGTTGTCGGGGTCGACGTCGAAGTTGGGGAACCGGCGCAGTAGCGCTTCGAGGGTTACCTTGGCTTGGAGGCGGGCCGCAGCTGCGCCAAGGCAGTGGTGTGCGCCGTAGCCGAGGCTGAGGATGCGGCTCGGGTTGCGTTGAACATCGAGTTCGGCTGCCGTTGCTCCGTACTCTCGCTCGTCGCGATTGGCGCTTCCGTAGTGCAGCAACACCTTTTGGCCCTTGGGGATGTCGACGCCATCGATCGTAATGTCGCAGGTGGTGGTTCGGGCCAGGTTCTGCACTGGGCTGGTGAGCCGTAGAAGCTCGTCGACCGAATCGGCGATCAAACTCGGGTCATCGATAAGAGCCTGCCGCTGATCACGAAACTCGGACAACAACGTTGCGGCGCCGCCGAGCAGACCGGTGGTGGTGTCATTGCCACCGGTGACCATCGTGAAGATGAACCCGACGATCCACAAATCGGATACGTTGGGGTCACCTGCCAGGTCAGACACCACGTCTTCTCGGGGGCCGCTGCGGCGAAGGGCGATGAGTTCGGACGCGTAGGAGAAAAGGTCGAGCGCGGCCTCGGGAGCCGCCGTAATGTCGCCCTCGGCATTGGCCGACACAATGGCATTGGTCCAGCCATCGAAACGCTCGCGGTCCTCCTCTGGAACCCCGAGATAGTGCGCCACGACGAAGCTGGGCAGCGGCTTGAAAAGCAGTTCGACGATGTCCTGCCAGCCCGAATCGGCAACTTGGTCGAGGCGTTTGTCGACGAAGTGGCGAATATCGGGCTCGAGTGCCGACACGCTCCGAGGGGTCATTGGGCGGTTCACCAAACGTCGCATCGCCGTGTGCTCGGGCGGGTCCATCATCACGATCGGCGCAGCCATGTCATCAAACATCGCCATTGCATCGTCGCCCGGTGTGAGGCCTTTCGCAGACGAGAAGGTTTCGGTGTCGCGGACGGCATCGAAGACGTCGGCGAAGCGCGACAGCACCCAAAAGCGGCCGAAGTCGGGATGATCGACCTCGTGGACCGGATGGTCGTCGCGTAGGCGGCGGTAGTCGCCAAAGGGATCGCGCCATGTTTCACCGCCTCGAAACTGAAAGGGATCGGTGGTGGTCATGGCTGGTCGTCCTCGGTCGGCAAAAACCACGACACATCGATACCGGCGACGGCTCCGATGACCAGCACGGATGGCGAGGGAACCGTTTCGGCGCCCAGTTCGACAAGCGGACCACGCCACACGGTTTGGCGCGTATAGGTTCCCCAGTTCACGACGGCGGCAGGTGTGTTGTCGGCCATGCCTGCGGTGCGAAGCCGCTGCGAAATTCCGGCAGCTCGGGCGGCGCCCATCAGTACCACGATGGTGCCACCGACTGCAGCGACACCTTCCCAGTCGACGGTTCGGCCGCTGCTCGGGTCTTCGTGACCGGTAACGATGGTCACGGCCAATGCATCGTGGCGCATGGTCACCGGGATCCCCGCGTAGGCGGGGGCGGCGATGGCCGAGGAGATGCCCGGCACGATCTCGAACGGTACGCCGGCCTCCTGAAGGGCATAGGCCTCCTCGCCACCCCGAGCGAACACACAAGGATCGCCGCCCTTGAGTCGCACCACATGCTCGCCAGCGAGCCCGCGCTGAACGAGCAGATCATTGATCTGGTCTTGCGTGAGCGTTGGCTTTCGCGGCTCCTTGGCGGCGCTGATGAGCTCACACGTGTCGCTGGCGAGTTCGAGAAGTTGCGGGTTGACGAGTCGGTCGTGCACCACCACATCTGCCTCGCCGAGAAGTCGTGCGCCCTTCACCGTAATGAGGTCAGGATCGCCAGGGCCTGCGCCCACGAGAAAGACAGTCATGGTTCATTCTGGCCTGCCGAACCGAGGTTTGCCTCCCCTGGGGAAGTGGGTCATTGTGCGGCAGTGGACCTGACCCCTTTTACC
This sequence comes from uncultured Acidimicrobiales bacterium, assembly GCA_938023735.1. Classification (GTDB taxonomy): domain Bacteria; phylum Actinomycetota; class Acidimicrobiia; order Acidimicrobiales; family SHLQ01; genus CALLQB01. Next base: position 26,894 of record CALJDK010000055.1, read on the forward strand.
GACCTTCTGGCGGCGATTGGCCCCGTCGATGCCGATGCTGCCGATGCTGCCGAAGCGCACCATTTACAGCTCACCAAACCGCCTGGCTCGTTGGGGCAGCTTGAAGAGTTGGGAGTTCAGCTTGCGGCTATTGCCGGCTCCGAGGTTCCACCGCTGCCCGAACCGGCCGCCATCGCAGTGTTCGCTGGTGACCACGGTGTGTTGGCCGAAGGCGTGAGCCCGTGGCCGCAGGAGGTCACCATGCAGATGGTGCTGAACTTCTGCGCAGGTGGAGCTGCCATCAACGCCATCGCCCGGGCGAACGGCCTGGGAGTTCGGGTCATCAACGCCGGTGTGGCGACCGAACTACCCGATCATCCCGACCTGCTCAACAAGCCCATTCGGCGAGGTACCGCCAACCTTCGGATCGAGTCGGCTATGACGCGTGACGATGCGGTCAATGCAATCCTCCTCGGGGCCGGGGTTGCCGGCGAGATGGTTGCCGATGGCGCACGTTGCCTGCTCACCGGCGACATGGGTATCGGAAACACCACACCGTCGACGGCGGTGATCGCAGCGATCACCAAAAGCAGGGCCGCCGAGTTAACCGGCCGCGGAACCGGTATCGACGATGAGACGCTGGCACTGAAAATTGGTGTTATCGATGAGGCGCTTGCCCGTTTGAGTCACGTCAAGAACGTTACGCCGGTTGATCTTCTGGCCGAGGTCGGCGGCATGGAGATCGCTGCGCTGTGCGGCTTCTGTCTTGGTGCGGCGGTGAATCGGGTGCCGGTCATCGTCGACGGTGTCATCGCGTTGGCCGGAGCGCTGAGCGCGTTTGCCCTTTCGCCGCAGGTCCGGGGTTACCTTATCGGTGGGCACCGCTCGGTCGAGCCTGCTGCTTCGGCAGCGTTGCACCACATGCATCTCGAACCGCTCGTCGATCTTGGGTTGCGGCTTGGCGAGGGTACGGGGGCGGCGTTGGCGTACCCGCTGGTGCGGGCGGCGGCGGCCGTGATGTCGGAGATGGCTACATTCGAAAGCGCCGGGGTCGATGGTTCCGATTCGATTTAGGCCCAACCCCTCAACCGGCGGCGAGGTGCACGGACCCCCCGATGCCGATGATGCCGTTCTGCTGCTTGCTCACGGCTCACGATGCTTCGAGAGTTTGGCGCAAGTACGCGCCATCGCCGCAGCGGTTGCCCGACGCGAGCCCGAACGCCGGGTTACGACAGGCTTCCTGCAATTGTCGCCCCCGGAAGCAACCGACGCCGTCGCCTCGCTCGTCGAAGCGGGATGCAAGACCATCACCGTCGTTCCGCTGTTGTTACTGCGGGCCACCCACTCTCGAGTCGATGTGCCCGGAATCGTCGAGGCGGCCCAGGTTCGCCACCCCTTTGTCGAGTTCTCGCTCACCAAAGGACTGGGCGTTTCCAACACGCTGCAGGATTTGGCTGCCCGGCGAATCGCTGACGCCGGTGGCAAGGGCCGCCCGTTGGTCATCGTCTCGCAGGGAAGTTCGAACGAACTGGCGCTCGGCGATGTGATCGACGCAAGTGTCGAGGTCGGTGCCCTCACTGGCGCTCCCTCGGTCGTCAACGCGTTTGCCCGGGCCGCCGACCCGTCGGTCGTCGATGTTGCGGCATCTTTTTCGGCGGGCGACGACATCGTGGTCTTCTACTGGGTGCTGTGCCACGGCAAGCTGGTCGAGGACGCTCGTGCCGTGTTTGCCGACTGCCCAGCCCAGATCACCGACGCTGGGATCTTCGGGCCTGCGCCGGCAATCATCGAACTCATCTGCCACCGGATCGACTCGTAGGGGGCAAGATCCGGCTGGCCCATCCAAGCATCGGTAAGCGTCAGGAACGCTCGGGTGGAGCAACACCAGAGAAAAGGGTGTTCGCGGGGCAATCGGGTATCTTCAATCCAATCATGAACACCCAGGAACTGGACCCCAACACCCCCGTCATCATTGGCGTCGGACAGATCAAACAGCAGCTTGCTGACAACTACGAGCAAGCCAAGGAACAGGTCGAACTGATGGAAGCGGCCGTTCGCTCCGCCGCCGCCGACTGCCAGGTCGACAGCGACGCGGTGTTGTCGTCGATCGATCGCATTGGTGTGGTCGGTGGTCTCTGGGCGTACAAGGATCCGGGGCGTCAGGTGGCCGATGCGGTCGGCTCGCCTCAGGCCAAGAGCGTGCTTACTCACTTCGGGGGCAACATGCCTCAGGCGCTCGTGGCCAGTTACTGCTCGGCCGTGCAAGCTGGCGAGTGTGACCTCGCCATCGCGCTTGGCGGCGAGACCGTGTACAGCCGACGAAAGATCAAAGCGGCGGGCGGCGAGGCACCTTGCACACAGCCCGACGACATGCCCGACGCTGAGCGGTTCGGCTCCGACCTGTCGATGAGTTCCGAACACGAGCGCAACCTGGGGCTCGATAGGCCGCCGGTGGTGTACGCCATGTTCGAGTCGGCCATTCGTGCCGAGGCCGGGCGTCCGGTCGACGAACACCTCGAAATCATCTCCGAGCTTTGGGAAGGTTTCAACAGGGTTGCGGTGGACAATCCAATGGCGTGGGTGCGCAAGCCGATGACCGCCGAAGAGATTCGAACTCCGGTGCCGACGAACCGGATGATCAACTGGCCGTACACAAAGTCGATGGTGGCGAACCCGCAGGTCGACCAGGCCGCGGCCGTTATCGTGTGCTCGGTAGCCAAGGCCACCGAACTTGGGGTGCCGAAGAGTCAGTGGGTGTACCCTCACGCAGCCACCCAAGCCCACGGAACGATGCTGTTCAGCGAACGCGATCACTATCACGGCAGCGCGGCGATTCGGATCGCCGGCAAGAAGGCCGTCGAGATGGCGGGGGTCGGAATCGACGACATAGCCCACTTCGACCTGTACTCATGCTTCCCCTCGGTGGTGCAAATCACCGTGAACGAGCTGGGTATTCCCGCAGACCGACAGCTCACCAGCACCGGTGGTCTTCCGTTCTTCGGCGGTCCGCTCAACAACTACGTGATGCACGGCATCGCCAGCCTGGTCGAGCTACTCCGCGAGAACCCCGGCGATCTCGGCATGGTGCACGCCAACGGCGGCTACACCACAAAACAAGCCTTTGGTATTTACGGCACCGCCGCGCCGACCGCCCCTTTTGAGGTGGTTGATGTTCAGGAGGAGGTCGACGCAACTCCGCGCCGAGACGTCGATATGGCGCCCGATGGCGAGGGCACCATCGAGTCTTACGTGTTGCCGTGGGACGGCGACGGCCCATCGCACGCCATCATCACCGCCATTATGGCCGACGGTCGACGAGCAATCGCTCAGATCACCGACCCGGTCACCACCGAAGCGATGCTCTCCGAAGAGTTCGTAGGTCGCAAAGCGACCCTCACACCCGACGGCAAAGCAAACGTCCCCACCTAATCCCAACAAAAACACGCACACGAACACGAACCGGTACCGCCAGCGTGGGGCAGGACCCCCAGATCCGGTGCTGGTTCGTCGATAAACATGAACCGGTACCGCTAGCGCAGGGCAGGACCCCCAGATCCGGTACTGGTTCGTGTTTAGAGGATGGCGGCTACGAAGAGGATTTGGGCCGAGTGGTAGAGCAGGTGGACCCATACCCTCCTGTCGATGCGAGGGGTAACGAACCGGTCGGTTCCCAAAAGACCGTCCGAGAGCGCAAAGAGCACCGCGCCTAGGGCGAAGAATGGTTCGCCGGTTCCAAGACCGGTTACCACCATGGCGCCGATGACCACCACATACGCAACGACTGGCCATCGAAGACGGCTGGTATGTACCGACTTGATGATCGGCCGTCCGATGCCGACGGTGAGTGCTGCGGCGATGATGGTTGCCACAAACCACATCGCGGGGTCGAACCCAAAGGCAAGAAACGCTGCGACGTAGAAGAGGTGGCCGACGAGAAACGATCCAAGGCCCACCAGGAATTGATCGAAACGGGGGAGGAGCGCAATGTCGCCGACGAGCCCGCCGAGGAGCCCGGCAGCGAGAAGCCACTTGACCTCGCCCGGTTCGGTCGTTGTGGTCAACGTCGCTGCGATGAGCAGCACCATCACCAGCGGCTTGGCTACCAACTCGATGTGCGGCTTCTCGAAGCGAACCGCCAGCCAGTCGATTGGGGCCGTCACCAGGGCAGCCAGAAAGAACAGCACCCGCTGATTCTAGGCGCCGCCGATTATGGCTTCGGTACGTCGGGACCCGTTGGTCGGCCATCGACCATCTGGTCGAGGTACTCGCTCATTCCCATGCCCACCTTGGTGACGCCGTCGTGCTCGCAGGTGAACGTCGTCATTGCTTCGGTGATGCGGGTGAACAGCTCGTCGCCGTCGGGGGTCTTGCGCCGGTTCCGCAAAGGTATGAGTGAGACTACATCGCCTGCGATCTTGTACTCCTTGCCGGTCTCTGACTTTGCCCAGCAGGTCATCGACGTCTGATGGAACAGCTCGTCGTAGGTGGTTTCGACCGTGCAGTCGACGATCTTGTGGTACTCGTCGCCTTCGAGCACCATTCCCGAGCGGCGCATAGTGGCCGGATCATCGCCGATGACCGACAGCATGAGCGCGAAGCCTTCGTCGAACACCATTGGTAGCCAGCGGTACGACGAAATGGCCTGCCAGTATCTGGGGCCCCACGACTTGTCGCGCAGGCCCAGGCCATCGATGGTGAACGCTTCGTCGCCAACCACCATCGTTCCCGTCACCTTCGTGTGCTGTTCGTAGTGCGCTTTGGCGAAGCTCTTCTCGTTGGCCACCTTCTCGATTTCGGAGCCGTCTTCATACACCGGCCGCCCGCCGTACATCGGCGACACACCGTGCATGTCAAGCGATACCTCGCATGCCACGTGCGGGTTCTCTTTGAACGCAACCCGGGGGTTGGTCATCTGCGCCGGGTCGTCGAGCAGTACTACGTTGCCTTCGTAGCTGACCCGTAGGTGTTCGAAGGGTTCAACCACCTCGATATGCAGCCCTCCGGCCCGCATCTCATCGTTGTTGTCGATCTTTGGGCGCCCAAACATGAAGCCCACCCGCCCGCCAGGGAGATACAGACAGACCGACATCTCGGCGTAGCCCTCGTTGACCCGGTTGCCCAGGCGAAACCAGCCGCCGATCTGCTGGTCGAGATCGAACCCGTTGAGGTACATCGACTCGTTGTAGTTGGTAGCGGCATCGGGTGTGTGCGGGTATTCGTCCTCGGGTTCGAGGACGGTAATGATCTTCTTCTTCGGGGTGCTGGTCATGCGGGAGCGATTCGGTAGCGGACGGGCAGGGTTTTGTGGCCGAACACGAAGCTCGATGCCGTAAACGTAGGATCGCCAGCCGGTTCGAGCAGCTCAACCCGCTGCTGCATTTCGCTGAGAAGCGCCGCAATGCTGGCCCGGGCCAAGTGAGCCCCGAGGCAATAGTGCTCGGCCCAACCAAACCCCAAGTGCCGGTTCGGCGAGCGGGTGATATCGAAGTCGTAAGCCCGATCGAACACCCGGTCGTCGCGATTAGCGGCGTTGTAGAACAGCGCAAGCGCGTCGCCCTCAGGAATGACGACATCACCAAACTCGTCGTCGGTGAGAGTGATGTCGCGCAGCGCTGTTCGCTTCATGTAGTTGACTGGCGCTGTCCACCGCACGACCTCTTCCACGGCGGTAGTAACTACCTCGTCGCCGCCCGACCGCAGCACGTCAAGCTGGTCAGGGTTGTGGAGAAACGCCGAGATGGCGCCGGCGAGCGAATGGCGTGTGGTGTCATGGCCGGCGTTGAAAACGATGAGGTAGTAGCCGAGTGTCTCCATCAGGCCAAGCGGTTCGCCATCTGGGAGCGTGGCGTTGGCGAGCATCGATGCGAGGTCATCGGTGGGATTTGCCCGGCGGTCCTCGATGATGGCGTTGAACATTTCGAAGAACTCGGCGCCCAACTCGGCGCTGGTCTGGGTGCGGTCCTCAGCGCCAGCGTCACGCTGATAGTCGGGATCGTCGCCGGCCAGTAGTTGCTGGGTGAGTTCCAGAAGACGCTCCTCCTGATCGGCGGTTATGCCCAGGATGGTTCCGAGCACCCGGAGGGGATGGCGTTGGGCCACCATCGAAACAAAGTCGTCTTCACCTTCGGGTCCAAGTGAGTCGATAACCCCCCTAGCCGACTCGGTGACGATCTCGTCGAGTCGCTCGATGCCGCGTGGGGTGAAGAACCCGCTGGCCACCTTGCGGAACATACGGTGATCGGGCGGGTCCATCATGATGACCGTGCGCATCTGACGAAGCCCACTCACTTCGCCCGCAGCCGCCTTGGCCATCTGCTCGTCGGTCCACACCACGATGGCGTCGGCTTCGTTCGAGAAATCTTCGGGCGCAGCGGAGATCTTGGTGATGTCGGCGTGACGAGTAACCGGCCAAAACGGCTGATAACCGCTGGGGCTCACCTTCTGGAGTGGCTGACCACGGAGCTCGCGCCACGGGTCGTGCGGAGCACCCTTGCTGCCGTAGTTGGCGGGAGCGATGAGGTCGAGCGGATCGAACGATGCAAGCGCAGACATGGCCAGACAGTAGCTACCCGCAGGGCCCGCGCACCACTACACTCTGGGGTTATGGAACAGGTCACGTTTGTACACATGGATCAGGGCACCAAAGAAGATTACGAATTCCTCAAGCCCCTGTTTGCCGATCATGCCCAGAGCGTCCTCGTCGACAACCTGATGGGCATGCTCAAAATGCTCGAAGGGCCAAAGCTCGGCTACCAGGTCGATCGCTACACCCACTCGTTGCAGTCGGCCACCCGCGCGCTCCGCAACGATGAATCCATCGACCTTGTGGTTTCGGCGCTACTCCATGATGTGGCCGATTCCTTTGCCCCCGATAACCACAGCGATGCGGCGGCAGCATTGCTGGCCCCATATGTCGATGAGCAGTCGCACTGGATTGTGAAGCACCACGGCGTGTTTCAGGGGTACTACTACTTCCACCACATGGGCGGCGACCGCAACGCCCGCGAGATGTACAGCGACTCGCCACACTACGACGCATGCGTCAACTTCTGCGCCGAGTACGACATGAACTGTTTCGATCCCGGCTACGACACGTTGCCGATCGAAGAGTTCGAGCCGATGATGCGCGAGGTCTTTGCCCGGCCTTCGAAGGTCCCCGGAATCCCTCCACTCGAAACCGTTTAGGACATCTCTGCACAAAGGTTGTCCGGAGTCCTGTGATTCCACTCGTCGATATCTCGGGTATGCCCGAAACCTTCTCGGCCGACATTGCCGCGGCGTGCAGCGACGTGGGATTTGTAGCCGTTACCGGGCATCAGGTCAGCGAGTCGACTATCGCATCGATGCGTTCGATGGTGGAGCAGGTATTCGCCCAGAGCGAGCAGGTGAAGGCTGCGAACCGGATTCAACCCGGCAACTATCGCGGGTTCATCCCCCTTGGGTTCTTCACCCCCAACCGGCCCACTGACGGCGAAACTCCGCAGGCCGATGCGTATGAGGGCTTCAAGCTGCACTGGGAGTGTCCGGCTTCGCACCCTGCCATGACAGCCTGCGATCTGTACGGCACAAACCGGTGGCTCGAAGAGTTGCCCACGATGCGCGATGTGGTTCTCGACTACTGGGCTGCGTGCGATGTGGTTGCCGACAAACTGCTTCGTGGCTTCGCCCTGGCGCTGGGGATTGACGAAGAGTCGCTCCTGCAGCTGTTTGAGGCACCCATTACCAACATGACGCTGCTGCATTATCCGCCCCAGGATCCAGACAGCGATTCACCCAGCTTTCATCCGCACAAAGACACCAACGCCATCACCATCTTGCACCCCGACCCGATCGGCGGCCTGCGGCTACAACAGCGCGATGGTGGTTGGATCGACGCGGTGTGCCCGCCCGACGCGTTGCTCATCAATGTGGGCGACATGATGGAGCTCTGGTCGGGAGGTCGATTTGTTTCCACCCCGCATCAGGTGATCAACCGAACCGGCGCCGAGCGGTACTCGTTTCCGTACTTCTCGGTGCCCACCCACTCGGCCGTGGTGCAGCCCCTCGTCGACCCGATGCCGGGTTTCGACCGGATCGAGCCAATCCCCGTCGGGCATTGGTCGGCCGAGGTTTGGCGAACCAACTGGCCCGATCAGCATCCGGCCGATGATCTTCACCTGGGCACTCTCGACTGACCGAAGCTGGCCCACCGGCGGCCCCATCCGCTCTTGTGAGCCCAACGTTCGTTCCGGTAGAAAGCACCCATGACTCAAGCGTTGAAGTTCGGATGGTTGTCGCCGGTAATCGGAAACCGGTGGAGCGACCACAAGCCCATCGTGGTCGACCAGGTCGACAAGATCCTTCCCACCGCCGTGCAGCACATGGACGCCGTGTGGATCGCTGACCATTTCTACGGCTTCGACGCCAAGACTGACCCATTCATGGAGGCCTGGACCACGCTCACCTGGATCGGCGCCCGCTTCGACAATGTGGAGCTCTGCCACCACGTGCTTGGCCACGGCTACCGTCCGCCAGCTCTCACGGCGAAGATGGCGGCCACGCTTCAGGTGTTTTCGAAGAACCGGTTCATGCTCGGCATCGGGGCCGGTTGGCGGGGCGACGAGTACGAGGCGTATGGCTACGACTTCCCGAAGCCATCGGTACGCTTTGCTCAGCTCGACGAAGTCATCGATATCTGTCGCCTGATGTGGACCGAAGACTTCCCTACCTACGCTGGCGAGCACTACCAAATCACTGAGGCCTCGGCTCCGCCGCTACCCGAAGTAGTCCCTCCCGTCTGTATCGGAGCCTCGGGACCCAAGGTTGGTCTGCCGTTGGTAGGACGCCAGGCCGACGTGTGGAACAGCTTTGTCGGTGGTGCCGACGAAGCCGAGCAGGCGGCCAACTGGCAGACCAAGTGGGACATCGTGTCGGCCGCCGCTGAAGGGGCCGGACGCGACCCGGCGTCGATCACTCAGTGCACCACCATCGAGAAGCCGCTTCCCGAAAACGACGAGGAGTCCGAGCAATTTCTCGAACTCCTCGCTCGCTATCGGGATTTGGGAATCACCTATTTCGTTATGGACTTCGGGAACCCCGAAGCAACCGAACCAATCGTGCGGTTCAGCGAACAGGTCATTTCCCCGCTCCGTGGGTGACCGAGCCGGTTAGCTTGCTCCTGCCTCGGCAAGGGCCCGCGCGGTGAGCGCTTTGGCCAGATGGGTCCGGTACTCGGCGTCGGCGTTGTGATCCTCGGGCGGCGATGTTCCGTCCGCTGCCATCAACGAAGCGTCGGCAGCTGATGCTCCGCCTCGCAGCGCCGACTCGACAGCTTCGGCGCGCAGGGGAGTGGACCCCATGTTGACCAGGCTGACGCCGCTGCCGCCGTCGGCAACCGCCACACCAACAATGGCCCAGTCCTGCGCCCTGCGGTTGAACTTCTGATAACTCCAGCCGCCGGTATCGGCGGGCACCTTGATCTCGGTGATCATCTCGTCGGCGGCAAGCACCGACTCGAAGTAGCCCGAGAAGAAGTCGCTCGCGGCGATCTCGCGTGTGCCGTTGGGGCCAGCAGCCACGATGGTGCCACCAAGCGCCAGCACCGCAGCCGGCAGGTCTGAGGCCGCATCGGCGTGAGCCATGGTTCCGCCCAACGTTCCGCGGTGTCGCACCGAGGGGTCGCCGACCAGCGATGCCACATGCTTGAGCATGGGACACGCCTCGGCCAGCACATCGGAGTTCTCCAACTGCTCGTGACGGGTCATTGCACCGATGGAGATGTGCCCGTTATCGCGGCGGATGTAGCGCATGTCAGAGAGCCGACCCACGTCGATAAGTACCGTCGGCGTTGCCAAACGGAACTTCATCATGGGAATCAGCGAATGGCCACCGGCCAAAAGCTTCGACTCGTCGCCATACTCGCCAAGCAGCTGCACGGCATGTTCGGCCGATTCGGCCACCTTGTAATCGAATGCTGCCGGAATCATGACGCACCTCCCTGCATTGCTTTCCAGACTCTTCGTGGCGTGGCTGGCATGTCCATGTCTTCGACGCCGTAGGGACTCAACGCGTCGACGACGGCGTTCATCACGGCCGCCGCAGAACCAATGGTTCCGGCCTCGCCGGCACCCTTTACGCCCAAGGGGTTCGAGGTGCTGGGGGTAACCGTGTAGTCGGTTTTCATGTAGGGAACCTCGGCCGCTGATGGCACCAGATAGTCCATGAACGACGGGTTGGTTGGGTTGCCATCGTCGTCGTACATGGCGATCTCCCACAGCGCCTGAGCTGCACCCTGCACGATGCCGCCGTGAAGCTGGCCTTCGACGATCATTGGGTTGACCTGGGTTCCGCAGTCGTCGACTGCGATGTAGTCGACGAGTTCCACTCCGCCCGTTACCTCATCGATTTCGACGACCGCCACATGGGTTCCGAACGGGAACGCAAAGTTTGGCGGGTCGAACGATACCTGCTCTTGCAGGTTTGGTTCCATGCCGTCGGGCAGGTCGTGGGCGGCAAACGCCGCGAAGCCGAGCTCTTGGATATGTACCGACTTTGCCGGTGTGCCCTTCACCGAGAAGCTGCCGTCGACGAATTCGAGATCATCGGGCGATGCCTCGAACTGGTGGGCCGCAATGAGCTTGGCCTTCTCGATGAGTTTCTCTGCTGCCATCGAGATCGCCACGCCGCCAACCGCCAACGAGCGCGACCCGTAGGTATCGAGGCCGAGCGGGCTGAGCGCGGTGTCGGAGTGAAGCACGGTGACGTCGTCGCTCGACACGCCCATCTTGGTGGCGATGATCTGCGACCACGCAGTCTCGTGTCCCTGACCATGTGGGGTTGAGCCGCTCACCACCTCGACCTTGCCGGTGGGCAGCATGCGAACAGTTGCGTGCTCCCAGCCGCCAGCGCCGTAGTTGAGGCCGCCCAAGGCCCGGCTGGGTGCCAGACCGCAGATCTCGACGTAAGTGCACATGCCGATACCGAGTTGCTTGCCGTCGCCGGCTTCGCGGCGACGAGCCTGCTCGGCCTTGAGCTCTTCGTACTTGGCAAGTTCGAGGGCCTTCTCGAGGTTCGGCGCATAGTTGCCCGAGTCGAAGATCAGGGTCGAAGCCGCCTCGTGATCCTCGAAGAACTCTCCACCATTGATGTAGTTGCGTCGGCGTATCTCGTCAGGTCCAACGCCGACCTTGGCGGCCAGAATGTCCATGGCCCGCTCGATGGCATAGCTGGCCTCTGGACGTCCGGCACCGCGGTAGGCATCGGTCGGTGTGAGGTTGGTGAAGTAGCCGTCGCAGGAGAACCCGAACGCCGGAACGTCGTAGACGCCGGTGTAAAGGAAGCTGCCAAGCAGCGCCACGCCAGGTGTGATGAGCATCATGTAGGCGCCCATGTCGGCGTCGAGGTGAGCCCGCACACCCTGGATCTTGCCGTTCTCGTCGGCGGCGATTTCGATGTGTTGCAGCTGGCCGCGCCCCTGATGGGTCGAGCCAACTGCCTCACTGCGAGTTTCTGTCCAGCGAACCGCCCGGCCGAGCCGGTTGGCCAGGGTGACGGCCAGTAGTTCATCGGGGTTCACGTTGAGCTTGGCGCCGAATCCGCCGCCCACCGATGGGGCGATGATACGCAGCTTCTGCTCGGGTAGGCCCGTGGTGGCCGCAATCATCACCTTGAGGATGTGCGGCACCTGGGTGGCGCTGTACAGCGTGATTTCGCCGCCCATCGGTGACGGCACGGCCAGAACGCCACGTGGCTCCATCGCTGCAGGAATCAGGCGTTGCTGGACGAAATCGGCGCTGACATGGTGAGCCGGGTTCTCGAACGCGGCGGCCAGAGCGTCGGGATCGGGGACGAGTTCCCACGTGTAGGCCTTGTTGGTATCGAGTTCGAGATGGGCTTTGGCGTCGCCGTCGCGAGCAGCTGCGATGGAGGCAACTGCAGGCTGGTAGTCGTACTCGACGACTACATGTTCAACCGCGTCGGCAGCCTGATACCGGCTGTCGGCAAGCACCACGGCCACGATCTCGCCGACATGGCGAGCGGTGTCGACGGCAACCGGCCAATGCGGCGGGTTGAGCATGTCCTCGGTGACGGGCCAGGCGCAGGGGAGTGGCGCGGCCCAGAGTTCCATGTCGGCCAACTGTTGGCCGGTGTAGACCGAGTGCACGCCAGGCATGGCCTCGGCGCCGCTCGTGTCGATAGAGACGATCTTGGCGTGGGCGGACGTGCAACGCACCATGCCCATCCAGAGTTCGCCGTTTACATGAATGTCGTCGACAAACTTGTTTTCGCCGGTGAGGAGTTTGGGGTCCTCTTTGCGGAGCATTGCGGTTCCGATACCGCCAGTGGTTGCATTCATGACGCACCTCCTGTGGTGCTGAGCACTGCTTTGACGATGTTGTGGTAACCGGTGCAGCGGCAGAGGTTGCCCTCGAGTCCTTCACGCACTTCGGCTTCAGTGGGATCGGGCTTCTCGCCCAGCAGCGACGTGGCTGCCATGACCATTCCTGGCGTGCAGTAGCCACACTGCAGGGCATGGCACTGCTGGAACGCTTCCTGCATGGGATGCCAATCCATATCGCCGGTGCTCGACCCATTGGCTCGAGCGGTATCGGCCAGGCCTTCGATGGTGGTGATCGCGGCGCCCTCGGCCTGGACGGCCAGCATCGTGCAGGACTTTACCGACCGGCCGTCGATGTGCACGGTGCAAGCCCCGCACGATGACGTATCGCAGCCAACGTTGGTTCCGGTGAGTTCGAGCTCGTCTCGAAGGTGATGGACCAAGAGCGTTCGTGGCTCAACGTCGGCGCTGCGCGCCGTACCGTTCACGGTCATGGATACTTCCATGCGAAATTCCCCCAGGAGTGTTGCTATTCAACGCGACACCGGTTGTGTCGCGAGTCACAACCCTAGAGTTTCTTTGGTTGTCGGGGCAACAGCGACTTTTACTTGTAAACGTGGTTATGAAACGGCTCGGAACGCTTCGACGGCTTTGGACAGCGCATCGGTGATTCCGGCCCGGCCATCGGGTAGGCGTAGCGTGATTTTGAAATCGGTCATGCCGGCGTCTCGAAGCGCTGGTACTGCGGCCATGGTGGCGGGCAGGTCGATCGAATCATCGTCGGCACGGGTGACCGGGATGTAGCAGGTGGCTTGAATCTCCGAGGGGTCTCGGCCGAGATCGGCGACAGCCGCGCGCATGGCCGCTATGCCGGTGAGTGGGTCCGCAACTGCGGGGCCCCACGGTATCCATCCCGACCCGAAGATTGCCAGTCGTTTCATGGCTCGGGGGTTCACGGTTCCACTTACCCAGATGGGCACGCCACCGGGCTGAGCCGGTTTCGGTTGTGAGTGAATCCCGTCAAAGGCGAGTTCGTCGCTTGCGTACTTGGCGCTGTCAGCGGTCCAAAGCTCCCGACACACCTCGAGGGTGTGGTCGAGGAGTCGGCCACGCTTGTCGAAATCCAGTCCGGCCGCCTCGTACTCCGCGGCTTGCCAGCCCACCCCGACGCCCAGGTCGAGGCGCCCTTCCGACAGCACATCGAGGGTGGCTGTGGTCTTTGCCAGTACTGCAGGTCGGCGTAGCGCAGCCAGGAGCACTGCGGTTCCGAGCCGAACCCGGCTCGTTTGCCCGGCCAGAAATGAGAGGGTGGTGAGCGGCTCCAGCCAGTGGCCATCGGGCCCTGTTGGCTGCTTTCCGCCAGCGGTGCCGCCCTGTTTGGGGTCGCCGTAGGCGTCGAGGCTCTCGCCAAAGGCCACATGATCAGAAATGATGATCCGGTCGACGCCGGCGTCATCTGCGGCAACAGCGGTGTCGATGAGCTTTTGCCAAGAGTCAGGTGCCTGAGCGGCGAAGTTGATCGGTTGGATCGTCAGCTGTGGGTCTGGAACTGCCATGGCGGGACTCTACACAGGCAGGCGCAAATCGAAGGAAAAGGTGCGATAGGGAAGGGTTTTGGCCGCTGCCGAGTTTCTGCCTGTATGTCCTCGCCCTCGCCGCATGATTCGAGTCCGGCCAAACCGCCGATGAGCGTTGTCATCATTGCGGTCTTCCTTCTCGCGTTGGCCATCGTGGTGCCGGTGGCGTGGTTCTTTGGTCGGAGCTCATTGTCTTCGTCATCAATGTCCTCGCCGTTCTCTGGGAACGGCGGCGGAACCTACGATCCGGTCAAGGCCGGCGAAGAACTGCCCGACGGTTTTCGACAAATTGTTCCTCGAGACGCGATCCGACCCGTGTATGAACCGGTGTTCGTGCCGGCCGATTCGGCGGGCTGGGACGACAATATCGAGGTCATCGGCGTCTTCTCAGGCATCGAAGCAAAGGCCTATCCCATCAGTTTCCTCACGCGGTGGGAGATGGTCGTTGACGAACTCGACGGTCTTCCCATATTGGTCAGTTGGTGACCGCTCTGCGCAACGGCGATGGTCCATCGCCGACAGGTCGGTAGCGACACTCTCATCCTGGGAAATCAGGGAGCGCTCTTCGGTAACGCCATGACATGGTGGGACCACGACACCGGCAGTGTCTGGAGCCAACCAATAGGTGAAGCCATCGCCGGGCCTCGCAAAGGCCAGCGACTCGAGACGCTGCCGGTCGAGTTCACCACGTGGGGCGCGTGGAAAGATGCCCACCCCGACACGTTGGCATTGCAGGCCGATGGCAAGCCGTCCGGGTTTGCGCTCAAAGACTTCCTCATCGTTTTGAGCAGCGGCGATGACACCCGCGGGTGGAGGGTGCCCGATGTCCAACAACACGGAGTAATCAACGATGTTGTCGATGGTCAACCAGTTGCGGTGGTGAGCGATCCAACCAACGAGCAGCGATGGTCGGTGTTTTCCCGACAGGTCGGCGACACGGTGGTCGATCTGGAGATCGTGAGCGGAACGCTTCAGGACTCGGTCACCGGAACGACATTCGACCCGGTTCGCGGCTTCGGCACATCGGGCGCACTGGGCGACGAAACCCTCGAACTCCTACCGGGGTTCACTTCATTTCCCGATGACTTCGACACCTTCTGGCCCGACGGCTCCCTGTGGTCCGTAAACTAGGTGGTTGACAAACTAGGTGGTTGGCGAGCTAGACCAACCCGATTACCGCCATCACGAAGAAAAAGATCACCACGCCGAACGCCGCAGCAGTGCCAAAGATGATCCACTCGGCAGTGGCCGTTGGGCCATCATGCTCGGCAACGTGCTCCAAGTTTGTTGTCACAGGACTTCCCAATCAACTTCCCACCAGCAGGACAGAATCCGACACATCGCATTGCCAGCTTCCAGAGATCTGTTCTTCGGCACGTTTGCCAAAATTCTTGAATCAGAACGTCTCGGTCAATGAAACCAATCGCCGCTAACGTTCCCACCCATGACAGTAGGACGTGTCCGAGAATCCGTTCAGGCCTTGGCCTCGTACCAGCCCGGCAAGAGCGCCAAGCAGGCCGAAGCCGAGCACGGCATTGAAGACGCCATCAAGCTGGCGTCGAACGAGAATCCCTACGAGCCAGTCTCGGCGGTTGTCGACGCCGTGCAGGCCGCCGCTTCGGGGGTGAACCGATACGCCGATCACCGGGCCACAGCGGTTCGAGAGCGAATCGCTGAGTGGCTTGGGCTCGACGCCACCCAGATCGCGGTGGGGTGCGGATCGGTCGGCTTGCTGCAGCAGTTGTGCCTCACCTACCTCGACCCGGGCGACGAAGTCGTGTACCCGTGGCCGTCGTTCGAGGCGTACCCCATCAACGTCAAAATGATGGGCGGCGTGCCGGTGACCGTTGACCTGGTCGATCACGCCTTCGATCTCGATACGGTCGCCGCAGCGGTAACAGCGGCGACAAAAATCGTGATGCTCGCCACGCCAAATAACCCAACCGGAACTGCCACATCCACTGCAGACATAGCGGCGTTTCTTGCCAAGATTCCCGACGACGTCATCGTGTTGGTCGATGAGGCATATCGAGAGTTCACCGACCCGAGCCTTGGCGACCCGGTGGCCGACCTGGTGCCCAACCACCGCAACGTCATCGTGAGTCGCACGCTCTCAAAGGCCTACGGCCTTGCTGGACTTCGTATTGGCTACGCCGTGGCCGACCCGGACGTCGTCGCCGAACTCGACAAGGTACTGCTGGCATTCGCCGTCAACGGCTTAGCGCAAGCCGGTGCTCTTGCCGCTCTCGACTCGCTCGAAGAGATCCAGCCTAAGATCGACACCGTTTTGGCCGAGCGTCAACGGGTGGTCGATGAACTATCGGCTGCTGGTTGGGAGCTTCCCGATGCCCAGGCCAACTTTGTGTATATCCCGGTGGGTAACGACGCCGAGCCAGTGGCCCACGGTCTCGAACAGCGAGGCGTGGTGGTGCGTCCATTCCCGGGCGTGGGAATTCGCGTAACCATTGGAACCCCAGCAGAAAACGACCGCTTCCTCGCAGCCCTAGCCGAAACCTCAAGCGCCTGACCGACCCGACAATGGTGGCGGGGGCGGCTGGAGTCGTGCCGGAGCGAAGGCGGAGGCCGAGGTGTCGGTTGACGAAAGTAGCGGAGCGCTGAGAGAGCGAGCTTGCGAGCGACCGACCGGAGTTAAGGCCTTGGCCCGCCGCGCTCTCCTGGCCAGCGGCTGCCACCGATGACGTCGGCGTGGGGCCAAAAGGCCACCGGGTCGAGTGCTCCGGCTTTGGTGATCTCGCGAGCCTTGTGCGCACTGGTGGTGAGCTTGGCCGAGATCTGCTCTTCCATTGGCAGGTACCGGGTATGCGGATCCCACGGGCTCTCGTGAAGTCGAAGCTCGCCGTCGATGATCTCGGTGTGGGTTACCTCGCTCACCTGGCGGACTCGAACAACATGGGGTGGAAAATCCCACTCGTTCTCGACATTGTTGAGCGCTCGGATCGACTTAATCCACCATTCGTTGTGCTCGGTGTCTTCGCCAGTCGGCTCCTCGGTGCCCGAGCTCTGCCCGACGAATGTCATGAATGTATAGCCCTGGTGTGATGCGCGGGCTTCGACCTTGTCGCCGAGTCGGAAGTAGTGAACCCGGGCCGGGAACTTCGGCTGGCCGTTGGTTTCCTGGCTGATGAAGATGGCCGACTCTTGGTCGATGCCCATCCCTAGCGAATACCAACCTTCGATGCCGTCGTACACCGCAGACACCTTGGTGCTGATGCCGTACTCGGGTTCCTCACGTATCGGTACGCAATACACGCCGATCTGCACATGCGGCTCCGGACCGGGTTCGATCCCCGGAGGAAGAAGCGCTTCGACCTTTGCCGGGTCGGTGCCATAGGTGATGGTCAGTTTGGGCCAGCCTGCAATCTCCATAGCCGAAAGCTAAACCAAGACGGTGGTCACAAGGAAATGTGCCGGTTCCGAAGCTTCCGCAAGCCCGTGGCTATTAATTGACGGCCACGAACGCTCCGTCGATGATCGACCAACCCGCCGGAAGCTCGTAGTAGGCGCGAGTGACCGAATCCTCGCTCAAGTTTTCCCTGATTGTGCCGTTACTTCCGGCGGAACCACAATCAACTGCAAGGGAACAATTTACGTGAAACGCTTTCTCATCATTCTCGTCGCCACCGCCATGGCATTCGTCGGGTTTGCGCCCGGAGCCTCAGCGGAGGAGGACGTCGCTACCTCGGAGCGATGTGAGCGCCAGGAACAGATCGAACAACGCCTCACTCGGAAGATGGACAAGATCGCCGCCAAGGCTGACCGCATTGAGATGCGGATGGATCGGGTTGCCGAACGGATCGACAGCTTCGACTCTTCGAAGAAGAACTTCGAGAAGCGTATGGCGAAGGCTGAGCGTCGGATGGAGCGTCTCGAGAGCAAGGCTGCGAAGAACCAGGAGCGAGCTGATCGTGTCGAAGCGAAGCTTGCGAAACTGATGGCCGAATGTGGCGGGCTCGACGAGCCGGTCGAAGAAGCTCCAGTCGAAGAGGCCCCTGAGGAAGAAGCCTTGGTAGAGGAGACCCCTGGGGAAGAAGCTCCCGAAGAAGATCAGGTCGGCTAATCCTCAGGAAAAGCGCGCCAGAAGTTCGGCGAGCGGTTCGAAGGCCGCCGGGTCCACGAGACCCGGCGTGCTGACGATTGCGGTTTGCACCCCTGCGGCCGTGAGCGCGCTTCCGTCTCTTACGTTCGGCTGCCGACGTGGTGAACCGAACCGCCACGGCATTAACGCCGTGATTTTGGGCGAGGGCATAGAGCTCGGTGCCTGGAACCTTTGGACCCTGAGGTACCTGGAACCTTTGGCCTGTGAGGTACCTGGAACCTTTACCCCGGTTTGGTACCTGGCACCGAAGTGGGGGTTTGGTGCCAGGTACAAAAGTCCATTTGGGCGAATTAGCCGTTGGGGAACTTGAGTTTGTCGATTGGGAAGTCGGCTGGCTGCCAGCCTTCTACTAGTTCTTTGCCTTGAAGGTCACGGACCGGGAGGTTGAGCTCGTGGAGCAGCGACAGGCTGTAGGCCACTCGACCGGTGAGCACCGCTGGGTCTCCGGTAAGGAGCACCCAGGCGGCCTCGATCATCGTTTCCATTGGTTCGATGATGTGACCGGTTGCTTCCAAATCGACTCGGGCGACGGCACCGGGAGTGGCAACGGCGGCTTCGGGCGTGAGGCAATTGAGCGACACGCCAGTTCCGTACAACTCGGCTGCGCCGCCGGTGGTTGCACGGTCGAGGAACGCCTTCGACCCGCCGTAAGCGGCGGCTCCGCCGGTTTGGCCGAGAGTGAACGGTGGGCCCTGCGGGTGGCGGGCCGAACCCGAACTGATGTTGAGCACCGATCCGGCGCCACGTTCGATCATCGACGGCAGCACTGCCTGAGCCATGAGCCAAGGTGTTCGCACGTTCACCCGGTACGCGATATCCATCCGCTTCGCGCTGATCTCGGCATAGGGCGTGTAGTAGGCGGCCGCAGCGTTGTTGACGAGATAGTCGATGGGTCCGAACGCTCCGATGACTGGCGCCAAAATTGCCGACGGGTCGATGTCTTCCGCCGACAGATCGGCAACCACCGGCATAGCCATGCCGCCCGCTTCGACGATCTCGGCGACCGTCCGCTCGAGAGAACCATCGAGATGGCTGTCGCCATCGCCGAGGGTGCGCGCCACACAGGCGACCGCACATCCTTCTGCTCCTAAGCGAAGCGCAATCGCTTTGCCGATGCCCCGGCTTGCGCCGGTGACGACGGCAACCTTTTGCGAGGAATTGTCGGCTGCCACCGGGAGTTACTCGCCGTGGGGCAGAAGAACCGTGCGGGCTTCGGCGCCTTCTTTGAGGGCATCAAACGCGGCCTGGAGGCCATCGAGTCCGGCAGTGTTGGAGATCATCTCGTCGAGCTTGAGTTTGCCCTTGAGATACAGGTCGGCGAGCAGCCGGAAGTCGCGTCGAGGCTTCCCGCCGCCGGCACGGATACCCATGAGGTTCTTGTTCTGATGCAGGTCTTGGAAGCCATAGGTGACGGTTGCGGTGAGGTCGGGCACGCCCACCGCACACACGTTGCCGCCCGCTCGAGTCATCTTGATGGCGTCGGCCAGCAGAGCGGTGCTACCTACAACCTCGAAGGAGTGGTTCACGCCGAGTCCAGCTTTGGTCATTCCCTTTACGGCGGCAACGGCGTCGAAATCGTCGCCTTCAGCAAGAATGAAATCGGTGGCACCAAAGTCGAGTGCCATTTTCTCTTTCGAAGGTGCCCGGTCGATGGCGATGATTTGGCTGGCCCCCGACAGCGCAGCCGCCTGGATAACGTTGAGGCCAACACCGCCAGCTCCGATAACCACACAGGTGTCGCCGATGCCTACTTGCGCCCGGTTAAAGACCGCGCCCGCGCCAGTCATGACGCCGCAGCCAATGAGCGCAGCTGAGGCCAACGGGACCTCTTTGGGGATTGGGATGCACTGGTTCTCGGACACGATGGTCTCTTGAATGAACGCTCCGATGTTTGCGAAGTTGTAGAGCGGTTGGTCGCCTTCCATGTAGGGCTGAGCGAGGCCGCCAAGGGCCCCACAGTTACCGGGGTCGCCGGCTTCGCAGACCTCGCAGTGTCCGCAGTTGCCGAACGTTGACAGCACAACATGGTCGCCAACCTCGCAGTAGGTGACCGCCGAACCGGTCTCGATAACAACACCTGCGGCCTCGTGGCCCGGCACCAGCGGGGTCGGCATGTAGTACTTGCCGTGCACACAGCTCAGGTCGCTGCCGCACACGCCGGCGGCCCGCACCTCGACCCGCACTTGGCGGGGGAGGAGATCGGCGACGTGTTCGATGTCGTTCGACAATCGGATGCTGTCTTCGGTGGTGCCTTCGAGGATGAGTCCCTGCATGTCGTGCTGGTTCGCTTTCGCTAAGGGTGCTTACAGAAATAGGGGCGCTTGCAGAAAGGGGGTACGTAAGGGGAAAGGGGGTACGTAGGGGAGATTGAGAAATTAGAACGGGTACGCCGTGCCGTAGAAATCGCTGGCACCGTTGGTATCTGCTTTGTGTTTGGCCCAACGGGGTTCGCCGACCCCTACGGGTTTGTCGCCAAGCACGGTGATTCGCTGAATGATTCGTTGGCCCTCAAAGTCGTTGGCTACCGAGTGAAGGGTGCAGCGGTTGTCCCACATCGCGACATCGCCCGCTGACCACCGGTGACGTACCGAGAAGCTGCCTTGCTCGCACCAACGAATCAGGAACGGCAGGAGAATGTCAGATTCTGGTCTCGAGAGCTGTCGGATGTGTTTGGTAAAGATCCGGTTGACGTACAGGCTCTTCCGTCCGGTTTGGGGGTGGATGCGAACCACGGGGTGCTCGGCATGGCCCTCGCCGTAGGTGTTGACGTGTATAGCGGTCATTCCCTCGAGCATTTCCTTCATCGGCGCAGAGAGCCCTTCGTACGCGTCGTACAGGTTGATCCACATCGTGTCGCCACCGACGGGCGGGCACTTGACCATATTGAGGATCGAGGTGATCGGCGGACTCTCGCGAAAGGTGACGTCGGTGTGCCAGACATCGGCGGTCGGGGTGTCGGCGGAGTCGAGCACAACGATCTCGGGGAAATCTTCGTCGAAGTGAACGAGCATGTCGTTGACTTCTAGTTCGCCGAACAATGAGGCGAAGCGGTGGTGGCCCTCATGGGTGAGGTTCTGCCCGGGAAAGAACAGTACGAGATGATCGGCGAATGCCTGCAGTACGGCCTCGTTCTCGTCGTCGCTCAGATTATTGAGATCGACGCCATGAACTTCGGCGCCGAGCGACCCTCCAACCAGCTTGATTTCCATATCCGAACTTTGACACAGAATCTGACGGTCCGTCAGGTTTGAATGTCGATCTCGAAGTGTGAAAGAACTTGCCTATGGAACGACCCGATCCGAAATTTGCGATCATCGGCGCTGGGATGTCTGGCATCCTTGCGGCGGTGAAGCTTCAAGAAGCAGGTCTTGAATTCACCATCTTCGAAAAGGCCGACAAGGTCGGGGGTACCTGGCGCGAAAACACCTATCCGGGAATCGCCTGCGACGTGCCATCGCACATCTACAGCTACAGCTTTGAACTGAATCCCGAGTGGAACTACTTCGCCTCGCCCGGCAGCGAAGTGCAGAGCTACTTCGAGGGTGTGGTCGACAAGTACGGTATCGATGCCCACATTCGGTTTGGCGAAGCGGTTACCCGGGCCGATTGGGACGAGTCCGATGGCGGCGGATGGCAGGTGGAAACGGCAGGCGGCTTCTCGGGCCGCTTCGATTGGGTGATCGCCGCCACCGGGGTGCTGCACCATCCCAAGATGCCCGATATCGAGGGGCTCGATGACTTCGACGGCGACATGTTCCATAGCGCCCAGTGGGACCACGATGTCGAGCTCGATGGCAAACGAATTGCTCTGGTCGGCACCGGCTCCACTGGAACCCAAATTACCGGAGCGCTCGGTCCTCGAGCCGGGAAGCTTTCGTTGTTTCAACGCACCGCACAATGGGTTGTTCCGATGGAACAGGTCGCCTACAGCGAAGACGAGAAACAGGCGTTTCGCACCGATGCCGACCTGCTCAAAGATCTCCATCAGGAGCTGTCCAATAGTTTTCATACCGGTTTTGCCTCGCAGATCATCGACGCCGGTACGTCGTTCACCACCGACATGGAGGCCGTGTGCAACGAGGTCCTCGAAAACAAGGTGACCGACCCCACGCTGCGCGAGAAGCTCCGCCCCAACTACACGCTCGGTTGTAAGCGGCTGGTTGTTTCGCACAACTTTTATGACGCGGTGCAATTGCCGTCGGTCGAGCTGGTCACCGATGGCATCGAACGTATCGAGGCTGACGGTATTCGTACCGACGACGGTCGCCTCCATGAGGTCGACATCATCGTTTTGGCCACGGGTTTTCATGTCGACCGGTTCATGCGGCCGATGGATATCGTCGGCGCGAACGGCCTTGTGCTCGACGACGTGTGGAGCGAGCGCCCATCGGCGTACTTGGCGCTAGGCATTCACGGGTTCCCCAACTTCTTCATGCTCAACGGACCCAACTCTCCGGTCGGCAACTTCTCCCTCATCGCCACGGCCGAAATGCAGATGAACTACATCATGCAGCTTGTCGACCTCTGGCGGAGCGGGCAGGCCGAGTGCGTGCACCCGGCCGATGAAGCCGCAGCCCGGTTCGAAGACGAGCGGGTCGAGGCGGCAAAGAAGACGGTGTGGGCCACCGGTTGTCGCAGTTGGTATCTCGATGACCGGGGAATCCCGTTTGCTTGGCCGTTTCCGTTCGACCGTTTCCAGGCCGAAATGGCCGAGCCGAAGCTTGGCGATTACGTCACGACGCTGTAGCCGCGGCGAGCATGTCACGTAGTTCGGCCTTCACGACCTTGCCCACCGGGTTGCGAGGCAATACGGCGATCGTTTCGACCCGTTCGGGGAGCTTGTAGCTGGCAACGTCGAGGCCGCGAAGGTGTTCGGCCAGGTCGGCTACCGACGGAGCCGCCGAGTCGGTGGGCACCACAAAGACCGCTACGCGCTCGCCGAGGTCGGGATCCGGGCTGGCAACCACGGCGCACTCGGCAACATCGGGATGGGTCGAGACAAGCGCCTCGACCTCTGCTGCCGATACGTTCATTCCGCCACGGATGATGATGTCTTTTGCTCGGTCGATAAATCGCAGCAGCGGTCGGCCGTCGATGGAGATTGCGCGTTCGAAGATATCGCCGGTGCGGTAGAAGCCGTCGCCGTCGAATTCGGCACCGTCAGAACCGAGGTATCCCGAGAACACGGTGACACCCTTGAACCGCAACTCGCCAGGCTGGCCGGGTTCGGTGATCTCGACGCCCATGTCGCTGTCGACCAGGCGAACCTCAACGCCGGCACGTTCGGGGAACGGAAAGTATCGGGCTCGCTCGGCCGGGTCGGGCACCGTCGACGCCGTCGAGAGCAACGATGCGCCCTCATTGGACCCAAACGCGTTCACGATTTCGATGCCGCGGTCGTGCCAGCCTTCGACCATCCACGGATCGAGCGGGGCTGAACCGGATGTGATCGCCCGAATATTGCTGAGGTCGAGCCCTTCGAGCATCGCGTCGTTGCGGAGCAACATATTGAGCAGCGGCGGCGGCGCCACGGTGTAGGTGATTTTCTCGGACGCAAGCTGCCCAAGAAACACCGGCAGGTCAATCGGGTGGTGCAGCACCAGCGTGGCGCCGGTTTCGATCCACGGCACCAACATTCCGCCGATGCCACCCATATTGACCAGTGGAAGGGACAGAGGATTCGGTCGTCGGCACCGAGACCCAGTTCCGTCACCTGGAAGTTGGAGGTAGCGAGCCACATCGCATGGGTTCGGGGGACGCCTTTGGGTACGCCGGTGGTTCCCGAGGTCCAACAGATCGTGGCCACGTCGTCGGGCGCTGCGTCGACCGCCGTAGGTTTCGTATCACCCGAGGTGGCAGAAACAGCTACTGCGGTTGCTCCGTCGATGGTTTCGTTGCCGATGGTAAACATCGTTGCGTCGAACTCGGCACATACCGCCTGAGTCGAGGCGAGCACGTCGGTCCGGTCAGGTCGGGCGCCGGTGATGAACCAGCGTGCGTCGGCGGCATCCAGGCCGTAACGAAGCTCGTGTTGGCGGTGTTGCACCGGGAAGGGTGTGGCTACAGCGCCGATTCGCGTGCAGGCCAGAATGACAATCGGAAGTTCGGCGGCGTTAGGGAGCTGAATCGCCACCGGGTCGCCCGTGGCCACGCCGGCCTGTTGGAGTCCATTCGCGACCGAGTCGATCGCTGCGTCGAGCTGCGACCAGGTGTAGGTCTGTGGATCGCCGCAGAAGAACGCCGAACGATTGGGAGCATCGATCAGTGCGGCCGAATCAGGATTTGCCTGGACGGCCGAGCGAACTTGTCCGTCGAGTGTCTGCACCATGCGGGCAAGGTAGCACTGGGTGGAAATTGTGACAGGAAACTAGAACGAGTTCTCATGTGGAATCTATGGTGGCCTGATGAGCGAAACCGCCACCCAGATCCCACATGTTGACTACCTCGTGCTCGGCGACTCGCCGCACCTGGTTGCCAACGAATGTACGAGCTGCGCAAGCCGCTACTTCGATCGCCGCAACGCCTGTGCGAAGTGCTTCGGCAGCGATTTCACCAAGGCCGAGGTGCCCACGGCGGGCGAAGTAACCGCCTTCACCATCGTGGCGTTCGCCGCACCGGGCGTTCCCACTCCCTTCGTGGCTGCGGTGGTCGACTGCGACGGCACGCAGGTTCGAGGAAACATCATCAACTGCGAGCCCGACGCCGATCATGTGAGCCTTGGCATGCAAGTAGAGCTCGCAACCTATTCACTGGGCACCGACAGTGCCGGCACCGAGGCCATCGGCTTCGGCTTCCAACCCATGTAACTACCAAACGCGACACTCGTGTCTGACACCTGTGTCGCGGTTTCGAAATTTCAACCCATCCAGCAGAATCGAGCAGCACCATGGCAAGCGACGACATCTACATTCTCGGCATCAACATGACGAAGTTCGGGAAGCATCCCGACAAAGACTCCATCGACCTTGGTGCCGAAGCCGCCATGGCTGCGCTGGCCGACGGTGGGGTCACGATGGCCGACATGGGCATCCTGGCCGCCGGAAACCTGCTCGGTTCGCCCGGCTTCGGACAGAGCTTGCAGAAGCAGATCGGCCAAACGGGTATCCCGGTGTACAACGTGGCCAATGCGTGCGCCACCGGCGCAACTGCGCTCCGCACCGTCGTGATGGCGATCAAGGCTGGCGAGTGCGACATGGGTCTCGCGGTTGGCGTCGAGAAGCTTTCTGGTGCCGGTCTGTTGGGTGGCAGCGGTAAGAAGAAGTCCGACGACGACACGTGGACCCCCGACGGTCGCTTTGGGGCAGTGGCATCCACCGACGGTCGCATCGGTACCCAGAACATGCCGGGCGTGTTCGCGCAGGTCGGTATGGAGTACGGCCATAAGTACGGCGGCACCAGCTTTGAGCTGTTCGCTCGTATCAGCGAGAAGAACCACAACCACTCTACGCTGAACCCGCTTGCCGCCTACTCGAAATCGATGCCGCTCGAGCAGATCATGGGCGACATGATGATCGCCTACCCAAACACCCGGCCGATGTGTTCGGCCAACTGCGATGGTGGCGCTGCGGCCGTGCTGGTATCGGGCGAGAAGCTCAAGAGCCTGTCCGACGAGCAACAGCGTCGTGCAGTGAAGATTCGGGCGTCGGTACTCACCAGCGATCCGTGGCAGGACGGCTGCCAGATTCTTCCCGATGTCAACACCCTCACACGGATGGCCGCCAACCAGGCCTACGAGACCGCATCGGTCGGTCCCGAAGATCTCGATCTGGTCGAGCTCCACGACTGCTTCGCTACCGCCGAATTGGTGCACTACGACAACCTGATGTTGTGCGACGAGGGCGGCGCCGTCGACTTCTTTGAGTCGGGCAAGCCGTTCCGTGACGGCGAGCGGCCAGTGAATGTTTCGGGAGGCCTGCAATCGAAGGGCCATCCGATCTCGGCCACGGGCATCGCCAACGTCTGGGAAGTCTGCCATCACCTTCGCAACGAAGCCGGCGACCGCCAGATCGAGGGCGCCCGTATCGGGCTTGCCCATGTCATTGGTCTCGGCTCGGCGTGCGGTGTACACATCCTCGAGTCATCGGCGGCGTAGAAGCCTCTACCGAGGCGAGCGTCGCGAAATTCACCACCACAGGAATCACACATGAACCTCATGATGCTGCTCGAGATGGCAGCCTCGGGCTTTGGCGACCGCACAGCCGTCGGCAGTAATAACGGCACCGGGCTTACCTACCAGCAACTCTTTGCCGAAGCCGGTGCCGCTGCCGAGCGCTTCGCCGCCGACGGCATCGACAATGTTGCCTTGGTCGATATCAGCAGCCCGGCGCTGCCGATTGCGCTGTTTGGCGCAGCGTGGGCCGGCAAGCCGTTTGTGCCGCTCAACTACCGACTCACGCCGGCCGAACTCGATGCGCTCGCGGCCCAGATTTCGCCAGCCACCGCGGTGGTCGGCGACCGCGCCGCTGAGACGTTTGGGTCACCCGACGGAATAACCGTGGTCGATCGCGCCGACTTCCTCGCTGCCACCACCCAGAAGGCCGCTGCAGGCGCTGCCGACCCCACGTGGGGTATGGAGGGCGAAGATATTGCCGTGCTGCTGTTCACCAGCGGAACCACGGGAGCCCCGAAGGCCGCCGTTATTCGCCAGAAGCACCTGGTGAGCTACATCCTGATGTCGGTCGAGTTCATGGGCGCCGGCGAGGACGAAGCCACGCTGGTGTCGGTTCCGCCGTACCACATTGCCGGGATGGCGGCGCTCTGCAGCTCGGTCTATGCCGGCCGTCGCATCGTGCAGCTCCCCAACTTCGACGCCGACACCTGGATCGATCTGGCACGCGACGAATCCATCACCCACGCCATGGTCGTACCGACCATGCTGGCCCGAATCGTCGAGCGGCTCGACGAGCGGGGCGAGACGCTCCCGGCGCTTCGAGCATTGTCGTACGGGGGTGGAAAAATGCCTGCGCCGGTTATCGAGCGGGCGCTGCAACTTTTGCCCGATACCAACTTCGTCAACGCGTATGGCCTTACCGAGACCAGCTCCACCATCGCCATCCTCGGCCCCGACGATCATCGCGAGGCAATGGCCAGCAACGACCCTGCAGTGCGGGCCCGGCTCAGCTCGGCGGGGCAACCCTTGCCCGCTATCGAGGTCTCGATTCGTGACGAAGCAGGCGCCGAGGTTGCAGCCGGTGTGAGCGGCGAAATCTGGGTGCGAGGCGAGCAGGTCTCGGGCGAGTACCTCGGCCTGGGAAGCCGAGTCACCGACGACGGTTGGTTCCCCACAAACGACGGTGGCTCTATCGACACCGATGGCTACTTGTTTGTCGAAGGCCGTCTCGACGACATCATCATCCGTGGTGGCGAGAACATCTCTCCCGGCGAGATCGAAGCGGTGCTTCTCCGCCACCCCGACGTTCGCGAGGTTGCCGCGATCGGCATTCCCGACGAGCAGTGGGGGGAAACTATTGCCGCAGTGGTGGTGGTGAACGATGCGGCCTCGGTGGACGATGACCAGATCAAGTCCTTTGTAACTACCGAACTTCGCTCATCTCGATCGCCCGACCACGTTGTGGTTGTCGACGAGTTGCCGTACAACGAAACAGGAAAGTTGTTGCGTCGGGTCCTCAAAGCTGACCTCGGGTACCTTTCCGGCCAGAGTTCCACCCAGAGCTCTACTGAAAACCAGGAGAACTGAACCATGGCCGATGCGGTCGAAGAAGAAGTAGGCAACTGGATCGACGCCACCTATGACCCAGCGATGACGGTGGGCGAGTGGTGGCAGGCCATCTTCGATGCGGGTTACTCGCACCCAAGCCTTCCGGAGAACGCCTATGGCAAGGGCTGGAGCCAGGCGATGGAGATGTCGGCCATGCGTACCTTTGCCGCGAAAGACGCTGTCGGACCGCCTCCAGGTCTTGGCTATATGCTCGCCGCTCCGACCATTGCCGATCACGGAACGCCCGAACAGATCGAGCGATTTCTTCCAGCCATTCTCACGGGCACCGAGGCGTGGTGTCAGCTGTTCTCCGAGCCGGGCGCCGGTTCGGACCTCGCTGGCCTCCAGACCAAGGGCGAGCTCGATGGCGACGAGTGGCAGTTCACCGGCCAGAAGGTGTGGACGTCGCAGGGTCACATCGCCGACATGGGCATGCTGGTCGCCCGCACCGACCCCGACAAGCCCAAGCACCGCGGACTTACCTACTTCGCGTTGCCGATGGACCAGACCGGCGTCGAAGTGCGTCCGCTCAAGGAGATGACCGGTCGAGCGTTTTTCAGCGAAGTTTTTATGGACGATGCCCGTTGCGCCGATGACGCCATGGTTGGCGACCGCGGTGACGGTTGGCGCGTTGCCAACACCACGCTCATGCACGAACGAGCCCATATCGGCGGCGGGTCGGCCGGGTTTGCTGCGGTCAACGCCGGTTCCAAAGCTGATGCCCGAGGCAAGATCTGTGGCGAGGTCGTGGAGTTCTCGAAGAAGAAGCGTGCGGGTGGAACGGCGCCCGGCGTCGGCATGAAGCTGTACCAGCGCTATCTCGAGCTGGCGCAACAACAGGGCCGCACTGACGACCCGATCTTCCGCCAGCAAGTCATGGAGCTCTACACGATGCTTCAGGTGAACCGACTCAACATCCAACGGTCGCGTGTCAAGAGCCAACGCACGGGGGCCGAAGGCAATATCGCCAAGCTGTACGACTCGGCCATTCACCATGCGTTCCGAGAGTTTGGCCTGGCATCAGCCGGCGCCGACGGCATGTTGTCGGGCGAGTCCTCGGCCACTGACCCCACCATCGCCGAACTTGCGTTGTTCTCGCTGGCTCCGTCGATCTACGGCGGCACCAACCAGATTCAGAAGAACATTATCGGCGAGCGGGTCCTTGGCTTACCGAAAGAACCTGGCCCCGATAAGAACACGCCATTTAGCGAGCTCCCGAAGAACCAGTAGTTCGGCGATCGCAACAATCGCTGCGGTTCCACCTACTATTTCGCGGTGCGGTACGTCACCCACTACGAGGTCCTTCAGATCCCGCCGACAGCGTCTGACGACGATGTCCGCACAGCCTTTCGCGCCCTGTCAAAGCTGCATCACCCCGATGCTGGTGGAAACCGAGCCCGGTTCGAACAAGTCGTCACCGCACACCGAATTCTGGCCGACCCGCAGCAGCGACACGCCTACGACACCTACCTGGCCGACCGGAACCGCAAAGAAGCGCAGGCCCTGGCGGCACAGGAGGCCGCCAATCGGTACTACGCCGACAGTAACGCTCAGGTCTTCACCGACGAGGAGCTCTACGACGGGCCCATCGAGAACCCGGTTCGCCACTTCCTCGGCTACCTGGTGGTCCTCATTGCCATCCTTGCGGTCATTCTGGGTCCGGCCTGGGTGGCCCTGCGTACCAGTAACGACGATGCAGCCGCCCCAGAAGCGGCCCCCGCAGCGGCGGTAGCGCCCGAGGAGCGGCACAATGGCCTCGATGTGGCCGAGTCGTCGTTGCGTTGGCTCGTGGCCTTCCAGGCGCTGTCAGGCACAGCGCCGCAGACGACAACCGAAGACAGCGTGGCGGTGTACGAAACGTCGCAACCAGGCGACCGGTGCCAAGAATTCACCCGACCTCAGTATTGGAACCTGCTGGCACCCGACAGCGTCGACCTTGCAGTCATCCAGGATGCACTCAACCACGACTTCGCCCGGGCTATTGCCGAGTGCAACAACTTCGACGACATCCTGCCAGCAATCACTGGAACGTTGATCGTCGATACCCCAACCCTCGCCGACCGCTTCCGCAGAATCGAAGCGCTAGCCGACGAAGCAGTATTCACCCCTGGTGGCGTCTAACCGGGAGGAACGTTGGGCCGCGCAGGGTGGCAGAGTCTTTCCATTCCACTGCATCGGTGTCGATGGTGTAATCGCCGAAGTTATCGAGGATGGCTTCGAGACCAACGCGCATCTCGAGGCGTGCCAGTGCCGCCCCAATACAGAAATGGATGCCATGGCCAAACGAGATCGACTGGGCACCTTCGCGGTCGAGCAGGAGCTCGTTGGGCCGGTCGAACTTTCGGGGGTCACGGTTTGCCGCACCCAGCCACAGCATCACGTTCTTGCCCGCAGCAATAGTGCGCCCGCCCAGCTCGATATCGGCAGTGAGGGCCCGCGGGTCGATGTGTACCGACGTGTCGAAGCGGATGAGCTCCTCGATTGCGTTCGGCCAGAGCGCGGCGTTGTTCCGGAGTAGCTCTCGCTGCTCGGGAAACTGCGCCAAGGCCAGTGTGGCGTTGCCGAGCAGTCCCGTGGTGGTCTCGTGGCCAGCGAACATCAGGATGCCAACATGCGAGATGAGTTCGTCTCGGGTGAGGCGTTCGCCGTCGTCTTCGATCTGTACCAGCGCGGTTAACAGGTCGTCCTGAGGGTCGGCACGACGCTCGTCGGCAAGCTCACCGATGAACTCCATGAGTTCGGTGATTTCATGGTTGAGGATCGCGGCGTCGAAGCCACCCAGCGGGTCCAGCAGCTTGGCTTGGTGGTTCGCTACCCGCTGGGCCCGTGGCCACTCCGACTCGGGAAAGCCGACCAACTCTGAGATCACGTTGATAGGCAGTGGCTCGTTGAACGCAGTGGCGAGATCGGGGGTCTCCTGATCTTCCACGTCGGCAAGGAGAGATTTCGCGATCGTGGCGATGCGGGGCTCGAGCGCCGCGATTCGGCCGGGCGAAAAGGCCTTGGCCAAGAGTCGGCGCTGGCGGCCGTGATGTGGGGGATCGGTGAAGATCAGCCACCGTCTCCAGTAGTCGGCCACCGCCGGGTCGAGCTTGCTGTAGGGCGTAACCGACAACAGCATCTCCGGAAGCTCAGCCACGCTCGTGCCGTCCGAGCGCAGGATCTGCTGGCACTCGTCCCAACCGGTAATTGCCCATTCCTGGTACATCGGGTGGTAGGCCACCGGCCCTTCCTTCCGGACCTTTTCATAGAAGGGGTATGGGTTTCGGCGCCGCTCTTCGTCGAAGGGGTTTCCCCACTTGTCGAACCGGTCGAGCAGCGCAAAGAAGCGGGGCCGCTTGCGCATGAATCGCACGGCAGGAATGGCGAACTGTTCGATCCGCATCAGGGCCTCCTCGGCCGAAGCGTCGTCGGTGTCTCTTCGTGATCCTCTGTTTGTGAAGAGTTTCACAAGCCTGGGTGCCTGTCAAGGGCCATTCGTGACGAGTGGTTGAGGTGGGGTATTCCCCTAGGCACTCCTCAGAGCACGGGGTTACATCCCGAAGGTGCCGTCGAGACGTACTTTCCAGCTGCCTGCTGCGGTGGTGCCACCGTCTACGGGGATGGAGGCGCCAGTGATGAAGCTCGAAAGATCAGAGGCCAAGAAACAGATCACAGCGGCCTGCTCCTCGGGCGTGCCCATCCGTTGCAGGGGAGTGGGGTGAAGGCCCGGCAGGAGGGCTCCGGAGTCCTGTGAGAGTCCATCGTCGCCCGGGGTTGGGGTCATATCGGGTGCCACACAGTTGATTCGGATTCCCCGCGCTCCCAATTCAACGGCCAGCGATTGCGTGAATTGCTGCACGCCAGCCTTCATCGCCGCGTACACCGCAAACCCCGGCGCAGCATGAAATGCCTCGACCGATGTGACATTGATGATCGACGCGCCGTCGTTCATCCGGCTGGTGCACGACCGCACACAGTTCGCCACGGTGCCGAAGTTCTCGCGGATCAGCGCGGTTTCGCCTTTGGCGGATACTTTGTCGAACGTGGCCCAGAACCCGCCGCCGGCATTGTTCACCAGAATGTCGATGGCACCGAGGTTCGTGACGGTGGCTTCAGCAAACGCTTCGACGGCGTCGCCGTCGCGCACATCAAGAACCTCGCTGTAGCAGCGTCGACCGCGGGCTTCGACGCCGGCTGCCGTTTCGGCGAGGCCACCTTCAAGCTGATCGCAGATTGCAACATCGGCGCCCAGGTCGGCCAAAGCCAGAGCGGTTGCGGCTCCTATGCCCTGTGCGGCGCCCGTGACGATGGCGATTCGATCATCAAGGCGGAGCTGGTCGACATGCATAGGGCGAGATTAGGGGAGACTGCCGGTATGAGCGAGAGCAAGGCGAACCAACCGGTCTTGTCCACCGGTCATCTCTGCCGACACGTCAATCCCGGCCGCTTCATCGCAGGTGAGCCACGCAAACTCCAGCGCATCCTGGGACGGTGTGCAGTCGCCTTGCACTGGCACCACGTAGGCCAGGCTCACGGCGTGCTGGCGAGGGTCATGGAAACCAGTCATGGTCGGGTCGGGCATGTACTCGGCAACCGTAAAGGGCACGAGTGATGCGGGAATCCGGGGGAAGGCCGCAGGTCCGAGGTCTTTGTCGAGGTGTCGGCTGAGGGCCTGGCGTATCGTCTCGCCCCAGAGCACCCGACCGCTCACGATGGCTCGAGAGATCGTGCCATCGGGCATGGCCCGCAGCAGCAGACCAATGTGGGTGACCTTTCCCAATTCGTCGAGGCGAACCGGTACGGCCTCGACGTACACCATTGGCACCCGGCCGCGAACGGTCTCAAGGTCGTTGTCGCTTAGCCAGGTGACGTCGGTTTCGGTATTGAGGTCGATCGAGTCGCTCATGGTGGAAGAGTCTACGGGCGAAAACGCAAGTGGGACGGAGCCAATGGCTCCGTCCCACTCAAACTGCCGAAGCAGTCAGATGGTGATTCGCTTCTGCGAAAGCAGAATCAGATCAGCCTGCGAGACCGACCTCAAGCCAACCGTCGACGACGTCGCGGTTGTCTTCGATCCACTTGGTTGCAATCGCTACGACGTCCTCTTGCGAGCCGTCACCGTTCGACTGCTCGACCTGAGCGATCGAGATGTCGATTACCGATGGCTTCATGATGGACATCATCTTGATGGCGGCCGGGTTGTCGGCTGCCCATGCGCTGTTGGCGGTTACCTGAATGTCAGCAGCTTCCCAGCCAAGCTGGCAAGGCTGCGTGCAGGTGTCTTCTCCGAAGGAGCTGAAGCCTTCACCCTGGGTGTGGTTTTCGCCACCCTCGGCGCCAGATGGGTTCGACTCGTCAAGGATGTCCTCGGGGTGCATGGTGAGCCACATGACGTTGTCGCCAGGGATCATCTGCGTGACATAGGCCGAAGGAGTCCAGGTGTAAATGATCATCGGCTCGCCAGCGTTTGCGAGGTCAAGTGCCTCAGCGAACATGGCGTCGTAACCAGCCTGGGTCTGCTCAAGGTTGTCCCAACCGTAGAACGCAATCTGGTTGGTCATGATGTCGTCACAGGTCCAGTCCTCGGGGCAGCCGTAGAAGTTGCCTACGCCGTTACCGTCGGAGTCGAGCTGTGAGTACAGTGCCTCGTCGTCGTTGATCTGCTGCATCGAGGTGATGCCGTTCTCTTCGATCCAGCTCTTGGTTGCAAGCATGCCCTGCACGCCAGCGTCCTGGAAGAGGCCGTCGACCTTCTCGACGAAGTCGCCGATACGAGAACCGTCGGCGCGGTCACCTTCCCACCAGGTGGAGTGACCCGGGTACCAGCTGTTGGTCCAGAAGTCGATCTCGCCCTCGGCAAGCTGGTTGTAGAACAGGTCAGGTGCGAGTTCGAGTTCAGCGGGATCGCTGACTTCGTAACCGAGCTCGGTGAGTACCTGGCGGTAGATCTCGGCCTGGATGTAGCCGGATGCCCAGTTTGCCCGGGCCATGGTGATGGTCTTGCCTTCACCGGGTAGTGCGCCGTCGCCACCGCCGCCAGCGGCGGTGTCTCCTCCGTCGCTTCCACACGATGCGGCGATCATGGCGAACGCTGCAAGTACGGTCAGCAAAATACTGAGTCGTCTCTTCATTAAGTTTTCCCTCCTGGGGGTTCCAAGCGCTGCGAATGACAACGGACCATTAGCTCCTGTGATGACAAGATCTAATGGACTGTTGACACCTGCTCATGTGAGCTTTGTCACAGCAACTATAAAAGTTAGCGCATCTAACCGCCGTTGTCTGATCAAACCCACATATTTCTCTAGGGGCGGGAAACCCGGACGCGACACTGCCCTCACCGTGGAAAGTGAGGGCAGTGTGGCGAATTGACGTCTGTCGCCCAGGACAGAGCGACGAATGTGGCCACCGCAGGAGAGTAGAAGGGAGAGCGGTGGCCCTATCGGGTGGACGAAACGCTAGGCGTCGGCGAGCACCCGCTCTTCGACCTCGTCGGTTACGTCGACGGTTTCGGGCTCGTCGCTGTCGCTGTAGACCTTGCGGCGATCGAACTCGACGATGGTGGCGCGTGCCGACATGATGAGCAGCACACCGGCCACCGAGGTTAGGAACGCCCCGACTCCGGAGAACCAGTTGTTGTCGGCTACCCGAGCGGTGGTGGCTATCCAGTTGGCGCCGATAAGCACCAAGCCCACGCCAACGCCAGCGGAGAGGACGTTGTACGCCCACAGTCGCTGTTCGTTGTCTCGGCCGAGCAGTCCAGCGCCGGGGAGTACCAAGAGGAGTCCAAGAACCGAAACGATGATCGAGGGAAGGCCGAGCTCGGCGCCCCGATCGTTCCAGCCATCGAGGATTACGTCGTCTTGGCGGGCACCGTTGGCAAGGTTGCTGATCTTCTGGGCGTTTGCCGCCTGAAGGGTGACGTCGTCGCCTGCCGCCTCTCTCAAGGCTTCGATCTCGGCCCTGATCTCGGGGGTAAGGATAACGTCGGCCCGCTCATCGAAGGACCAGCCGGAGAAGGAGCCAATGACGACCAGGGCAACAGCGGCAACGCCACCAAGCACTCGGGCCATCGATACCTTGTCGGGCAGTGGGCGGCGAGGAGTATAGGGTGCGGCAAACGTGGCGATTGCGCCACCCGCGGCCGCCAGAAGTCCACCGATGGTGGCTACGAGAGCGCCGGGCCCCTGGCTGATGGTTTCAATCAACCACGACGGCTGAGATACCAGGAAGCTGGCGCTTCCGATAGTGATTCCCAGACCGGCCATGGCAACCATGTCGGGGCTGAGGAACCGGGCTCCGGTACCTGGCGACAGAAAGGTCTTCACGGCCGAAACAACGACGAGGAGGCCGAGACCGCCAGCAAAGATTCCGTACCACGAGCCACCCGAGGCGGCCCAGCCGTTAAAGGCCATGCCCACCAGATCTTCGTCGGTTCGACGTGAGTAGCCGCTGATCCAGCCGGCGTCGTTGCTCCAGGTAAGGAAGAGCGAGACGATGGTGATGAGGCCACCGAGCGTCGCAACGCCCAAGCCGGTGCGCTCACCGCTGGTAAGGGCTGCAAGGCGAACCTTTGCCGCCTGGCGAACTGGCTCGATGGCGGTGCCGGGGCTGTCTTCAAGAAGAACCTCGGGGTTCTTGCGTGCCGCCCACGCCCGGCGAATGCGAGACAGCAACTGGCCGTCTTCGTCGCCTTCACGCTGGCTGATGCGGTCGAGCACAACGGCAACGAGGAACAGCGCAAGGCCGGCAGATGCGGCAAGACCGGTGTTGAGGTTGTTGATGGCTCGGAAGATGAGCAGGCCAAGGCCGCCGGCGCCCAT
Source organism: uncultured Acidimicrobiales bacterium (assembly GCA_938023735.1). GTDB lineage: Bacteria > Actinomycetota > Acidimicrobiia > Acidimicrobiales > SHLQ01 > CALLQB01. Next base: position 62,403 of record CALJDK010000055.1, read on the forward strand.
GATGGCAGCGATGCCGAGCATCGAGATGCTGAGCAGAAGGGTCTGGTTGAGTCCGGTCATGATGGCCGGACGAGCCAGTGGAAGCTGCACATCGGTGAGAACACGAAGCTCGGGTGCACCGAAGGCACGAGATGCTTCGACGACGTCTTCAGGAACCTGGCGAATGCCGAGGTTGGTGAGGCGAATCAGCGGCGGGATGGCGAACACCATCGTCACCATGGTTGCCGATACCTCGCCAATGCCGAAGAAGAAGACCACCGGCAGCATGTACACAAACGAGTGCACAACCTGCATGGCATCGAGGATGGGCCGGATTACGTTCCAGACGGCGTCAAAGCGACCCGACAAGATGCCCAGAGGGATGCCGATGATCGAGCACAACATCACGGCGACAAAGATCATGCCGATGGTTTTTGCCGTGGCGTCCCAATGGTCGATGCCGAGTAGGCCACAAAGGGTGAGAGCCAGGCCCACACCAACCGCAACCTTTGCGTTCCGTGAGAGATACGCGATGAACGAGATAAAAAGCACCACCGCGATCCATGGTGCGGTGAGGATTGAGAACGTGCGGTTGTCGACCACGAGCCACATCAGGAAGGCAAAGGGCGCCCGGAAGATGTCGAGAAGGGGGTCGAGATTCGAGTTGATCCAGAACACCGTCTGGGCGAACCACTCGCCGAACGGCAGCGTGAACTGGTCGAGGACCTCGTTGTCGTGCCACGGCGGATCGTCGGCCTGGGCAAGAATGCCTGTGGATAAAATACCCATGAATGTGTCCCCCTTCGAGACAGTTCTGCATGTTTGGTCTTACATGAACACTTCGCGTTCAAACCCGTCGATAAGGGTTTCAACACGGCCCATTTCCTCAAGAATCTCTCGAGGGTCAAGGGTTCCTTCCAGTGATCCGTTTTCATCGATCACTGCGATTGGTAGGCCACGACCTGCGGCCTGGTAGTTCTCGTTCAGCGTGGCGGTTTTGGTGGTCACGTCGAAGTCGGTTCGTACAGCAGTCGACAGGTCGGTGGTGCCGACGCTGCTGGCGCGCATGGCGTCGTCGCGGGTGAGCAGGCCGGTGGGTTTTCCTGCTGCGTCGACGACGAAAGCTCCGGCGCGGCCATTGAGTGCGGTAATTGCAGCGTCGAGGCTGAGCGACCCATCGATGGGGTCGCTGCCGCCCATGATCTCGGTGACCTGGATGACACGACCTTGGTCGACGTCCTGGACGAATTCGGCGACATAGCCGGTTGCTGGTTGGGTGAGGATTTCCTCGGGTGTACCGATCTGAACGACGGCGCCGTCCTTCATAATGCAGACCCGGTTCCCCACGCGAAGAGCTTCGTTGAGGTCGTGCGTGATGAACAGGATGGTCTTTTGGAGCTCGTTCTGGATATCCATGAGCTCGTCTTGCATCTGGCGACGGATGAGGGGGTCGAGGGCGGAGAACGCCTCGTCCATGAGCAAGATGTCGGGGTCCGAGGCCAGGGCGCGTGCAAGACCAACTCGCTGCTGCATGCCGCCGGAGAGTTGGCTCGGCATGCTTTCGGAGTAGGCCTCGAGGCCAACGAGCGAGAGTGCTCGCAGAGATGCGGCATCGCGTTCGGCCTTGGGCATCTTCTGCACCTTCAGCCCATACCCGGTGTTATCGATGATGTTGCGGTGCGGGAACAGCGCAAAGTGCTGAAACACCATTCCCATCTTCTCGCGCCGGAACTCCTGTAGATCAGGGCCGGAGAGTTTTTGGACGTCGACGCCGTCGACAAACACCTCGCCGTGGGTGATGTCGTGCAACTTGTTGACGGTTCGAATGGCGGTGGATTTTCCGGAGCCCGAAAGCCCCATCACCACAAAGATCTCACCCTTGTTCACATCGAAGTTCACGTCGTCGAGACCCATCACATGGCCCGACAGCCGCTGCACTTCGTTCTTGCCCAAGCCCTGGCGCGCCAGATCGAACGCTCGACCACGGGGCTGGGGGCCGAAAATCTTATAGACCTCGTTCAGGCGGATCAGCTGTTCGCCATGGGCGACGGTGCTCTCTACCATTGGGCGACCTCTTTGACTATTCCCTCAGACATGTTCCCTCACACGTGCTCTCGGTGACCCAACACCTTGGGCGTCGGTGGTGAACCGAAGCGATGTTGGGTGAGAAGAGAGGGTCGACCCGAGGTCGCTTGCTCCGGAATGCCAGGGGGAGGTGGAACGCGCAACGTCGGCCGTGACCTCCGTCTCAGAAGTGAAGGTAACACCATGCGTGGTCGTGGGAACAACCAACGGCCGCCGCTTCCCATATGTCGGGATAGGGCTTCCCAAACGGGAGCACGGCGCCTCGGGAGGCGTCCATGACATAATTCGCGGCATACATGACAATAACTTGCACCTGTGACAGATGCAACACTCAAACAGGAGTTTTTGTCATGGTTCCCGGTGGCCGGGCTGTTGTTGGCAGAAAGCCGTCTTGCCTGAACCGGTAAAGACGCGCCCTCTTCCGCAGTGGGGTCTTGGGAAGAAGTGTAGCGCTTGTCACCCTGCTGGGCCATGATGTCGGTGCCATGACCCTGCCTTCGCAACCGACGCCACGCCCGCAATCCTCGCTGCGAATCGAACGCATCGGAAGCGGGCCGCTGATCGAGCCGACGACCCATCGATCGATCGGTGCGAATATCCAGGGGCCTTCGCTGGTGGCGGTACCCGACTGGGTGGAGAAACCCCTTGGTCGCTACTACCTGTATTTCGCCGACCACAAAGGCAGCTATATCCGCATGGCCTACAGCGACGACGTTGCAGGCCCCTACACCGTGTACGAACCCGGCACCCTCCAACTGTCCGAATCGCACTTCCCGACCGAGCCAATTCCTTGCACCGACGAACAACTTGAGCGAATTAGTAGCCACTACCAAAAAGCACTCGGTGCGCTTGGCGTCGGCACCGCTCAATCCGTGCACTCCGACATCACCACACCCCACGTTGCCTCTCCCGACGTGCATGTCGATCACGACGAGCAGCGTTTCATCATGTACTTCCATGGCCTTGAGTCGTTGGTCGATCAGCAAAGCCGGGTGGCCGTATCGGCCGACGGATTGTCGTTCGAAGCCGAACCCACGCTCATGAAAGGCACGTATCTGCGCGCGTTCGATGTCGAGGGCCAAAGATATTGCCTCACCATGCCGGGAAATTTCTGGAAGCTCGGACCAGGGCTTGCCGACGCCGAACCCGGCCCGCAACTGTTTGACGCCAACATGCGGCATTCTGCCGTGGTGGTTCGCGGCGACATCCTGCACGTGCTCTACACCATCGTCGGCGACGCCCCCGAGCGAATCGTCCACAGCCAGATCGACGTGAGTCGACCATGGGCCCAGTGGGCCAACACCGAGCCCACCGAGGTCTTGCGTCCCGAACTCGACTGGGAAGGCGCCGATCAGCCATGCGTACCGTCGCTTCGAAGTGTGGCGCCCGGTCGAGTCAATCAGCTTCGCGACCCGGCGCTATTCCACGAACACGGGCGTGACTACCTGCTCTACGCCATCGCCGGCGAGTCAGGCATTGCACTCGCCGAGATTCATGGGTTGAGCACCTAGGCTGACTGCCATGGCTCGACGGATCATCATCGACACCGACCCCGGGCAAGACGACGCACTTGCGATGCTGCTGGCATTTGGGGCGAGCGACCAACTCGACTTGCTCGGTATCACGTGCGTCGCCGGCAATGTGCCGCTCGAACTCACCACCCGCAACGCCCTGCTCATCTGCGAACTGGCTGGCCGGACCGATGTGCCGGTCTTTGCGGGCTGCGACCGGCCGATGGTGCGCGACCTCGTGACCGCCGAAGACGTGCACGGGAAGACCGGCCTCGACGGGCCCGACTGGGATGCCCCCACGATGGAGTTACAGACCCGGCATGCGGTCGACTGGCTGGTCGACACGCTGTTGACGGCCGACGACGGCGAGATCACGCTGTGTCCGGTTGGCCCACTCACCAATGTCGCCATGGCGTTGGTTCGAGAGCCCGCTATTGCGCCAAAGATCGCCGAAATCGTTCTTATGGGAGGCGGCTACTTCAAAGGCGGCAACATCACACCCGCGGCCGAGTTCAACTCCTATGTCGACCCCCACGCCGCCGACGTGGTGTACCGAAGCGGTATTCCAATCGTTGCGATGCCGCTCGATGTCACCCACGAGGCGCTCATGCCGAAAGCGTGGATCGCATCGATCGGCGCACTCGGAACCGACGTCGGCTCCAAGACCGAAGCGATGCTGTCGTTCTATGAGCGCTACGACCTCGAACACTATGGCGACGCTGGAGGACCTCTTCACGACCCGGCAACCATCGCGTACCTTCTTAGCCCCGAGCTGTACTCGGGGAAGCATGTGTACGTGGCGATCGAAACGCAGTCAGAGCTCACCATGGGTATGACGGTGGTCGACTGGTGGGGCGCAAAACGCAACGAACCCAACTGCATGTGGATGACCGAGGTCGATGCAGAAGGGTTCTTTGCGTTGATCTATGAGGCGCTTGCCAAATTGCCGGCCTAACGGGCCTCTTGAATTGCGCTCCACACCTTGTTGGCGGTGAGTGGCATATCGATATGGCGCACACCCAGGTGCGAGACCGCATCGATAACCGCGTTGTGGATGGCGGGAGTGGAGCCGATGGTTCCGGACTCTCCAATTCCCTTAGCGCCCAGCGGGTTGCGGGGGCTGTCGGTCTGGGTGTTCGAGGTCTCATAGGAGATCAGCTCGGATGCCGCAGGGATGGCGTAGTCCATGAGGTTTGCGGTGACCGGGTTGCCGTCAGAGTCGTACATGATCCCTTCGTACAGCGCTTGGGCAACTCCTTGTGCGATGCCGCCGTGCTGCTGGCCCTCGACGATCATCGGGTTGAGGATTCGTCCACAATCGTCGACGGCGATATGGCGGACCATATCGACGTTGCCGGTTTCGGTATCGACCTCGACCAGCGACACGTGAGCGCCGAACGGGAAGGTTGCGTTCTGTCCGTCGAAGTCGAGTTCGTGCGCTAGTTCGGGCTCCATGCCTTCGGGGCGCTTGCTGTCGTCGTTCGACGCGGCAACCAGTTCGCTCCAGCTCACGACATTGGCAGGAACGCCGGCCACGTGGAGTCCACCCTCGCCTTTGACGATGTCGTCGCTGCTGGCTTCGAGCATGTGGGCGGCCAATTCCTTCGCCTTGGCCAGAACGGTCTCGCTGGCTACATGTAGCGCCGAGCCCGCGGTCTGGAGCGAGCGTGAGCCCATGGTTCCCGAACCGCGTGGAATCTCATCGGTGTCAGATTGCAGGATCGTGATGTCGTCCATCGGCACGCCAAGCATGTCGGAGACGATCATCGAGAACGAGGTGATGTGGCTCTGGCCGTGGGCGCTGGTACCGACTCGGGCGGTAACGGTTCCGTCCTCGTTGACCTTCACTGCGCCGAACTCGACGTGGAGGCCGGCCGGGGCGGTTACCTCAACATAGGTGCTGACGCCGATGCCGAGTTGCTTGGGGTCGCCGCTCTCTCGGCGGGCGGCCTGGTCTTCGAGCATGCCTTGGTAGTCGGCGGCTTCGAGGGCCGCATCGAGGGCAGCTTCGTATTCGCCGGAGTCATAGCTTGCGCCACCATGAGTGGTGACGGGGAAGTCTTCGGGCTGGAGCAGGTTGATGCGGCGAAGTTCGGCCGGATCCATGTTCATCTCGTCGGCGGCTACATCGAGAATGCGTTCGAGAAGCTGGGTCGCTTCGGGGCGTCCAGCGCCGCGGTAGGCGCCGGTGGTGGTGGTGTTCGTGACCACCGATCGGGCGTGGTAGCGAATGGCCGGAATCGCGTACACGCCTTGAATCATCGTCTGCGTGAACGTGGTGAGGATGGCACCGATGCCCGGGTACGCACCTGACTCGGCGACCAGGTCGACATCGAAGCCGGTGATCTTGCCGTCGGCGTCGAACGCCATCTTGGCCTTCATGTTCATGGCTCGGCCGTGCTGGAGCGACACCATGTTCTCGCTGCGAAGCTCGGTCCACTTGATGGGCTTGTTGAGCGTGCGGGCAAGCGTGGCGGTAAGGATGTGCTCGGGGTAGGCGCCCGCCTTGGGGCCAAATCCACCGCCGACTCCGTACGGAGCGGCTACACGAAGGTTCTCGGCTTCCATGCCAAGCGCCCCGGCCAGCGCTCCTCTCACGGCGATGGGGTTCTGGCTGGGGATCCAAACGGTAAGCTTGTCGCCGTCGGGAATCGCGACAGCTCCGTTTGGTTCGATGGGAACGGCGGCAAGACGCTGGCTGTCCATCTGCAACGAGCTGACGTGATGCGCGCCTTCGGTGGGGTCGCCATCTTCCATGGCGAGTCCGGTCTCGAAGCACATGTTTGACCCAACCTCATCGAACAAGATGGGCGCGTCGGCTTCGAGTGCCTTCCACGGATCGATGATGGCCGGCAGGTAGTCGTAGTCGATGAAGATCTGCTCGGCGGCGTCGACTGCTTGGCCGTGGGTTTCAGCGACCACTACCGCCACGATGTCGCCGACAAAGCGAACCTTGCCCTTTGCGGGCAATGGCATGGCAAACGGGGGTGGGAGTAGCGGCATGCCGTGGTGCGGCGCCACCTCGAGGTTGTCGGCGGTGTACACGCCGATGACGCCGGGCATGCCTGTTGCTTCGGAGATGTCGACCGAGGTCAGGTTGGCGTGGGCCACGACCGAGCGGACGAAGTGAATGTGGACCAAGCCTTCAACAGCCAAGTCGTCGTAGTACTGATCCTCGCCGGTGAGGAGGGTTGGGTCTTCGCGGCGAAGAACCGCGTTGCCGAGAATTGAGCCTTGAACATCGGACATGAAAGTGAGTGCTCCAAATTTGAATCGTCGGAATCGTCGGAATCGTCGAAGTGGTTGTTGTCTAGCATTCCTGTGGCGGTGGGCGCATGTTCACTAGGAAACGAATTTCGATTCGTGAGTTTCCGGGTTGGCGGGATCGGGACTCGATTGGGAGCAACGATCGCGGCGCTCGTACGGTACGGGAATGCCGAAGGCTGAAGATGGCTTCTGGGAACTCGCCGGATATTTGATGTGGTTGATCGGCAGCGCGCTTTTTGCCATCGTGTCCTACCGCAACGACGATGCCTTGTCCTTGGTTGGCAGCTTGTTGTTCTTCATCGGAATCATCGCGGTGATGGTTCCGATGGTCGCCTCGTATCGGCGGCGCCAGGATCATGAGGAAACCCACCGCCGCACCTAGTCAAACTGGCCGAGAGAAAGCTAACCGAAGCAATGAAGACCTCAATCACAGATATGTTCGACATCGAGTTTCCGATTCTTGCGTTCAGTCACTGTCGCGACGTCGTTGCCGCAGTGACCAAGGCAGGAGGACTCGGTGTGCTTGGAGCGGTTGGGCACTCGCCAAAGGCGCTTGAGATCGACCTGGAGTGGATCGAAGCCGAGGTGGGCGACAAGCCCTATGGCGTCGACATCATCATTCCGGCCAAGTACGCAGGCGATAGCGACGGCGGCTACACGGTGGGCGACATTAACGAGATGATTCCCGTCGAGCACAAGGCCTACGTCGACGACATTCTTGAGCGCTACGACGTGCCCCCGCTCGACCAAGAGCGGCAAGGCCAGTTCGAACTTCGCGAGCAGGGCGCTGCTCCGCTGTCGGCCAATTCGGCCGGACCTCACCTTGAGATCTCGTTGGCCCATCGTCCGGCACTTGTGGTGAACGCTCTCGGACCGCCGCCCGGGTACATGGTGGACCAGTGCAAGGAGATGGGAGTGCTCACCGGTGCGCTGGCGGGCAAGGCTGTGCACGCCGAACGTCACGTGCAGGCGGGCGTCGACTTCATCATTGCGCAGGGCTCTGAGGCGGGTGGCCACACGGGCGAAATCGGAACCATGGTGCTCATCCCCGAAATCGTCGACGCGGTTGGCGATACGCCGGTCCTTGGCGCCGGTGGTATCGGGCGAGGTCGACAGATGGCCGCGTCGATGGCCCTTGGGGCTGCCGGTGTCTGGTGTGGCTCGGTGTGGCTCACCACCGAGGAGGCCGAGACCCACCCGGTCGTGAAAGAGAAGTTTCTGTCGGCCACATCAGCCGACACCATTCGGTCACGCTCGCGAACCGGGAAGCACGCTCGAATGCTGCGCTCGGCCTGGACCGACGAGTGGGAGAACCCTGAAACACCGATGCCGCTCGGCATGCCACTGCAGCCGGTGCTTATTAACGAAGCAATTTCTCGCATCGATCGCGCGGCCCACACCAAAGGTTCGGGCGCCGAGCAACTCACCAACTATTTCGTGGGTCAGATCGTCGGCACGATGAACAAGACCAAGCCCGCTGCGCAGGTGGTGTTCGATATGGTCGAGGAGTTCATCGAAGCCACCGAGTCACTCGCTACCCAACTCAAGGTCGACTAGTAGGGTCGGCGCTAGCGGCTGGCCTTCGGGTTGATGGTCTGCCACAGGTTGTAGCCGGGGCGTTCTTCTTCGCGAACCAATACGCAGTGCGTGCCGGCGTAGATCGACGGCATGCACTTGTTGCAATGAATACACAGCGATGCTCCGGTATCTCCAGCGATCCATTGGTTGATGAGGTCGGGCTCTCGAAGCAGTGCTCGACCCATCGCCACAAACTCGAATCCTTCGCTCATTGCTTGATGCACCGTGTCGAGCTTGTTGATACCCCCGAGGAGGATGAGCGGAACATCGACCGCAGCGCGGAACTGGCGGGCGTAGTCGAGAAAGAACGCCTCGGTGAATGGGTATGCCTTCATGAACTTCTTCGAGGTGAGCCGAAACGCCATACCGATGGCTTTGGGCATCGTTTGGGCCATCTCGGCCACGGGTACCTCGCCCCGAAACAGATACATCGGGTTCTCAAACGAACTCCCGCCGGTGAGTTCGATGGCATCGAGTGTGCCGTCGTCGTCGAGGAGACGGGCAGACGTAATACTCTCATCGAGCCAGATGCCGCCGTCGACGCCATCGGACATATTGAGCTTGGCCGTAACGGCGATGCGGGTGCCCACCGCCTCGCGCACGGCGCCGGCAACTTCGCGAGCAAGACGGGTGCGGTTCTCGAGCGATCCGCCCCAGTCGTCGGTTCGTTGGTTGAGCTTTGGCGACAGGAAGGAACTCACCAGATAGCCGTGACCGAAGTGCAGTTCGACCGCGTCGAATCCGGCGTCGGCAGCGATTGTGGCCGACCGGGCGTGGTCGCCAATGATGCGCCGGAGGTCGTCGACGGTAGCTGGCGTGGTCGACTTCATGGCTTGTGGGGCAAAGACTTTCGAGGGAGCCAGTCGGTTGCTGCCGCCCACCGAGCCCACCGGACCGGCGTGACCCAGTTGCATCGATGCTTTCGCCCCGGCATCGTGCATGGCTTCGGCGAACTGCGCAAGGCCACCCGCCGCGCCCTCTTCAACCACGATTTCGTTCGGAGCGCCCTGGCCATCGCGTGACACCGCGCAGTACGCAAGCGTGGTCATCGCCACGCCGCCGTCGGCCACGGCCCGGTGGTAGTCGATAATGGCGTCGGACATCTTGTTGTTGATCGACATGCCTTCGAAGGTTGCCGCCTTGATGATGCGGTTCTTCAAGGTGATCGGGCCGAGTTGCACCGGCGCGAAGGGGTCGATCGCTTCAGCAGGACTCATGGGCTGACCTTCGTCGATGAAGGGGGAGGGGTCAAGTACCATTCGGTGGTGAGCGAGAGCATGCAGCGCACCGAAGCGACCGTCCGTGGTGTCATCTTTGACAAGGACGGAACGCTCGTGAGCTTCCATCACACGTGGGACGTGGCGGTCGATGTGGCGCTGCGCGAAGTATGTTCCGATACCGCCACCCGAGCGGCCCTTGCGGAAGCGGTTGGGTATGACCTCCCGAATCGTCGGGTTCTCGACGACTCGCCGTTTGTGGCTGAGAGTGCGGCGACGCTCGACCTTCTGGTTGCACCGTTTGCCGACCCCCATGCCTTCGAAGATGCCGTGGTGAGGGCCGGAGCGGTTCATGTTGCTCCCGAACCCGGAGCGTTCGAACTGGTCGAAATGCTGGGTGCCTCGGGCGTACCTCTGGCAATTGCCACGAACGACTCGGCTGAGTCGGCGGTGAAGCAGTTCACCGAACTCGGTATAGCCCACCATTTCGGAGCGATGCTCGGTTACGACAGCGGATTCGGCGCCAAACCGGACCCAGGTATGGTCGTTGCCGCTGCCGACGCCATTGGATGTTCGGTGGGCGAAACGGCGATGGTGGGAGATTCCTCGACCGATGTGTACTCCGGTCTCGCGGCCGGGGCAGTAACGGTGTACTTCGCTCCTGGCGACGCCGACCCAGAACTCGCCAGCGCAGCCGACCTGGTCATCACCAGCCTCAGCGCACTACCAGCGGCCCTCGGCTTAGCAGCCAACCCCACCATCTAACGCCGAGTTTGCTGTTTGTTAGACGGCGAGTGCTGGGGTGTTAGCTCGTTGTGCGTTGGTGGCGATGGCGTCGACGATTTCGGCGAACCGCGGCTTGGGAATGTCGTGGCCCATATCGGGGAGCATCAGCAGGCGAGCATCCGGTATCGCCTTTACGGTTGCGATGCCGCCACTGGGCAGAACGAGGCGGTCGGCCAGACCGTGAATCACCAGAGTGGGAACGTCGAGTTGCTGTAGCTGCGGCGTGCGATCAGGGCTGGCCATGATGCAGGCGAGTTGGCGGGCTGTGCCCTCCGGGCAGAAGCTCCGCTCGAGACTGGCGGCCTGGTTTTCCCGGTGCGTTGCCTCGTCCCAGGCCGATCCGGAGATCCGCTGGAACATCCAAACCGATTCGTCAATGGCGTTCTCGGGGGTGAGGTCGGGGCGTCGAAGAAGCGGTACGAGAAGTTTGGGGTCGATGCCTCCGACCCTCGGGTTGCCGGTGGTCGACATCACCGACGTCAGGCTGAGGACCCGCTCGGAGTGGTCGATAGCGATCGACTGGGCGATCATTCCGCCCATCGACATTCCCACCACATGGGCCTGGCTGATGTTGAGCCCATCGAGTAGGCCAACCGCATCGTCGGCCATATCGGACAGGTAGTACCCGACCTCTGGTGGCTTCCGCGAGAACCGCTGCTTCAACGCTGCCGAACGCGGCGGGGGAGTCCAGTCGAACTTGGTGCTGAGGCCGATGTCGCGGTTGTCGAAGCGGATCACCGTGAACCGTTCGGCGAGAAGGTCGACAAACTCTTGGGGCCAGTCGACCATTTGTCCGCCGAGGCCCATCACCAGCAGAAGCGGCGGGCCCGAGCCCGATACTTCGTATTCGATGGTGATTCCGTTTGCGGTGAGACTAGCCATCACCTGATGGTACGGCCTGTTGGCCGGCGCGTGTTCGGTCGGGGTACATCACGGCCGCTCCAACCAGCGCCACGAGCCCCAAGAGCGCCCACGAACTTTGGTAGGAGTCGGTGGCATCGACCAGAAAGCCAACGATTGGCGCACCAACCGACAGACCCCCGAGGAAACCAAACAGCACCACTCCCGAGGCCTGACCCGACTGCGACGTGGGCACGTCCTTGATGACTGCGAGCATCGCCACCACATTCCACGCCGAAATCGTAAAGGCGGTGACGATGGCCACCACCCACACCAGCCAGACGCCCGCCCAGCCATTGATAAGGAGAAGCCCACAAGTCAGCGCGCTTCCGAAGGCCAGGATGATCAATGCTTGTCCGGTTGCGATCGAACGTTCGGCCAGTCGGCCCCAGAAGAGTCGGGCGGCGATTGCCAACAGCCCGGTGAGCGCGAGCACGAGGCCAGCGGTGGATTCGGAAAGGCCAAGCTCTTCCTCGGCGAACAGCGGAAGGAATCGCGTGACACCGCCAGCGTTGAGGCCAAGAAGAAAGGAATAGATGGCGATTCGATACACGAACCCGTCGAGGCCAGCCCGGGCGCCTCTGGTCTCGGAATTATCACTGTCGTCGGAGCTGCCGGTTGCCCGGGTTCGGTCGAGAGGCGATTGCGATGAGGGAAAGCGCCACAGCATGAATGCCGCCACGCCAAGGGTGACGAAACCGATTGACGCCGTGGCCCATCGCCAGCCGAACACCACGGCCAATGCCGGTACAACGCCTCCGGCAATAACCACGCCTAGCTGCACCCCCGACTGCTTGATGCCGGTGACCACGCCACGTTGGCCTTCGCCAAACTCCTCGGCGATGAGCTTGTTGGTGGACGGGTTTCCCGCACCTTGCGGGATCCCAAGAAACACCGACGCGGCGATAAGCAGAAGGTACGACTGTGCGAGCGCGGTGACCAGAAAACCAACCGCGCTCCACAGCAAGACCGCCGCCACCGTGCGACGAGGCCCAAAGCGGTCAACGGCGTTGCCCGACATCGGGGCAGTGAGCGCTCCGACGATGGTGTTGGAAGCTCCGAGGAGTCCTATCTGAAACCGGGTGATGTCGAGCTCGGCTATGATGGTCGACGCAAGCGCCGCCAACACAAAGACCTGACTCGCCGAGGCTGTCATCGTCCAAACCAGCACCAGGTAGTACTCGGGGCTCCGGGGCCGCATTGTCGCTAGTTTGATCGTCGGCGAGCGTGATACATCCAGCGGGTACCGCCGGACAGTTCGGTGCTCTTGAGGATCTCGAACCGCTGGGCCAGTACCGATTCGAAGTTTTCCCGGGTGTAGTCGTCGTGAATGCCGGCCCGCTTGTTGCGAAGCAGCTTCTGTACCTTCTGGTCGGCGGGGCCGGGAAACTCCACCACGAGTTCGTCGCCAAGTTCAGCGAACATGGCAATCACCTCGCTCAGCGGCACGTTGTTCGAGATCGACAGGTGGTGAACCAGTGCCAGCGCTAGCACCAGGTCGACTGGTTGGCGGCCGAGAAACGCCGATCGTTCGGTGCCCCGCCACCCAAGGCCCGGCGACGGGTCGGCGAGGTTCATGGTGAGCGGCAGGATCCGATCCTGGTTCTCCGAGCGCAACTGGCGATACAGCAGGTCGACTACCAACGGATCGGAGTCGACCGCGACCACATAGTCGGTATGGGGCAGCACGGCCCGGGAGAACTCGCCGTCGTTGCAGCCGAGGTCGACGATGAGTTGCCGGTCGCTGCGTGCCGCCGCAGCATCGACAACAAAGTCTCGTTTTTGGTTGAGATCGTCGGGGCTGTAGTGCTGGCGGTCGCTGTAGCCCGACCACTCAGAGTTGGCCTGCTTCCACCGGAGGTTCGTAACCAGGCGGTGAAGGTTGTCGATATTGGTGGCCACCATCTGGGTGGTGAAACCCGATGCCTTGAGCTTGTCGGTTGCTACCTCGTCGCTGTCGGCTTGCGATGATTCGAGGCGCGACTGCATATAGACGTGGCTGAACACGCCGCGACGGGCAAGGTCGCGACGCCGCATCGCCGAGCGGCAATCGGCGGGCGTTATGCCATCGACCGAGCCGCGAAGCCACTGCTGGAACGGCAGGTTTCGATGGGCCTGAAGAAGCAGCGGGTACAGGAACAACTGGCAGAATTGTCGATACCCAAACCATGGTTCGCCTTCACGAACCGGTTCGAACGAGCCGACGTCGATAAAGGTTGGCCGGCTACCGACCCACTGCACGTTGTAGGACGATCCGTCCTTGGTGATGATGCCGTCGACCAGTCCATCGCGGAGCAACTCGAGGTGCAGGAGTGCGGCATCCTGGAGCATCGAGAACGACCACTCGTACGGATAGGAAACAAACGGCACGACGTCGTGTTCGAGAACCTGTGCAGAATCAGGGATGCCGCCCGGAACCGGGTCGGCCACACGGGTTCTGACGATTTGGCCGGCCTTCATCGCTCCCTTAAAGAACGGCGCTTTGGCGGTTGCGACAAAGTCGTCGAGACCACGCTGGTCGAGCGTGCGATAGATCTTGCCGTCGGCCTTGAAGACTCGCGAGGTGGGGTCGCGGAATGACCCCGAGTCCGGTTGAGCGGATTGTTCCAACGCTACGAGTCGGCGGCGTCTTCGAGCAGTGCAGCCAGATCGGTCTCGGCGGATTCCCCGCTAGTAGCGCTGGCGCCATCGGCCACCCGGTCTTCGGGGTAGTCCGAAGAGTCTGCGGCGTTCTCGTCGAAGGATGCGCTGCGGTACTTCTTGCCAATGATGGGCAGGAAGCTCAGGAACTTGCGGCCGCCCATCTTGACAATGACCACAATGCCGGCGACGCCGCCCACAAGGGCTTGCAGAATAACGCTGCCGGTTCCGGGGTCGAGGTATGCGAGAAGCTGGGGGCTCATGACCCGATAGTAGCTAGCGCAGCTCGGAAATGCTGTGCGAGGGAGCTGTGGCGGCTGCATCCCACAACGGAAGCGTGCCGGTTTCGTGGTCGTACTCGCGCAGCCACAGTTCGTAGAACGACGGGTCGGCGAAGTCGGTGGGGTGATGGTTGCCTGTTGCGCTCACCACCAGGTTGGTCAGCACCTCGAATGCAAAGGGAATCGCCCATCGCCAGAGACGAACGTGAGCTACCGGGTTGAAGAGTCGGCGTTCGTGCCACAGCATCAGGGTTGTTCCGCAGGCCACAAAGAACATTAAGAGGATCATGGAAAGGATCATCGAGGTCACGTAGCGCAGCTTCGATCCGTCGACCGCTTTGAACACATCGAAGGCCGCCGACTTGTGCTCTACCTCTTCGCCGAGATGCCACAGAAACATCGAGGCAGCCACCGGGTCGGCCTGGCCGAACAGTTCGGTGCGGCGCTCGGCTGCCCAGCGAGCCGCCGAGTACGCAATGGTTTCTGAGCTGGCGGCGAAGGCCAGGTTGAATTTGGGGGAACGTTTGGTGTGGAGCCAGTTGATGGTGTTGCGCATCATTCGTTCGAGACGCGAAACCCCTCGGTAGTGGTCAGCCATCTGGTCGTTGAATTCCCGATGCGCAAGGTGATGCTGGAGTTCTTGTTTGAGGTACGCGTGCGAGGTCTCGGCGAGCTGATCGTCGAGTTGCGGCACAAAGCGTCGAACCGACTTCACAAAGTACGGCTCGATATAGGGCATAAGTAGCGACACGCTATTTGCAGCACACGAGAACTCGGGGGCGAGGGGAGTCCAGATTGCTTCGAAGTCCTCGGCATAGGAAAAGCTCACCCGGCGGTCCACGATTTGGCTGGACATGTTGGCAGCATCGGCATCAGCGGACTGGACCGCTGCATGCTGGGTGAGATCGGTCATCGAAAATCCTTCAGTCACTGTTCTTTCGGCCGCTGTGCATCCGAACTGAATACCAGCGCTTGCGCCCTACTTCCGACGCCTAAAACCCCGAGACTCGGCCGTCGGCACTGGGGTAGCGTGCGCTGGTGAAACCAATGGTTGACCGCCCGAGCACCGAGGCTCTTGAGCGGAACCTCGCCTCGCTGCCGATGTTCTCGGCCGTGTCGAGCTTTCTTACGTGGCAGCCGGTCATTGCGTTGTTTATTCGCGAGAGCTTCACGGTGGGCCAACTGCTTGCGCTCACAGCGTTTATGTACTTCGGCGTTGTTATCGCCGAGGTTCCGTCGGGCTGGATGAGTGATCGTTTGGGTCGGGTCGTAACGCTGCGCGCGGCGTCGGCCATCTGGATCCTCGGCCATGCGATCCTTCTTGTTTCTGCCGGGTCGTTTTGGCTCATCGCCGCGGGGCAAGTCCTTTTGGCTATCGGCTTTGCGTTCCTCTCGGGCACCGATGTTTCGTTTCACTACGACACGCTCGAAGCGCTGGGTGTGGCGCACGAGTTCGAGCAGCGCCAGTCGCGACTCAAGACCGTGGCCTATGCATCGGTGGCGGTCAGCTCGGTTGTCGGCGGCGCCGCTGGACTCATCGACCTGAGGTGGGCGTTTCTGTTGTCGCTGGCCTCGGCGGTATGGCAGGTGGCGCTCACCGGTCGGTTTGTCGAACCGCCACGATTGTCGACCGACGTTGTTTCCGCGTTCGGTGAGCAGTTGCGCGCCTGCGGCCGTCAGCTACGTAAGCCCCTGCTGCGCTGGATTGCCGGGTACTGGGTGGCGATGGTCGTGCTCGAACATGTGGCGCACACGCTCGCGCAGCCCTACCTCACCGAGGCGCTGGGGCAGTCCCCCGACGACCTTGGAGCGACGCCCTTGGTCGTCGGCCTTATCTTTGCGACCTTTGGTCTTGGGGGCGCCGCTGCCGCGGCGGCAACTCCCGCACTGCGAACGAAGCTGGGGTTCTTCGGCGCACTCATGGCCTTTGCTCTGGTGTCGGCAGTCATCGTTACTGCAATGGCATTGGTGATTGCGCTTCCTGTCGCCTTCCTTCTCGTCTTTCGCAGCGTGCAGGGCGCAGCCGCACCTATCCTTCTCACCGCGGCAGTTGCCCCTGAAGTGCCCCAGACCCAGCGGGCCACCTACCTCTCGCTTCATTCGCTTGCCGGACGACTGGCCTACGGCTCGTTGTTGTTGGTGATCGGCCGGGTCGTCGGAGATTCGCTCGCGACGTCGCTCACCGTGCTTTCGGTGGTGAGTTGGGTGTTAATCGCCGTGGTCGCCGTGTCGTGGGTTGCCGGTTCGGCGTCTGAGCCCTACTTGCCGTCTACCGACCATTTGCTTGACTCCTAGTTACCCAACGATTATTTCGTTGAGTTGTAGTTAACGGTTCGTGTAGACATTGCATTGCGATGTGGATCGAGATCCTCACGTTGCGTGAGCGTCCCGACTGCGCCGCTGCGACGTACATTACTCTCCCTAATCGAGTTCAGGGCCCGACTGTTCCCGGGCGCTTCCTGTGCCGCGATTTCGGGTCTGCCATTGGAGATGGGAAGGTAGAGGCCAAACTTGTGATCGGAGGGACCCAATGGCAAGCGTCGGCGAACTACCTGGCCATCTCGAATGTCCTGTTACGTCGAAGGCCCAGCAGTTTCTTGATGCCGCCGGCCAGAGCGTGCATTCAGCATTCGATGCGTTCGATCTTTTGCGCTTACAACGTTCGGTCGGTGGCAAGGT
>CALJDK010000056.1 GCA_938023735.1 uncultured Acidimicrobiales bacterium
ACAGCTGTCGAACGGGCTTCACTGTCGAACAAATGTCACCCTGCCATCGCTTGTGGATCGATGGTAGAGCGAGGGAACCTGCCCACAGATAGCCATGAGCGCAGCTGCGTTAAGCGGTTTCGTGACAAAGAAGTCGGCCCCCGCGTCGAGCGCTGTCTGCCGATCAGCGGGATCATCCGAACCTGAACAGATGCCAAGAATGAAGTCCTGGTAGCGGGCCTGGCGTCGAAGCTCTGCGATTCCATCTGAACCTTTCGAGATTGTGAGGTTCAGGTCGATCACCCCGATTGACTGTTGCAGATCGGACGGGATCAAGTTCTCAAGGTGGGCATTGAACGATGCAAAGTCAACAAAGTGCGCTAACTCGGCGTCGATTTCTTGCTTTTTGAACGAGAAGTCTGCGAGGAAGAGTTCGTCGGACGAATCATCGACAAAAAAGACGGTCTTAACCGGCCACTGTGGGGTTGCAGACGGCATCAGCGCTGGGGGAGCGAGATCTCAAATCGGGCTCCGCCCATCTCGCTGTCCTCGCAGACAATCGTGCCGTCATACTGCGCTACGATGCGTTGACAAATTGACAGGCCAAGACCGATTCCGTCGATTTCGTCCTGGCGATGAAGCCGATCGAAAAGCCCGAAGATCTTTGTTCGAGCCTCCTCGGGCACGCCCGGTCCGTTGTCTTCAACGATAAGCAGCGTGTTGCCCCCCTCCGAGGAGGCAGAAACCTTCACGATGGGTGTTTCCTTATCGTTGAACTTCAGGGAGTTTCCGATGAGGTTTTGAAAAAGCTGTGTGAAGTGAACCCTCGCACCCTTCACCGAGGGAAGGTCGCCCAAAACAAGCTCGGCGTTCTGTTCGGTGATCGCTAGCGACAGTGTCTCGTCGATATCGGTAATCACCTCTCGAAGGTCGATAACCGTTTCCTCCACCTTGGCGTCGATGCGCGAGTAGGCCAGCAGACTGTCGATGATCTGGCGTAGCCGGCCCATGTTCTTGGTGATGCGGCTCACAACATCGCTGCGTTGCTCTTGATTCTCGATGATCGCCGGATCGAGCAGCATCTCGGAGAGCTGTTCGATCATTCGTACGGGCTCCTTCATATCGTGCGAGCACACGTAGGAGAACCGGTTGAGCTCTTCATTCGATCGAGACAGTTCGGCAAGGGTGTTGACCAGCTGTTCTTCCTTGTGGGTCTGGTCGGTGACATCGAGCACGACTCCCATGATCCCAATAACATTGCGCGCGTTATCGAGCCCAGGCATTGCGACGATACGAACGTTTCGTTCTCCGCCGTCGGTTCGAATCATCTTGGCTTGGACTTCGAATGGCTTTCCGTTGTCTCGAAGCTCGCGGCCAACCGCGATCAAGGGTTCGACGTCGTCGGGATGAATGAAGTCGGTAAGGTTGGGCGGTTCTTCACCAGCCGCTGGTTTCGCTACTCCGAGAATCTCGTACAGCTCGTCGGAGAGCGAGCGCCGGTCGCCGGCAAGATCCATCGCAAAGTGACCAAGACCCGCGATGCGGGCCGCAGCGCTGAGTTGGCGGTTCCGCTCGCGCAACGCAGAAGTGTTGTCGGTGATCAACACGATGGCGCCAACCATTTCGCCCGCAGCGGAGAAGTGCGGGACCACGCTCATATGAGCGCTCTGGTCGGATTGCTCGATGTCGATGTCGATGCGTTTCCCGAGCTCCATAGCCTGGGTAATGCTGGAGGAGAGGTCGGGGTACCCCGGAGGCAGCTGACAACGCGTCACGTGCGGCAGAACCAAGTCCGGCGAGACACCAAACAGTTCCTGCGAGGCCGAGCTTGAGTGCGTGATATTGAGTTGCCGATCGACGACGAGCATCGGCACGGCAACGTTGTCGAGGATGCTCTGCAAGCTCTGGTTCACCGAGTTGAGTTGCTGCGAGTTGACCTGAAGTTCCTCGTTGACCGTCGATAGCTCTTCGTTGGTCGACTGAAGCTCTTCGTTCGAGGTCTCCAACTCTTCGTTGGTTGACTGGAGCTCTTCGTTGCTCGACTGCAACTCTTCGTTGAGGGCCTGGAGCTCTTCGTTCGACGTCTCCAGCTCTTCGACGGTGTGTTGCAGGTTCGTCTGGGCAATCGCTAGCTCTCGTGATAGCTGCTGGATGGCTTCGGAGCTTGCTTCGGAGGTTGCGGTGTCAGGACCGAACTGGTCGGCGATCGACTCTTCTTCCCACTCGGTGAACACCACAAGGGCGGTCGGCTCGCCGACCTCGCCGATGCCTTCGTTGATTGGATAGACCGTGATTCGGTGGCGGTACTCGGGCTTGTCGGGCATTTGCCGAGCCAAGCCTTGAATCGTCGAGTTCTGTCGAAGGGCGCTCGGTACGGCAACGCGCACGTCTTGGCTGAACGGCTCGATAAGTAGCGACGCTGCGGTGGTATCGACGGGCCCCGCCGCGACGCCAATGTAGCGAGAAACATCGCCGTAGGCCTTCAAGATCTGTAGCTCGGCTGAAACCAGGAGGGCATCGGGGCCAAGAGCACTGACAAGTGATTGAAAACGCGCGTTCGCAAGCGCCAGTTCGTGAGCCTCGGGCGGCGGATACTTCTGCCCTGGGGCAGTCTGGGTGGAGAGGGGCGGTGCGGTGCGACGGGCAAAGGCCTTCTCGCGAATCTCACCCCGATCGGCAGATGGACGCTGGTAGAAGATGTGCTTGAATTGGCCACTCATTCGGAACAGCGATTCGGCTGCGGCCACGGTTTCGGACTTCCCGAGGAAAAGCAGTCCGTGAGGCAGCAGGGCGTAGTGAAAACGCGCGAAGACGTGGGCCTGAAGCGAGCTTTGGAAGTAGATGAGCAGGTTTCGACAACTGACCATGTCGAGGTTGAGGAATGGCGGGTCCTGTGCCAGGTTGTGGACCGAGAAGATGACTTTCTCGCGCAGGGTCTTCTTGACGGTGTAGCCGCCGGGGGCGGCATCAAAGTACTCGTCGATGTAGTGCTGGGGAACCTCGTGAAGTGAGGTTTCGGGGTAGAAGCCGCGTCGAGCAACTTCAATAGCCCGGTCGTCGATATCGGTTGCGAAGATCTGTATTCGTGTGCGTTCGTAGGCTTGAAGACCACCTAAGACTTCGGCGAACACCATTGCCAGGGAGTACGCCTCTTCGCCTGTGGCCGTGCCCGCAACCCACACACGAACGTGGCTCTCGCGCTTCGACTCGACAATCGATTCGATGTGACTCCGGATTCCTTCGAACTCCCCAGTGTCACGGAAGAACGAGGTCACCGAGATCAACAGGTCACGGAACAGCAGGTCGACTTCGGCGATCGATGCTTTGGCGACCTTGACGTAGTCCTCCAACGTTCCGGCGCTCACGGCGATCATTCGACGTTCGACACGGCGTTGGAAGGTGGCGCTCTTGTAGTGGCGGAAGTTGACGCCAGAGTGATCCAGAAGCAGCTGGATCAGTTCGGAGACGCTGTCCATGTTGACCGGCGACGCCCGCAGCTTGTCGAGGTCTCGCGGTGTAGCGACAATTTTGGAGAACTGTGCGCCGATTTCCTCAGGCGACATGATGAGGTCGACGCAGCCGGTCTCGAGTGCGCTTACCGGCATGCTGGCGTACTTGGCGGTCAGCTCATCCTGGGCGATGGTGATGCCGCCGTTTTGTCGGATGGCGCGAATGCCATCGGAGCCGTCAGAACCGGTGCCCGACAATACGATGCCAACGGCCTTCTCGCCCTTGGCCTCGGCCAGAGTTGTGAAGAACAAATCAGCGGAAGGTTTTGGTGCGGCAGGAGCGGGACTCGGGTCGATCAGCCGCAACACGCCATGCTCGACGATGATGTTGGAGTTCGGCGGCGTGATGTAAATCGCGTTCGACGATGGCTTGAGCCGGTCGGTTACATCGAGCACCGGCATGTCGGTTTCTCGGCCGATGATCTCGGCCAGCATGCTCTTGTGGTGCGGAGCCATGTGCTGGGTGACGATGTAAGTAGCCGAGAGAACTGGAGGCAGGTTTCGAACCAGGTTTCGAAGTGCTTCGAGCCCGCCAGCTGAAGCGCCGATACCGACCCAAAAAGCCGGGTCGTCGTCGGTCTCGTCGGGTAGTTCCGTGGACGATTGTTGGTCTGCCACGCAGTAGCTCTCCTTGGTGTCGCCCGCTCTCCTGGGTCGAACCTAGCAGCCGCCGCGCGGTCAGGAGAGTTGTACTACACCCGTTGGTCCGAGACTCGCAGTGCTCGATGCGCGGGTTGGCCAGCAGAGTCGCGCCGACGTTCCCATCGACTCGCGAGACTCAAGGCGAAAACTGGCTTCGTGAACCTTGGCCAATCGGGAAACGATGGCGAGTCCCAGTCCGTGACCTTGGACAACCTGTCCGGGGTAAGGAATCTTGCGGAGTGGCTCGCAAGCCACGTCGAGGTAGTCGGCCGGAATACCGGCACCGTCATCCTCGACAACGATTTCAGCGAAGCCTCGTGATTGCGATAGCGAAACGCGAACAAAGCCCGATGATTCCGAACGATGACGTACGGCGTTGGTCACAAGCTCGAGAAGACACGTGTGGAGCGCTTTCGCATCCAACGCACAAACGATGGGGTCGACATCGAGAAGCAGCGCAACGTCTGTTGGTCGTTCGATCGCTTCACACACCTCGTTGATGAGCTGGGGAAGTTGAACCCGATCGATCGCCGGTGCCGCAGGAAGGCTGGCCCGTTCGTATTGGACGAGTCCTTGTAGCAACGACTCGGCTTGTTGGGATCGTTCGACGATCTTTTCGAGATGCCCCGCCGTGTCATGGGTGACGTTGTCGCCAAGATCTTCGACCACGAAGCCAACCAGTGTCTCGATGGTGCGAAGAGTTGCCGAAAGATCGTGTTTGGCCAGCGTGATGAACCCTGCCGTTGCAGAGGTCGCCAGTTGGTGGTTGCTTTCTTGTACTACTTGCATCATTCCGCTCGATTTCTATGCTTGGGAGTTCCCCGTCCTATTCAACGTTTCGGCTGAGCAAGGACGGATGTTAGGAAACCGTTCGGATGTAATGTCAGTTGTTTGGGGAATTCGGGTGCTACAACACGCCTAGAGGGTGATTGTTGCTTGCTGGCATGCCGGGATGGTGATTGCCATCGTGGTGCCAGTGTCGTCGACGTCCTCAACGGCAATAGAGGCGTCGAAATTGGCGAGAATTCGGCGGCAAATGGCCAGACCGAACCCGAGGCCGGGCGTTCCAGCTGGATGGAGCCGTTCGAGGAGCTTGAATACCCGCTCCCGATCGGGGGGCGGAATTCCGATCCCGTTATCACGAACGCGGATCTGCGCAGTGTCTTCCAGAACCAGGGCCGTAACGTCGATCCGCAGCTTGTTGTCGGGGCGGCGGTATTTAATCGAGTTGGTGATGAGGTTGATGAACGCTCGACTGAGCAGGTCTGGGTCGGCCCACACCGAAATGTCGTCGTCGATCGCAATCTCAACCGTTCCGCTCGCTTCGCACAGGTCAGCGTCGACCGAGTCAACGACCGACCGAACAAGTTCCGCCAGCGGAACCTCTGACAGTTTCGACCCGTCCCGTCGAAGGCCCGAGTATTCGAGCATCGAGATGATGAGTCCGTCGATGCGTCCGAGCGTGTCATCGAGACGCGAGCCGAGCTCATTCACAAATTCGTTGGAGTCATCGGATTCGGCAAGCATGCGGTCGCCCAGCATTCGTGCGGTGCGAACCGGCGCCCGCAGATCGTGCGCCACCATGTGTGCAAACTCGTCGAGTTCGGCGTTGGCTTCGGCCAGTTGTTTCCAAGTGCGCACCAGCGTCGCAAGGGTCTCGTGGCGAGCCATTGCATGGTTGATGGCCCGTTCGAGTGTGTCGAGCGTCAGTGAACCCTTGGTAAGGAAATCCTGTGCGCCCAGTTCAAGCATGTTTTGGGCGCCCGACTCATCGTCGCTACCGGTTTGTACGATCACCGAGCACTCGGGTGAGCATTCGACGATCGCTCGCACAACGTCGTCGTGCCAGGCGTCGGGAAGGTTGAGGTCGACCAGAGCGACCATTGGTTCGTGATCGTCAAGCAGTGACAAGGTCTCGACCAGACTTCGAGCACGAATGATGTTCCACTCGGGGCCCGACATTCGGCGTACAAGGCGAGAGATGTGTTCGGCATCGACGTCGTCGTCTTCAACGATCAGCAGCGTCCGCATCCGGCTCCGTGGGTCTTGCGAGGCGTTGCTGTAGATCCGGTGGTCGTCGGGAGTTTCGCCGAGGATGATGACGGCGTCTTTTGAAAGCGTGACGTCGATATCTGGTTCTGTTGCGCGGTTCGTCGGGTGGCCACTGGTGGTGGACGCCATTGGTTGATTTCGCGTTTTCGTCATAGCTACAGCTCGAATTCGGAGAGGTCGATGTCGATGATCGATTTGCGTTCGAGCACCTGTTCGGGAGCGTCAAAGGCGTAGGTTTCGTGGGCTGCTCGGGCTGGAAGCGATTTGATGAAATCGACCATGTCAGAGAACTTGCCGGGTTTCGTTTCGACCCAACGTGCTCCCGAGCGGAAGCTCTTTTCGAAGTCTTCTCGGCGGGTTGTGGTTGAGAACACAACGACGGGGATCTGCCAGAGAACCGGGTGCGCCTGGAGCTGAGCGAGAGTGCGGTGTCCGTCGAGTCGGGGCATACGAAGGTCGAGAAGAATGAGGTCGGGAAGACTGTTCTGTTCGAGGCGTTGGTTGAGGGCGACAAGTAATTCGGTGCCGTCATCGACAAAGGTGAACTCGGCGCCGATTCCCGCTTCTTCTGCGGCGAGCACAGTAAGCAGATGCTCGTTTGGGTCATCATCGGCCATAAGAATCTGCAGCTCTTTGGCTTTTCCGCTCGTCGATGGCTCAGACCGAAACTGCTTCTGATGGATTCTCTCCATAAGAATGACTCCCTTATGTCGCTGTGATATCCGCCTTCGTGTGCGCCTATCGGCGATTTAGCGATAAATGTGAGCGGCCGAGCTTCGATGCATCAATATTGAGGTGCGAAGAAATAGTGAGGTGCGAGCAACGTCGTTCGGTCAGAACTTGTCGTCGGTAGCCAGCGAGGCGATGGCCGACTCGAATGCGTCGAGGTCCTCGAGCGCACTGTGGAACTCGAGCACATCGGCGTGGGAGATTCTCGGTCCCTCATGTGTCTCGTACAGCTCGGCAGGAAGATGCCACTCGTAGCATTCTGCGCCGGTAGATAGCAGAAGATCGAAGGTGGGGCCCGAGATCTGATTGACTGTTACCTTGTCGCACTTGTTGCAACGAAAGCGGAATTCGCCCTGATCGGTCTCGATGCAGAGTCGAAGACGTAGGTCGTTGATTGTGAGGCTCACATCGCCGCATGTCGAACAGGTTGCACGTATCCCAGTCATGGCGTTCCGGTCGGCAAAACTGGACGGCTCAAAAGGACTAAACAGACTAAATGGTCGAACTAATTGTCCACACATCCGTTAGGACGTTCGGATGAGTTTTCGCCTACCAGAGCTCGCCCGTTGGAAGCAGCCAGCGAACTCGCCCGAGAGGAAACGAGATTGTTCCGGCTGGTGGTTCTGCGCCCTCTTCGTGCTCATGCGCGTATGGCTGTGCCTTCTCTACCAGAGGCGACACGGTGCTTGCTTCGGTGCTCAACATTTCCTTCTTCGTTCCAACCATCGGATTGCTACATCCGTACTTACAAATCACGACGCTTCGACCTTCAGAAAAGTCGCAAAAATGGTTCCGGATCGTTGCGTCGCCGAATTTCAGTCGGTTGATCTGTTCTGGCTTTTAGCGTCATCGAAGAAATAGGGCGAACGGGCCAGCACTCCCAAATTCTTTGCGTTTCACCACAGCGGAGGTGACGCTGATCACCCATTTGCTCATATGAACGAGACGCTCCCGCGGGAGCGTTTGGCTACGGTCTGCGCCTCTGGCGTCACCGGGAGTGGTCCAAACGGTTCCGCGGGGCCGTCTCTACTGCGTTCGGCGAAAGGTGCTTTAGGTTTCGGGGACTGTTTCGGTCCAGGCCCCGTAGCCGCCGATGATGTCGGAGACGTCGTCGAAACCGGCGTGGCGCAGCACGCTTGCGCCAACTGACGACCGGTAGCCGCCGGCGCAGAACACCACGGTCGGTAGATCGGGGTCGAGTTCGTCGAGTCGGCTCGGGAGCTGGCCTACCGGTATCTCGAGTGCTCCATCGATGGTGCCGTCGGCGACCTCGCCGGGGTTGCGAATGTCGACGAGCTGAAGGTCGGCGATGTCGGGCCGCCGGACGTTGAAGTCGGTGGCGGTGAGGCGCGATGCCCGGATGGTTCGTTCGGGGTTGTTTACCATCACCGCGGTTGGTTCGTTGAGAAACCCAACGACACGGTCAAAACCGATCCGTGCCAGACGGTTCTTGGCTTCGAGTTCGAACCCGTCGTCGACGACAAGAACGATGTCGACGTCGCTGGGCACGATGGAGCCGGCGAATTCGGCGTAGCGGCCGTTGAGGCCAACGTTGATCGACCCGGTGAGGTGTCCTTGTGCGAACTCTTCGGGGGTGCGGCCGTCGACGATCATCGCTCCGTCGTCGACAAGTTGATCGAAGGTTGCGAGGTCGAGAGCGGTTGGTAGTTCGGTTTCGTCGAGAAGGTCGCGGTTCTTGCGGTTGAGTATGGCGTCGTACACGAAGTACGAGGGTGCTGGGGACTGGCCTTCGGTGACCAGGTCGACGAATGTTGCCTTGTCGGGTGCGAGGAGTGCGTAGTTGGTGTTTCGCTGTTCGCCCATGGTCGAAACAGTGTCGGTTGACAGGTTCTTTCCGCACGATGAGCCGGCGCCATGTGCGGGGTACACCTTGGTCGCGTCGGGCAGCGGCAACAGCTTGGTGTGGAGGCTGTCGTAGAGCTGGTTGGCTAGCTCGTCGCGGGTGAACCCGACCGACGACAACAGATCGGGGCGGCCGACATCGCCGATGAACAGTGTGTCGCCGGTAAGGACGCCATAGGGAGTCTCGTCGTCGGCGTGTTCGCGCACGACGATGCTTATTGACTCGGGCGTGTGGCCTGGGGTGTGCAGAATCTCGAGGTCGACGTTGCCGAGCGAGATCCGTTCTCCGTCGGCCAGCTTGCGCGAGGCGAACTCGGTTTCGGCAACCGCGGAGTAGGCGATCTCGGCGCCGGTTGCGGCAGCAAGCTCAAGATGGCCGCTCAGGAAGTCGGCGTGGAAGTGGGTTTCGATGACCAGCTCGATCTTCAGGCCTGCTGCTTCGGCGTCGCGAACGTATTCGTCGATGTCTCGTCGAGGGTCGACAACCACGGCACGGCCGGTGGTTTCGTCGCCGATGAGGTAGGAGGCCTGGGACAGGCAGTCGAGGTAGTACTGCGTGAACTTCATGGTGATCGTTCCTTGAGAGTTGGTTCGTAGCTGGGCTACTTGTTGAGGTCGGTAAGCACTTGTTGGATGTCGCATTCTTCGGTGCGGTTGTAGGGCAGCTTGGCGAGCACGGTGCCCATCGCACAGGTGTTGGAAACTGCGGAGAAGGTGAGCCCACCGCCAATGGCGCCAGCGAACCATTTGGCATTGGGCACAACGGTGCTGGCTGCCATTCCAGCGAGGACCAGAGTTCCGGCGGCGAGTCGAACCTGGCGGTCCATCGCCCAGCGCTCGGTCTCGCCTTTTTCCACGTCGCCGCCGGTGGCTTCCCAGCTTGCCATCCCGCCTTCAAGAATTTGCAGGGTGGTCTTGCCTTCCGAAGCGAGCTTGCCGTGAGCTTCGGTGGCGCGGGCCCCCGATTGGCAAACCAGCACGACGGGATGATCGACGTTGGCAAGATCGCGCGCGTGCTCGGCGAGCGTGTTGAGCGGGACGTTGTATGACCCAGGTATGTGTGCGCTTTCGAATTCGCCGCCGGTGCGCACGTCGAGAATGCGCAGTTCAGGGTCTTCATGTTGGAGCTGGCGCAATTGGCCAGCGTCGATGGTGTCGACCGATGTCAAAGTGGTGGACATGGGGTGCCTCCTGGGGCTTGGTAACTAGGTGGGTACGCGTTCGTCGATGCCGTGTCGGCGTTGATCTGTCGGCGCCGGGACGTCGCTGCGGATTGCTTGAACGGCATCGTTGGTGCAGGTGTGGACTCGATCGCCGAGCGCATCCCAGATCCCGGAACGTCGCATGACGTCACGGACTGGGCCTTTCACGTCAGCGACATGCAATGCCACTCCGCGGTCTTCGAGTTCAGTGATGACCTCTTGGAACATGTCTGCGCCGGTGGCGTCGAGGTCGTTGATACCCGAAGCGTCAAGTACGAGTGCCATTGGGTGTTCGTCAACGGCTTCCGCGTGGGCGATGAGCAACTTCTTGACGTTGGTCGCGTTGACGAACGATAGCGCGGCATCGATTCGAACGACTCGAACGCCGTCGCAGGTTTCAACTTCGGGGAACCGTTCGATGTTTCGGTAGCTCGTTGTTCCACCGACGTGGCCGAGCACAGCGCTGTGTGGCATTGACATGCGGGCAAAGACCACGAGCATCGAGGCGACGACCGCGACGAGAATTCCGATTTCGATGCCCAGAAGGAGTGTTGCGAAGAACGCAACGCCGAGGCCTATCAGGTCGCTGCGTTTCACCACAGCGATGTGGCGCATCTCTTTCGCATCGAACAGGCCAGTAACCGCCATCACGATGATCGCTCCAAGCGCTGCATTCGGTAACGAAGCGAACAGCGGCGTGAGAAATACGATGGTTCCCAGCACGATGACCGCGGTGACTATCGAAGCGAAAGGGGTGCGCGCCCCAGCGGTGTCGTTGACCGCGGTCCTCGAGAAACCGCCGGTAACCGGGTAGCCGCCGAACAAGCCAGATGCGATGTTGGCGGCGCCGAGTCCGACTAGCTCGTTGTTGGGTACAAGCTCGTACCGGTGACGCCGGGCGTACACCTTCGCTACGGCGATCGACTCCATGAATCCAACGATGGTGATCACGATGGCCGTGCCGACCAGGCTGCCGATAAGCGACCCGTCGAAACTCGGGATCCCGAACGCCGGAAGGCTGTCGGGGATGTCGCCGACGACCTTCACGCCTCGGGCTTCGAGGTCGAAGACCCGAACGGCGGTTATCGAGCCAACCACTACAACCAATGCAGCCGGAACCTTGCGGGCGAAACGCTTGAGAGCGAACAACGTCGCCAGCGCAACGACGCCCACAAGCAATGTTGGTGTGTTCGTGTCGCCAAGGTTCTTGAAGACCTCGGCGACGGTTTCATAGAAGTGTTCTTTCCGCTCGGTGGAGATACCGAAGATGTGTTTGGCCTGGGAGAATCCGATGATGACCGCTGCGGCTGCGGTAAACCCGACGAGAACCGAATGGGACAAGAAGTTCACAAGGAACCCAAGCCGTCCGACGCCAAGCAAGATGTGGATGATTCCAACCATCAAGGCGAGTAGTGCGGCCGCGCCGAGGTACCCAGCGGTGCCTTCTTCGACCAGCGGCGCAAGTCCTGACGCGGTGAGCAGTGACACGATCGCGACTGGTCCGACCGCTAGTTGCCGTGAGGTGCCAAACAATGCGTAGATGATCACCGGAACGGTCGCGGCGTAAAGTCCAACTTCTGGCGGGAGGCCGGCGAGGAGTGCGTATGCCATTCCTTGGGGGACGAGCATCGCGCCAACGGTTAGGCCAGCCGCAAGGTCGCTGCGGATGTCATTGGCGTCGTAACGCGTGGCCCAAGACAGGATTGGGAAAAGCTGCGCCAAACGAGACATAGTTCGAATGTACGTACATTAGGAGTACCTGTCAAGGTCTACTTGCCGTGCCCTGAAGAAAGAGCTCAGGCCGAAGAGGGCCGAAGCTCGTTGCGGCCACCGGTCGACCAGTCGCTCACAAACCGGTACCGGTCGCCGCGAATGATCGTTGTCCGCCATTCGATCGGTGTGCCGTCGCGACTTCCGAGACGCTCAAGAAAGAAGGCCGCGTCGCCTTTTCGCAGGCCTAGCTTGGTGCGGTCAGCGGGCGCCGGAACGATAGGCGTGAGGCGTTCCCACCCTTGGTTGGGAACCGGCGACTTTGCCTTTGCGAGCTGGTCGTACAAAGCGGTGTGGGTCCAATCGACCTTCAGGAGCGGCTTGGCGATTGTGGTTGGCAGCCATGCTCTGTCGACGGCCAACGGGGAACCACCAGCCAGGCGAAGCCGCTCGACAAGCACCAGTTCAACCGACTCGTCCAACTCAAGGTGCGAAGCCGCAATCGAGTCGACCACTACTTCGCAGCGCATCATCTCGCTGGTCTGTTCGACGCCGGTTGATTCGACAGATTGGAACAGGCTGTACAGCGTGCCCAGCGATTGCTCGAACTCGGCAGAGTTAACCACCGTTCCGCGTCCGCGTTCCCGCTTTAGTACGCCGGTCTTGTTGAGGTGGCGGATTGCTTCTCGGACCGTGTGCCTGCTCACCTCGTAGGCCTCGGTTAGCTCAAGATCAGTCGGAAACGAGTCCCTGAACTCGCCAGCCTGAAGTCGCGCCCGCAAGTCGGCTTCGAGCTGCGCCCACAGCGGCAGAGCGCTCGATCGGTCAAGAGAGGTCGCAGGCATTGCTCAGCTCAGTCTTTCGGCTCGATACTTTCGGGTATACGGACAAAACACCATATCAGTCGAATTGTCTGGTCATCACGTCAGTGATCACACTACACGACTGCTTTACGAGCCAGATCGCTGTGTTTGACTTACTATTCACACAGTGTATAGTCACATTTGTGACCACGGGACACGTACTCATGGGACTGTTGCTTCAGTCAGAACGACACGGCTACGACCTTAAGGCCGAGCACGATCATCGATTCCCCACCGCCCGCCCGCTCGCGTTCGGACAGATCTATGCCGCACTGAAACGCCTCCAGAAGAATGGTTTCGTCGAGGCTGTCGGCACGGAGAAGGCCGACGGCCCTGAGCGCACGATTTACGGCATAACCGATGCTGGCCGGGCCGAGCTGAACGCCTGGCTCGACAAGATCGATCACCCGATCGAAACGGTTGCCAACCCGTTCGCCGTCAAAGCCACTATCGCATTGCTGGTTGCCGATCGAGACGTTGCATCTCGGTATCTAAGCCGTCAACGGGCTGCGCATCTCGACGCTATGCGGACCTTTACCAGGATCAAGACCGATCCGCAGCGTTCGTTTTCCGACGTGTTGTCGGCTGACTACGCAATCGCCCATCTCGACGCCGACCTTCGCTGGCTCGATACCGCCCTCGAACGACTACTTACCCTCGAACAGGAGCTTCAGAATGATTGATGCACACCCAGCAGCACCGACGATTATCGAACCCAAACGCTCGCCCGTGCTTACTGCTCGTTCATTGTCGTTTGCCTACGAGAACAACCAAGCGCTGCAAGGGGCCACGATGTCGATCGGTCAAGGCGAGATCGTCGCGGTCACCGGGCCCTCGGGTTCCGGTAAGTCGACCCTGATGCTCTGCGCAGCGGGGCTCCTACGGCCGACGGCTGGCCAGGTCATCTACAACGGCCAAGTCGTCAACGAGATGAGCGAGGCAAAGCGGTCGAAGCTTCGGCGCACCGAGTTCGGTGTGCTGTTCCAATTCGGTCAGTTGGTCCCCGAGCTAACGGCGGTAGAAAACGTGGCCCTCCCTCTTCTCCTTTCAGGTGCGAAACGCAAGCCGGCGTTGCTCGTCGCTGGCAACTGGCTCGAACGGTTCGACGTGGCGGCCCTCGCTGATGCTCGGCCGACCGACATGTCGGGTGGTCAGGGTCAGCGAGTTGCAGCAGCCCGTTCGATGGTTACCGAACCAACCGTGTTGTTCGCCGATGAACCCACCGGAGCGCTCGATGCGTTGTCGAGCGAGCAGGTCATGACCCAAATTGCTCGGGTAGCCCGCGACACCGGCACGAGCGTGATGCTCATCACCCATAGCGCCCAGATCGCAGCGTACGGCGACCGCGAAATTATCGTCCGCGACGGTATGACCTACTCGGGCGATGCGTAGTGAATTCGACGCTCTCACTCTTCTCCACACTGCGCCTTGCCGCAGTCGGCTCGCGTTCTGACCAGTTGCGCATCGGGCTAACGGCCGTTGGGGCGACTGCAGTAACGGTCATGTTGTTGTTGGCTGCATCGGTGATGTTCATCGCTGAAGGCGATGGCCCGTACCGGTTCGACGTGCTCAATCAACCCGGGCTTCGCCCGGGAGTGATCATCAGCTTGCTGATGTTGGGCATCCCGATGCTGCTGTTTGTGGGGCAGTGTTCTCGAGTTGGTGCACCGGCGCGAGATCGCCGCCTCGCGATGATCCGCATGGCCGGCGCTACCCCATCGGAAGCGATTCGCATCGCCGCCACCGAAACCGGCGTGGCCTCGATGTTGGGCTCGGCACTGGGCATGGCTGTGTTTCTGACCGGTCGGCAACTGTTCTCTACCGAACATGTCGCCACCATCGCAACCGAAACGCGGATGGACGATGGTGGGATTCTCCTCGGCAGCTCCACGGAAATCGTTCGGTTGATCCCTACCGACGCATCGATTCCGACGTGGGCGCTCCTCGTAGTTGCTGGCCTAATTCCGGTGCTCACGACTGGGGCAAGCATCGTGGCGCTGCGCAACGTGGCCATAAGCCCGTTCGGCGTCACCCGGATCAAACCAACCACTCCTCCGCGGGTTCTGCCCGCTGTGCTGTTTGCTGTCGGCACGATAGGGCTTGCCACCTGGACCACCGTGAGCAAGGTCGTCGGACTCGACGGCGACGCCGATGTGGTCGTCTCCGGGGTGCTTGGTTTCGGGCTAGGCCTCGTGTGTTTGGTTGGGCTCATCATCGGCGCCGCTTCGATTTCCTCGATGGTCGGCAAGTGCATGGCGCCCCGGGTTCGGAACCCGGCGCTGCTCATAGCTGCCCGGCGGCTCATCAGTGCGCCGTACACCTCGAGTAGGGCGACGACGACGGTTCTTGCGGTGTCCTTCATCGGGGCGGCAGTGCAGGGGGTGCGAGCCAACTTCCTTCTCGGCACCGACTCCGCCGACACCTTCTACCGCGACACGTTCGACCTTCTCAACGTGGTGCTCTTCGTGGCGGTCGCCATCACGTCGGCGGGCCTGTTGGTCACTGCGTCCGAAGCGATCGTCGAGCGGCGCCGCACCCTGGCTACCTTGGCCGCAAGCGGCACACCCAGGTCGACCCTGGCCAAGTCGTTGTTGGCTGAGTCACTCGTGCCCCTTGTACCGAGCATTATTCTCGCCTCGGTTGCCGGACTCCTCGCCGCCCGCGGCCTCACGGGCACACAAATGTCCACTTGGGATGCATCAACCGAAACCGAACGCGTGGTGGGCGTGCCGATCCCTTGGCGAGAAATCCTCACCATGGGCAGCGCAACCATCCTTGCTTGCACCGCCCTCACTGCACTGTCGCTGTTGTTCCTGCGTAGCAGCACCGACATCACCGAACTACGAGCTTCGGCCTAAACGTCATTCACGAACCAACGCGCGCTGACCCGACCGCATGTCGCGGCAGCCGACGACATCTGCTCATATGAACAAGACGCTCCCGCGGGAGCATCTGCCCTGCGTTTAGCTGCTTGGCTCAACGCAAGGTCCGTCGAACACGTAGTCGGCGGCGACTGAGCCGACGTCTACAGTTGGTTGGTTGGTTGGTTTGGTGCGGTCAGAGGGAGTTGAACCCTCACGCCCTTTCGAGCACAGCGACCTGAACGCTGCGTGTCTGCCAATTCCACCATGACCGCGTGGAGGTTTGCCGAGGCAAACCCGCAATGACTAGCGACGCAGATCGTAGCCGCCGATCAACGGTTCGCGGCCACGCGGCACAAAATTGCGTGGCACTGATTTCAACGCCGTTGTACTAGATCGCCAGGGGCTACTTCGCATAGCTTGGTCGCGATGGGCACCAAGATCACCGGTGTGGGCGTGGCGACTCCCGAACACGTTGTCACCAATGATGATCTCGCGCAGATCATGGACACCACCGATGAGTGGATCATCAAGCGCACGGGTGTTCGGCAACGACACTACGTAGCAGCCGGTCAAGGCTCATCCGACCTTGCCATCGAGGCCTGCCAGGCGGCGCTTTCTGACGCAAACCTTGACGCAGAAGATATTGATCTTCTTCTCACCGCAACGATGACGCCCGACGAGTTCGCGCCCGGCATTGCTCCCACCGTGCAGCACGGTCTGGGGCTCGGCACGATCGGCGCCTTCGATATCCGTCAACAGTGCAGCGGCTTTCTGTACGCACTCGACGCGGCCGACGCAGCGATCGCAACCGGACGAGCATCGACCGTTCTGGTCGTTGGTGCCGAAGCCCACGCGGGCTACCTCCCGTTCGGCGATTCATGGCGGATCCTCCGCGGTGAAATCGATGGACCGCCATCGGCCGCCGACTACGAGGCAACCAACGCAGCTCGCGGCTACGGCGTTCTCTTCGGCGACGGTGCTGGCGCCTTTGTGGTGCAAGCCTCCGACGATTCGCCAGGTGTTCTGTCTTCGAGCCTGCACACCGATGGTGCCTACGCCGACCTCATCCGGGTCCGGGCCGCAGGCTTCAAGAGTCAGCCTTGGCTCGATGCCGCGCAGATCGAAGCGGGCTTGCATCACCCCACGTTCAGCGGGTTGGAGTTGTTCCGGCAGGCGTCGATCCGGATGCCCGAATCGGTTCGGCTCGTCGCCGAGCAGGCGGGCGTGTCGGTCGATGACATCGATGTTGTGGTGGCTCACCAGGCCAACGAGCGCATTCTCGATGCGGTTCGCAAAGAGATGGGTGTCGACACCCAGGTGCTTCCCAGCAATATCGCCACGTACGGCAACACCACCGCCGCCACAATTCCGATCATGTTCGGTGAGCTGTGGGCATCGGGTCGTATCGAGCCCGGCTCGCTTGTGTGTTTCACGGCGTTCGGTGCTGGCGCCCACTGGGGAGCCCTGCTCTATCGCCACGGCTGATCGACGCCCATATCGCATCGAACTGCGGCGCTGAACTGCCGCATTGCGCCGACGCCGATAGGGTTGGTGCGTGGTGATGAAAGATATCGAGACCCGTCTTGAAGGCATGGTCGAAGGCGTGTTTGCCCGCGTGTTCAAAGGCGGTATCCGACCGGTCGAAATCGCTCGACGTCTCACCCGCGAAATGGACCACCGACGGTCGGTCGGCGTGAACGGTGAAACGGTGGTGCCGAACCACTTTGTCGTAAGCCTGGCGGCCGAGGATCTGGCCGAGCTCAGCGGTGTCTCTGACTCGCTGGCTCGCGAGCTTTCCCATGCCTGTCGCGAGCACGCCCGCAGCGAGATGTATCACTTCATGGGCCCACTCCAGGTCGAGCTGAGCGAAGACGCATCGCAGCGGCCGTCGACCTTCGGCATCGTCGCTTCGATGCTTCAAGGCGACGGAGGAAAGGGCGCCGGCTCGCTGCTACTACCCACCGGCGAACGCGTTGTGTTGGGTGAGTTTGTTGTCACCGTCGGCCGCCTTCCCGACTGCACCATCACACTCAACGATCCCAAAGTCAGTCGCAACCACGCCGAGATCCACGCCCATGCCAACGGGTACAAGGTGGTCGATTTGGGCTCTACCAACGGCACCCAGATCAACGGTGTGAAGATCAGCGAGCACGAACTAAACGACGGCGACCAGATCATCTTTGGCAATACGCCAATCGAGTTTGCAGCTTCGTAGTGTCCGAGCAACTCCTCACCGTCCTCAAGCTCTGCCTGCTGGCGCTTCTGTACATTTTCTTTCTGCGGGTTCTTCAGGCGGTGTGGAGCGAGGTGCGAGGCCCCCGACCCACGCAACCAGGTCGCCCGCAAAAGGCCGACCGGCAACCCCGAAATGGGCGCAACCTTGTGGCCGCGATTCCCACCCGTCGCCAAACTGCCGCACCGGTGGGGTCAAAACTGGTGATGGTTGAGCCGCCCGAGATCGCCGGCACGAGCTTTGAAGTAGGCGATGAGCTCACGATGGGCCGCTCGGCTGGCTGCCAGATAACCCTCGACGACACCTATGTCTCCCAGCTGCACACGCGGGTGTTTCGCCGCGAGGGTCGATATTTCGTTGAAGACCTTGGGTCGACCAACGGCACGTACCTCAACCGCAATAAGGTTGCTGCACCAACGCCGGTAAACCCCGGCGACCGCATACAGGTGGGCAGTACCGTGCTGGAGCTGACCTAGTGGCAAACATTTACAGGACGGCTGAGCCGTGGCACTAGAAAAAGAATTCCACTTCGACGCCGCACAGCTCACCCACGTCGGCCAACTTCGTCAGGTCAACCAGGATGCCTCGCTTATCGACATGGGCGTCTTTGCCGTGGCCGATGGCATGGGCGGACACGCTGCGGGCGATATTGCTGCCGCCTTGGCCGTGGAAGAGCTTGGCAAGGTCATCCGCATGGCCGGCGTCGACGACCTCGTCGGTGCGGTGAAGGACGCCAACAAGGCCATTACCCGTCGAGCCGCCAGCGATATCGAACTGCAAGGAATGGGCACCACCATCGTTGCTATGGCCTCGTTCATCGAAGGCGA
>CALJDK010000057.1 GCA_938023735.1 uncultured Acidimicrobiales bacterium
ATACTGCCCCAGCGTGGACTCCATGGGTTACGCCAGCGCTTTCTCGGCTTCGAACGCCTTCCGACGCTCGGCGGCGTCCTGGTCGCGAACGTGAAGGAGATAGCAGAGCACGAGGAAGATGATGAGCGATCCGAGAGCCACCATGAACGGCGGGAAGCGCACGTTTCCGAGGTCGCGGGTCATGATGACCGAGATAACCGGTTCGTTGGGGTCGACGGTGGGCCGGGGAGGCGCCTGACCAGGAGCGGTTTCGACCTCGTTGACCGCCTGAAGTTGCACAACGGCATGATGCACGGGGTGACGGAAGTTGATGGTCGTGCCGACCTTGTGCTTGACGCGGATCCAGTGCTCTTCAACCCAGCCGGCATCGGCGGGGATGTCGCGGATGGGCTTGCCACCGCGGTCGTACGCATCGAGAAACTTGAACTCGGACGCAGCCGTGAACAGACCGGAGGAAAGCACATCCGACGATGCCTGAGCTTGGGCTTCACCGGCCTGGGCAACCGACATGAGGCGCCAGTCGCCGAAGGTCAACTCGTCGATCTTGGTGAGCTCGGGGGCGACAGCGGCAAGTTCACTGAAGGTGACGATTTCGTTGCGGAGCAGACGATCGGAGCGGAATCGTTCGAAATCGGCTTCCAGAACTGCCTGCTGATCGGGATTGAGACGGTCCCAGGCGATCTCGCGTGCTGCGATGTTGATGTCGTCCTGCTGATCGCGGTCGAGGTTCTCAAACAGGTTGCCGGGGAACATGGCTTCGGTGACTTCATCGCGAACCAGGTCGGGGATTTCGACGGTGTCACGAAGGCTTGCCATCGTGTTGTACTCGGCGGTGGCCTCTTCGCTGTCGCCGTTTACCACCAGGTCGAAGGCGGTGAAATCAAGGTCCTCGGCACCGGCGAGAACCCGAGCCTCTTCGAGGCCCGAAGCTTGCAGATCGCCCCGGTTGATGTCGGTCGCCACCCACACGGGAGCAGAACCGGCGTAGCCAATACCGTAGATCCACCAGAAGATGCCCATGATGAACATCCAACCGAAGAATCCAGCAAAGGAGATGAGGGTACCCATCCGGATGCCCTGGTTGGTGGAGATAATCAGCCAGATCGAGCCCATGAGCACGAGCGTGCCCACCAGAACGGTGAGAACGCCAGCAATCTGGGGGCGGAACTCGATAGCGGCGAGTGCCACGTCAGAGCTCAGAACGTTTGCGCCAAGCGTGGTCAGGGTGCCGATCATTACAGGCTCCTCTCGTAGGCCACGATCGCGGCGATCTCGGGCTGGGTGAGCAGCGCGTTGTAGTCGTTGCCACCCTCAGAACGGGGACCGAAGCCAGGCATCTGGCCCGAACCTTGTGCGGCACGGCCCGTGGAGCCGTAGCTGACACCGGTCTGGGAACCAATGGAGATGAAGGACTGCTGCTGGCTTGGTTCGATGAACCGCGTGACGGTGGCGCCACCGGTAAGGCTCGGGCCAAAGGCACCGCCACCCTGGTCGTATTCGTCCTGCACGGGGTCGCCGTCGGCGGTGCGAGCTTGCTCGACCGCTTGATAGGAGTACCCGGCCGTGTGGCAGCGCGAGCAGCCATAAACACCCGAGTCAGCGCGGTTGGAGAACAGAACCTCGCCCCACTGAATGAGAAGATCCTTCTCGGCGAAGTCTTCCTCAAGAAGATCTGCGGCGACGAAGGATTCGATCTGGGTGTCGATCTTTGCCAGCTCCCGAGCCCGGGCATCGACATCTTCGAGCCGTTCGACACCGGCGATTCGAGCCGACAGCGTGTCTTCGGCGTCAGCTTGGAGCGGTGCGAGCATGGCGTCGATGTCGGCCATGAACTGGTTGGCAGCCTCGGCGGCTTCGTCGGGATCCATGCCACCTTCGACGAGTAGGGCAACCTTGCGTTCGGCGGCACCCTCGCGAACGTTTGCCTGGATGCGTTCTTCATCGAGCTGAATCGAGCGCATCCAGACGATGAGGTTGTCGACCTGTTGGTCGGTCATCGGTCCACCACCGGGTCCGCCCCAGGCGGGCATGACGCCGTTACGCCCGAAGTTCAGAACGTGACGAACCTCTTCTTCGGAGAAGCGGGTGAGAATGGTGTTGAGCGCCGGTGCGGCCCAAGAAACTTGCGAAACAAAGTTGCCGGAAGCGTCGGTGAGGGTGAAGTCAGCGGCGCCAGCGGTGCCGTTCGGGCCGTGGCAGTTGGTGCAGTTTGCCTCGTAGGACTCTCCGCCACGATCGGTAAAGATGCGATCCCAGTTGGCCTCCGCGCCCTCAAGCCGGCCGGGCTCACCTAGCCAGTAGAGCGGCAGGACCACACCGATAAGCGCAAGCGTTACCAGGCCAGCACCGAGACTCCGGTCGAGCCGGGTTCCTTCAAGAAATTCGTCGGGAACCGCAGGCGCCCGGTTCGGAGCCAGCTCGATCTCGGACCCGACCTCGGGGTCGGTCTTGAAGATGATGGCATACGCGCGGCGGACCATAAGGAACAGCACCGGCACGGTGACGAGAATCGCCAGAATCCAGCCGATGGTGCGCTGAGTTGAGGCTGCAAGGAGCAAAGACAAGAGAGTGACCGTAGTGGGTTAGTTGGGGCAGTTGACCAGTTCGGACCTAGTGAGAGGATTCACTGATGCAGTTTGGACCTTCGGCCTCTTGGCCGGTGGTGTTGGTTCCGATGGGCGGACCCTGGATGATGGATCCAGTATCAACGACGAGCTCGCCTTTGTCGGTGACGCTCATGGCAAATCGGTCCATGCCGCGAGGCGCCGGGCCACCGCGCTTTTCACCGACTCGGTTGTACTGCGAACCATGACACGGGCATTCGAACCATTGCGAGGTGACACATTCGGGGACCCGACAGCCAAGGTGAGGACACTTCTGGAACAACGCCACAACACCAGCGTTCATCCCGTTCAGTTCTGGGGTTGTGTAAACCGCACGGGCCTTCTCGATGGCGCCGGCGGGGTACTCGGTGAGCCACATACGGCCATCGGCCCGGTAGAGGAAGCCGTTGCTGGCGCCGATTTCAGCTTTGAGATCGCTAATGAGACCGGCGTTGATCTTTGAACCGAAACCGCTGACACCCGACGGCCAGAGCATACCGATACAGGCGGCGCCGAAGCCGGAGAGTCCAAGGCCAAACATTGCGATGATGCCCCGGTTGAAGAACATTCGGCGGGTGACGCCAAGCTGCTCGGGATCCGGTGGGATGTAGGGCGCAGGCGGTGCCGCTTCGGCGAGCACCAGGTCGGTGGACTCTTGCTTGCGAGCCGCAACGATGGCCTTCTCGTACTTCTTACCCGAGACGAGTTCTTCGCCGTCGTCGTCGAACACCTTGGCGGTATCGCGTTTCGCGGTTTCGCGCGAGATGGTTCCGATGGCGGCATCGCGATCGCGGCCGCGCATCACCACGATGAGAGGCACAAGCGCCAGAACGGCGAGGGCGATGATTCCGATGATTAGCAAGGTCATTGTTGACTCCTACAGCTCGAAGAAGAGGCCAGCGTCCCAGGGAAAGACAAAGTTGAAGCCGGGTCCTCGGAAGAAGGATCCGATCATCACCAAGACTGCCCAGAACATAAGGTGAATGGTCATTAGCGAGATCGCGAACTTGCGATCTTCAGGCTTTTGCGACGGGTTCTTATCGAGATACGGCGCAAGAATAAGAAGAATCATTCCCATGCCGGGAATGGTCACACCAGCGACCATCGGGTGGAACATGGTGAGAAGTTCCTGAAGGCCAAGGAAGTACCACGGTGCCTTCGAGGGGTTTGGTGTCTCGTTGAAGTTGGCGAGCTCCAGCAACGGTGCGTTGACGAAGATCGAAAAGATCAGGGTGAATGCGGTGATGACACCAGCAGCCACGAACTCGGCGACGAGAAGGTGGGGCCAGACATGCACCTTGTCCTGCGGTACCGACTTGACGTCCTGGATCGAACCGGACTTGACCACCGTGAGCAGGCGCTGGGTATGGCCGCCCGGGCCGGTGGCGACGGGAGCTGCGGCAGCGGCAGGAGCTGCTGCCACTGCTGCTGCGGCGGGGGCGGTGGCAACATCGGTGCCAGCTTTGGCGGCCTTGGCTGCTTTGCTGCGCTCGAGAAGATGCGCGGGGATCTTGCTGGCGGCCTCACTGTTTCCAGCGGACTCGCCAGCGGCCGCGGCAGGGGCGCTTTCGGCGGGGGCAGCGTCGCCTCCGCCGGCGGCTGCTTCAGCCTTTTTGCGGGCTTCTTCGGCCCGCTTTCGAAGATGTTCTGGGATCTCGGTCATTGACTTCTCCCTATTCCTAAATTCTACTCTGCGCTCAGGACTTACAAGGGTCCAGAGATACCGCCGTCTTTACGGACCCGCCAGAAGTGGATGGCCATGAAGATGACAGTGACGAACGGCAACATCAGCACGTGAAGGACGTACCACCTGAGAAGCGTATCGGTACCAATCTCAACGCCACCGAGAAGCACGAACCGAACCTGCTCACCGAAGACGGGCGTGTAGCCCATCATGTTGGTTCCCACGGTGACCGCCCACAGTGCGAGCTGATCCCACGGGAGAAGGTAACCGGTGAATGAAAGCAGCAGCGTGAACTGCAGCAACATGACGCCGATGACCCAGTTGAACTCTCGAGGTGCTTTATAGGCGCCGTGATAGAACACGCGGCACATATGCAGGAAAACGGAGAGCACCATGAGGTGCGCCGCCCATCTATGCATATTTCGCACTAAGAGTCCGAAGGTCACCGAGGTCTGCAGGGTGTAGATGTCCTGCCACGCCGCCGAGGCTGTTGGGCGGTAGAAAAACATCAAGAAGATGCCGGTGACGGTGAGAAGAATGAAGAGGAAGAACGACAGCCCGCCGAGGCAGAGCGTGTAGCTGACCTTCACGGCGTGACGCTTCACCTTCACGGGGTGAAGGTGGTAGAGCACGCTGTTCATGATCACGTACGAACGGTTACGTGGGCTGTCGGTGTAGCCCTTGCGGAAAATTGAACCGGGGCGAAAGATCGAGTTCCAGGCTTGGCTGCCCTGTGTCTTGTCGACAAGGTCGCTGACCTGTTTTTGCACCTTTTGGCCGAGTGGCTCTTTGGTAGCGGTCACGATGTACTTCCTTGATGCTGTTCGTTCGTTGAGATGAAAGGACTTTACGGGAGCTGGGGTGCGTAGTCCCCAACAATGGCAACGAATTGCCGCTTCGGCCTAGCCGAGACGCATTCCGTAGCCGTAGCCATGAGTGTTGGTTCGTTGATGTGGGTCACCGTCGGCTGGCGGAGCGCCAATCTTGCCGAGAATGATGACGCCGGTTGGGCAGCGGTCGACGCAGAGAGCGCAGCGGGTGCAGACATCGTCGTCGATGGTGAAAATGACGTGGTCAGACGGATCGGAACCGGGAAGTTCTGTGCCGATTGCCTCATCGATCGCGTTGGGCGACACCATGTGGATGCATTTCCACGGGCAGATGTCGACGCAGCCTTCGCACATGATGCATTCGGCTTGATCGATATGAATAAATTGTTTTGGCTTTACCGCTTTGGCAAGCCAGTCGGCGTCGACTTCCTGCAACACGTAGTCGTCGCGGAACTCTGGCATTGGGGGATTGGCATCGGTTGTGGTCACCGGCAAACCTCCTGGTGATGCGTCGAGAACCGAACGAGCGGTGTGGACAGGGCGGACATCAGGCCTTTGCGCCTTCCTTCAGCAACGGGCGGCCGTAGTCGGACGCCGGAACAACCGCGTCGGCCTTGGCCTTCTTGTCGCCACGGTTCTGCCAGTCCATGAACATCTTGATGTTGAGACCGAGCAGGATGTTGTAAAGGATCACCGCAAGGATGTCGCGAATAACGAGATACGTGAGGGTGAAGGGAAGCCAGCCGCCCTGTGCCTGCGGCTTAAAAATGTCGCCGGGTCCGAACAAAAGTTTGTCGGGACGCCAGTTGAGTTCGTTATCGGCCCAGGTAAGCCACTGGTGCGGCACGACGCCGTAGATCCAGAAGATGAACGTGAACATGTAGGCAGCCCAGATCATCGCTTCGCCCCACGAGGCACCAATTTCAGCTGGTCGCCGAGCCGCGTACCAGTAAAAAATGCCCACCATTACTGCCGTTATCAGCAGCGAAACCACGAAGGCAACCACAGCTTTTTCTTCCTCTCGTGAAAGTACTCACAAGTGTACCCGTAGATCTATCGGTATCCCTGCTTCAGCCGCAAGGTCTACCACGGCCCTTTTTATCTCCGAACATCGTGCCAGACCCAAGCCAGAAAGAGTGACATCCGCCGAAAGAATGTCTGCGGAGACAACAAGACTGCCGGTGCGCTGCGGCCACCGAAGAGTCTGCAAGCGCTCGACGACCCACAGGCAAATGGCGCGCCGCGAGCCGCTCCGTGCGTAACGACCCGCCCAAAGGGCAAGATCGCCATCCCAGACCAAGCCCTCGAATCCCCAAAACCCCGGTGTCAGACGAAGAGTCAGACGAGGTGTCAGACCAGGGGTCAGACCAGGTGTCAGACCAAGGGTCAGACCAGGGGTCAGACTAAATAACGCTCTGGGTGGTTTCTTGCGCGCGGCGGACTACAAGAACGGCTTCAACACAACGAACTCGACCAAGCGGGGTCAGACCAGGTGTCAGACGAAGGGTCAGACGTGAAGATGTGCGCCGCCAGGTACGGGCAAAGAGTGGGGCCTGCAGTCGTCCCGCCGCGCCAGCAAGGGCGACACGGGTCGCCTGGGCCGATAGCGCAAGCGTGGAGTGAGGAGCTTGCGACGAACGACTAGGAAATAATGCTGCGCTTTGCGACTTCTTCGAGCATGACTTCGGTTGCGCCGCCGCCGATTGGGAGGATGCGGGCGTCTCGGGCCATTCGTTCGATTGCTGATTCGCGCATGTAGCCCATGCCGCCGTGGAACTGGACGCAGTCGTACATGACCTGGTTGACCACTTCGCAACCCCAGGCTTTGACGCCCGACATCTCCTTTACGTTGTCGCCGCCCTGATCGTGAATCCATGCGGCGTGATACATCGAGGCGCGCACGGCATCGACCTTCGCCTGATTCATGGCCATGCGTTGACGGATGGCGCCGAGGTCGTAGAGGTGTCCGCCAAAGGCTTTGCGTTCCTGCGTGTAGGCGTTGGTCATGTCGATGGCCGCCTGCGCCGAGCCGACACCCATTCCCACCAGCACCATGCGTTCGTTCTGGAAGTTCTTCATTGTTTCGTAGAACCCGCGGTGCGGAGTGCCGAGGAGTTGATCGTCGGACACCCAGACGTCGTCGAGCACGAGTTCGCCCGTGTCGGAGCAAAGCCAGCCGTGCTTGTCGAGTTTGTTGGCGACGCTGAACCCTTCGGTGTCGGGCGGAACCAGGAACATCGAGATGCCGTACTTGTTCTCGGGGTCGGTGCGGGCGGCGACGATGGTGAGATTGCCGTACACCGAGTTGGTGATGAACATTTTGCGGCCGTTGATTCGCCAGCCGTCGCCATCTTTCACCGCAGTCGAGCGGATTCCGGCGACGTCAGACCCAGCATCGGGTTCGCTGACGGCGATGGCGGTGATGAGTTCGCCGCTGATCATGCCGGGCACGTATTTGGCGAGTTGCTCGGGGCTGCCCGAGTTGAGCAGGTGGGGGCCGGCCATGTCGGTATGCACCAGCACCGTCACATCGAAGCCGGCGAAGGTCGAGGCGCCGAGGCCTTCGGAGAACGCCGCCGAGGCGAGCATGCCGAGGCCGAGGCCGCCGTGCTCCTGGGGAACGCGAAGGCTCAGCATTCCCAGCTCGCCCATCTTGGTGAGAACGTCGCGGGGCACCTTGCCCGCCTGCTCCCAGGCTTCGCCGTGGGGCGTTACTTCTTTCGATACGAACTCGACGGTCTGGTCGTAGATCGCTTCGAGTTCATCGGTCATGTAGGCGTTGCGAAGCATGGTTCTAACTTTCGTGAGCTGATTGGAAGGTAACGAGGGTGAAGCCGCTGGGGACGGTGTCGCCGACCGCCACTCGGACTTCGTCGACAATGGCCGTGGTGGAGGCGGTGAGCGAGTGCAGCATCTTCATCGCTTCGATCACCACCAGCACCTGGTCGGGTTCGACGGTATCGCCGGGAGCAACCTGCACCTCGACGACCACGGCAGGGAACGGCGATTCGATGTTGCCGCCGGCGGCAGCGCCCGCAACGTCGGGGGCGGCCCAGAGTTCGGAGCGGGTGAGCACATCGAACGATGCGGTGTGGCCCGATCGCGTCACTGCAACCCGTCGGGCCTGGCGATCGACAACCGAAGAACCCGTCGACGCAGGAGCGTCAGGGTCGATGGGCACCGAGTGAACCTCGCCGTTGGAATCGCGAAGCGCCACGAGCCGAGGAGATCGGTGCGGCACTACCCGGAGGCGCCCGGCCGCAGACCACGGGCCAGCGTCGGCGGGGGCCTCGAATGCAGCCCAAACATGCGCTGCGGTGACCGCCGCATCGCTCACCGCCGGGGCGTCGGGGGGCGAGGTGTTGTCGAGGAAGCGCGTGGTGACAGTTGCCGTGCGCACCGGTTCGGTGTCGATAAGCCAGCGATGGAACCCTGCG
The DNA here is from genome assembly GCA_938023735.1 of uncultured Acidimicrobiales bacterium. Classification (GTDB taxonomy): domain Bacteria; phylum Actinomycetota; class Acidimicrobiia; order Acidimicrobiales; family SHLQ01; genus CALLQB01. The sequence goes on from CALJDK010000057.1 coordinate 8,555, forward strand.
TTGTGGGTGAGGCCGCCCAGCACGAGCTTGTCGAGTGCGGCCGAAAGCTTGAGCCGCGCCGACTCGCGATCGGACCCCGCCACCACCAGCTTGGCGATCATCGAGTCGTAGTACGGGCTGATCTCGCTGCCGAGTTCGATACCGCTCTCCCAGCGAACTCCGTGGGGAACCGAGAGGCTGGTGATGATGCCGGTGTCGGGTGCGAAGTCGGCGTTGGGGTTTTCGGCGTTGATGCGGGCCTCGAACGCATGGCCTCGGAGGGTCACGTCGCCTTGAGCGATGTTGAGCGGTTCGCCGATGGCCGAGCGGATCTGCTGCTCGACCAGGTCGACGCCGCTGATCTCTTCGGTGACCGGATGCTCCACCTGGAGGCGGGTGTTCATTTCGAGGAAGAAGTAGTCGCCGTTGATGGCATCGACCACAAACTCCACCGTGCCTGCCGAGTCGTATCCGATCGAGCGGGCGAGTTCGACGGCCGAGGATCGAAGACCCGAGCGGGTGCCGTCGGGCAGGTTGGGCGCTGGCGCTTCTTCGAGCACCTTCTGGTACCGGCGTTGCACCGAGCATTCGCGAGTGCCGAGTTCGATTACCGTGCCGTGCTTATCGCCGAGGATCTGCACCTCGACGTGACGGGGTTGGGTGATGTAGCGCTCGACGATCATGGCGTCGTCGCCGAACGAACGTTGCGACTCGGCCATCGCCTCGGCGAGGGCGGCGTCGAAACCGGCGTCGTCTTCGACGATACGAATTCCCTTTCCGCCGCCACCGGCCGCGGCCTTTACGAGCACCGGGTAGCCGATGTCGCGCGCCGCCTGGGCGAGCCGAGCGGGATCCTGATCGCCGTCGAATCCGGGAATGATGGGCACGCCGGCTTCGGTGGCAATGCGCCGAGCGTTGATCTTTGAACCCATCTGATCGATGACCGTCGGGTCCGGTCCGATCCAAACCAATCCGGCTTCGATGACTTCCCGAGCAAAGTCGGCGTTCTCAGAAAGGAAGCCATAGCCGGGGTGCACGGCGGTGGCGCCGGTTCGAGCGGCGGCGTCGAGCAGCGCGGCCGAGGAGAGGTACGAGTCGGCCAAGGCAGCGGGGCCGAGTCGGGTGCTGATGGTGGCTTCGCTCACAAACGGGGCATCGGCGTCGGGGTCGGCAAACGCCGCCACGGTTTCGTGACCAAGAGAATGCGCGGTTCGAATAACCCGGCGAGCGATTTCGCCCCGGTTGGCGATGAGGATGCGCTGTCTCGATGGATTGCTGGTTGCTTCGGTCATCACGATCTCCCCTTACATCCGGTACACGAGCGGCGGACCGACCGGCGGTTCGTCTTGTCGGGCGGCCAGGCTCAGACACAGCCCCAGGATGTCGCGGGTGTGCACCGGGTCGATGAGGCCGTCGTCCCAGAGTCGGCTGGTGGCGTAGTAGGGGTTGCTCTGCGTCTCGTATTGCTCGGCTACCTCAGCTCGCATGGCCGCCACCTCTTCCTCGGTGGTGTCGTCGCCTTTGAGACCAGCGAGACGAATGTCGACCAACACGGTTTGGGCGGTGGCTGCCGACATGGTGGCGATACGCGAGTTGGGCCAGGCAAAGAGGAACCGTGGGTTGAAACCCCGCCCGCACATGCCGTAGTTACCAGCGCCATACGCGCCGCCGATAAGCACCGTGTACTTCGGCACGGTGGCGTTGGCGACCGCGCTGACCATCTTGGCTCCGTGTTTGGCGATGCCACCGGCTTCGGCTTCGCTTCCCACCATGTAGCCGGAGGTGTTCTGAAGAAAGACCAGAGGGATACGACGCTGCTCGCACAGTTCGATGAAGTGGGTGGCCTTGAGAGCGGCTTCGGCGAAGATCACACCGTCGTTGGCGATAATGCCCACCTGGTGACCCCACATCCGGGCAAATCCGGTGACGATGGTCGAGCCCCAGTCGGGTTTGAATTCGGCAAACTTCGAGCCGTCGACCAAGCGGGCGATGATCTCTGTGACGTCGAAGGGAATGCGGTCGTCGGCCGACACGATGCCGTAAATCTCGGCCGGGTCGAAGGCCGGGGGTTCGGGGTCGACGTAGTCGAGCCACCCCTGGCGGTCGCTAATGCGCCGTTGGTTGACCGACTCGCAGAGCTCGCGGAGCTTGCCGTAGGCCTCGGCTTCGGTTTGGGCGATGTAGTCCGAAACCCCCGAGGTCATCGTGTGCAGTACTGCACCGCCCAGATCGTCAGCGTCGATGATCTCGCCGAGCGCCGCCTTCACGATGGGTGGGCCGCCAAGGAAGATGCGCCCGATGCCTTCCACCATGATGACTTCGTCGGACAGGGCTGGCACATATGCGCCACCCGCCGTGCAGCCGCCCAGAACCACCGACAGCTGCGGCAAGCCTTGTGCCGAGAGTCGGGCCTGACGGTAGAACGATCCGCCGAAGTGATCCTTGTCGGGGAAGATCTCGTCCTGGAGTGGAAGGAACGCTCCCCCACTATCGACCAGGTAGATCACGCCCAGACCGTTTTGTTCGGCGATTTCCTGCGCCCGAACGTGCTTCTTGATCGACACCGGAAGCAGGGAGCCGCCTTTCACGGTGGCGTCGTTGGCAATGAACATCCACGGCACGCCGTGCACGGTGCCCACGCCGGTGACGATGCCGGCACCGGGTGCGGCGTTGTCGTACTGGCCATACCCACTGAGGGTGGATAGCTCGAGGAAAGGGGTGTCAGCGTCGATGACCATGTCGATGCGATCGCGCACCATGTGCTTGCCGCGAGCAAGGTGTCGCTCGATTGAGCGCTCTCGATTGTGGCCACCGTCGATCGCCCACTGCTGACGTTCGGACAGCGTGGCGATCTCTTGGAGATACGCGTCGCGGTTGGCGACAAAGCTGGGCGAACCCGTGTCGACCTTCGATGTGTGTGCCCGCATCAGCGTGCTCCCCCGCTCGCGGCGCGTCGACTATGTGCTGCGTTTGCGGATCCTACGCCGTGCCAAAACTGATCGACGATCATGTCGGCCAGATCGTCGAGGGTCAGCACCCCTGCCGGATCGAACCACTCGATGGTCGAGTTCATCCCACCGAACAAAACCAACCGGGCGATGCTGGTATCGCTGGCGTTCAACGAACCTTGCTGCTCAAGCCGGTCGAACAAGCCGGCCCACATAGCTTCGTAGCTGTCGCGCCGCGGCACGATGGCGTCGTAGATGACGGGCGGCGCATTGTGAAAGGTGGTGACGTGGGCCGCGGTGTAGGGACCAAACTCAAACAGCGAGCCCAGGTGCGCTCGTACATGCTCTCGCAAGAGCGTCTCGGCCTCGGATGTGCTGGTCGCTTCCACCTGTTCGAACGCGGTGACCATCACTTCGATGCCGCGCTCGAGGATTGCGGTGAAGATCTCGTCCTTGGAAGCAAAGTGGTGGTAGAGCGAGGCGGCCTTCACGCCGACCGACGATGCGATATCGCGCATCGATGTTGCAGCGAAACCTTTGTCGAGAATCAGTTGTGCCGCGCGGTCGAGGATTCGAGTTCGACTTGCGGGCGGGCTCTCGCTCTCAAGATTGGTCGTCATGGCCGTACTCATATCGGCACCTTACCTAACGAATGTTAGGTAGGCCAGCCCGGCCACGAACAGCGGCGATGTGGCAGAGAACCGTCATTCCATCGCCCCGTTTGTCGATAGGACAGGCGACACTGTACGAAGTCTTCTTGAACTCACGTAGCCAACCCGTACCAAATCACCGTACGATGGCGCCGACCCGACTGCCTCGGAGGCTGTCTTGACCGAAGTACCAGATCATCTCCTCGAGCGCTCCCGTGCCGCTCGTGCTCGTCTTACCGGCGAAGGCGGCAGCGCGGGAGATTCCGCGCCCGCCGGAGATTCCGCTCCCGCCGCGAGTGCAGCGGTCGAAGCCGCTCCCGCAGCTGCGGCGCCCGTTGCTGCGGCACCGGCCGAGATCGAGAAACCACCCGAGCCAGTTCCACCGTTTGTTCAGGCCGCGCTCGAACGCAAAAAGGTTCCGTCGTGGGCCTTCTTTATCGTGCTCATGCTTCCCATTTGGGCCTTCTTCTATGTCGGCACGCTCGAGCGTCCGCCCGAAGAGGGAATCCTCAGCATCGGCGGCGAGGTCTACGCAACAAACTGTTCCGGTTGCCACGGTGCCAGCGGTGGTGGCGGCAGCGGTCCCGCACTCTCTGGTGGCGAGGTCGCAATGACCTTTCCCGATGCCGCATCTCAAATCTGGTGGGTCGTCAACGGCTCAGCGCCGGCTGGTACGCCCTACGGCGATCCCAACCGCAACGGCGGACAGCGCATCTCACTCGAATGGAGTGGCGCACAGATGCCGGCTTTCGGAGCCAACCTGTCGGCCGTCGAGCTTCTCGAAGCGATCTACTACGAGCGGGTCACCCACGGCCAGGTCGATACCGACACTGAAGATCTTCACGCCATCGAATACATCGTCGACCATGCCGCCGACTTCGAGCTTGGCGGAAACTTTGAAGAAGGCATCAGCATCGAGGAAATCCAAGCGATCCTCGATGCAGCAACCGCCGAACTCGAAGAGGGCTAACCAGCCGATTTCGCTTGGTTAGCTTTCCCTGGTTAGTGGTTTTGCCAGGCGGACTGCGCCGAGGTCTTCGGGCGCGGTTAGTGCAGCCATTGCTGATTCGAAGTCTGGGAGCGAGTACACATCGCCGTCGTCGTTAATCATCACGAAGCGGTCGAGCTGCGACAGGAACGATCGGTCGTGACTCACGGCAATCACCGTGCCCAGGAATCCATCGAGCGCCTGCTCGAGCACCTCGGATGAATCGACATCAAGGTTGTCGGTGGGCTCATCGAGCAACAAGACGTTGTGGCCTTCAAGCTCGAGGCAGAGAATTTCGAGCCGAGCCTTCTGCCCGCCCGACAGCGTCTCGAACTCCTGGCGGGCCTGATTGGCCAATCCGTAGCGAGCCAACGATTTCATAGCCTTCTCGTCGTCGCTGACCCGCTGGCGGACGATGTCGAAACAGGCGTGACCCAAAAAGTCGGGCCGATCGTTGATCTGGGTAAACGTGCCGATCGAGGTTCGCGGACCCAACTTGAACGAGCCTTCGGTGGGTTCAAGCTCGCCAGAAAGCGCTCGAAGCAGATGCGACTTGCCGGTGCCGTTGGGGCCAATAAGCCCAACCCGCTCACCGAAGTGCACTTCGTCGCTGAACGGCAGAAACAAGTCGCTCACCGACAGCTCGGCGAAGGCCAGCACTCGACGCGATGAGTCGGCGCCTCGGAGTTTGACGTGCAGATTCTGATCGGGGACCGGGGGCGGTGGCGGACCCGCCTTCACAAAGCGCTCCCAGCGAGTCTCGGCGGCATTGGCCTTCGTGGCGTTCTTGAAGTTCTGCGCCGCCCGCGTCTTCATGGTTTTCATGTGGCGAAACAGCCGACGCTCTTCGTCGTTCCACCGCTTCACCGCATCGCCCAAAAGGCGCTGGCGTTTCTCGCGAGCCTCGGGGTAGTCGGCATAGGAACCGCCGTGCACCCATGCCCCCGACCCCTCGATAACCACGGCCTTGTTGGCAACTTTCTCCAGAAGCGCACGGTCGTGGCTCACCATCAAGATGGTGCTCCGGCATTTCTGAATCTCCTCTTCCAACCAAAGCCGGGTTGGAATATCGAGGTAGTTGTCGGGCTCATCGAGCAGGAGCACATCGACACCAGAGGTGAGCAGCAGGTCGAGAACCAGCCGCTTGCGCTCGCCACCCGACAGCTCCGACACCAAGCGCTGGCTGAAGTCGTCGATGGGTGTCTTGACGCTGCGACCTGCGGCTGCCGCCCACTGGGTTTCGAGGTCGTAGCCGCCGAGGTCACCCCACTCGGTCAGCGCCTCGGCGAACGCCATGCCGTCGTCCGCGCCACTGGCCATCGCCTCCTCCGCGGCGAGAAGTGCCCGGCCACTTTCGCGCAGCTGCGCTGGCGCTACCTCGATGAGCATCTGGCGCAGCGTGTCGTCGGGCTGGGACATGCCGACATCCTGGGTCATCGACAGGAAGCTTCCTTCGATCACAAAGTCACCGGAGTCGGCTTCCAGTTCGCCCGACAGGATCTTGAGAATTGTGCTTTTCCCGACACCGTTGGCGCCCACGATTACCGCGTGCTCGCCAGGCGAAACGCCGAAGCTCACATCGAAGAACAGTGGCTCCGATGCCGGAGGCGCATACTCGAGTTCGGAGACAACAATCCCAGCCATCCCACAGCTTCGCAGCAATTGTGTTGCTAGCTCGCCACGGACCGACGTGAGAGCCCGAACCAGACCACCGTGGACACAACACCGAGGGCCACAACAACCACAAGATGGTCGAGCGCATCGCCAGCACCCAGCCACGGTTCCTGAATGGTGCGCATTACATGGGCCAGCGGCATCCAGTTGGCGATGGCGCGCATGGTGTCGTTGAGGGCGTCAGGTGGAGGGCCACCGCCACCCAGCAGGAACATCGGGAAGAACGCGGTGAGCCCAAGACTCTGCGCTGCTCGAGCACTCGGCATGAGCCAGCCGACGGCCAGACGGAGACAGGTAGGGTCCACTGATGGAGTTGACCGAAACCAGCTCGGGTATTTCTCGACTGCTCGCCAAGGATGCGATCACCGACGTGCTGTATCGGTATTGCCGAGGAATCGACCGGTTCGACCTCGACCTGGTTCGCAGCTGCTACCACCCTGACGCCACCGATGATCACGGCTCGTTCCGTGGTGGCATCGACGAGTACCTGGCCTGGGTCGAACCAATACTGGCCAGATACGACCGCACGTTCCACTTCGTCGGCAACATCATCATCGACTTCGAGTTGCCGCAACGAGGCTTACGACGTCAACCGGTCGAGCCGGGGAATAGAGCGTGGACTGAAACCTATGGCGTCGCCCATCACGAAAACGCCGGCGGACCAACCCACGCAAACTTGGCCACGGCATTTCGGTTTATCGACCGATTCGAGAACCGGGGTGGCACCTGGGCCATCGCCGCCCGAACCGCCACAACCGAGTGGAGCCGCAAAGACGACGAGTCGAACTGGTGGATTCCCCCGGATGGCTTCGAACGCGGGACCCGCGATGACTCGGATCCGCTTTACCGTTCATTCGGCTGAAACCGGCTGCACCCGCTGAACCGAAAGTCCTCGCTACCCCAGCGCGTTTTGTAGGCCCTGATGCGCCACCGCACGATAGGTGGGGCTGTCCGCCGAGCTGGCCAGAATCGTCAGCGCATGACTGATGGTCCAACCCCGCGCCCGAAGCCACGTGGCGTCGTCGATCGGCCGAACCGCCGACTCAGCGGCTCGTCGGACCCGGTTGCTGGTTGCGTCGTCGAACAGATACCACGACACCATGAGGTCGGTGGCTGGGTCGCCAGTCGTGATATCACCAAAATCGATAATGGCCGACAACTGTCCATCGGTGGCCAACATGTTCAACGGATGAAGATCACCATGAATCAGCACCGGCGGTCCGTCCCAGGCCGGAGCGCCGATAGCGGCAGCCCAGCAACGCTCGACGGCATCGGCCGGAACCGGGAGCTCGTGACGCACCATGTCGAGTCGCTCCCTGGTGATCCCGTCGCGCTCAACGAGCGGCTGTCCGCGATAAGGGTTCTCTGGCCCATCCGGAGTCGGCTGGTGCAGCGCCGCTAGGAATGCTCCGAGCGAATCGGCCGTCGCGTCGGGCTTGGTGAACGGGTCGACTCCTACGGCCTTACCTGACAGCCAGGGAAGCACCGACCAATGCCAGGGGTAGTACTCGGTCGGCACGCCGATGCGCACCGGTGCGGGAATCGCTAGCGGAAGGCTTGGAGCCAGCTTTGGCAGCCAGGTTTGTTCGTGCAACACAAGCTGGGCAGCGACCGCCCGTCGAGGAACCCGAACCACCAGGTAGGGGCCGAGTCGGAACATCACGTTGTCCCAGCCGTTCGCGAACTCACTGATGTCGAGGTCAACCAGATCACTATGTTGATCGCCCAGAAGCCGCCGAATGAGCGGTTCATCGATCGAGAGTTCCGCTTCGGGAATGTTGCTCACCGGTTTAACGTATCCGCCTGTGGGGTTGGCTAACTCATGCGTCGGATGAGCTCACGGGTGCTGCTGTCGTGGCCTGCCGCTTCGGCCGCCGCAACCGGGTCGTCGCTGTTCAGCTCGTTGAGGATGTTGGTTGCCAGGACCTTGCCGAGCTCTACACCCCACTGGTCGAAGCTGTTGACATCCCACACCACACCCTGCACGAACACCTTGTGCTCATACAGAGCAATCAATGCACCAACGATTCGAGGGGTCAGCGCGTCGGCCAACAGCGTCGATGTCGGGCGATTACCCGGGAAGGTTTTGTGGTTCACCAGCGCGTCGTCGACACCCTCGGCCCGCACTTCATCGGCCGTCTTCCCGAAGGCCAGTGCCTCGGTTTGGGCCAGAAGGTTGGCGGTGAGAATTCGGTGGTGTTCGTCGAAGTCGTGCCGGGGCTTCACGAAACCAATGAAGTCGGCCGGAATCACCGACGTGCCCTGGTGGATGAGTTGGTAGAAGGCGTGCTGGCCATTGGTGCCAGGTTCGCCCCACACGATTGGACCTGTGTCGACGGCCACCGGTTCACCCGAGCGGGTTACCCGCTTGCCGTTGCTCTCCATATCGAGCTGCTGCAGGTACGCCGGGAAACGAGCCAGGTCGTTCGAGTACGGCAACACCGCATGCGACGCGAACTCCCACACGTTGCGATACCACACCCCCAACATCGCCATGATGACGGGAAGATTCTCGGCCAGAGGCGCCGACTGAAAATGCTCGTCGACATCGCGGAAACCGGCAAGGAACTCGTCGAACTTGTCGGGTCCGATACCGATCATGAGACTCAGACCAATGGCACTGTCGACCGAGTAGCGGCCGCCCACCCAGTCCCAGAAACCAAACATGTTGGCGGTATCGATACCGAAGTCGGCCACCCGCTCGGCGTTTGTCGACACGGCCACGAAATGCTTCGGCACTGCAGCCTCGTCGCCCAATGCATCGACCAACCAGGTGCGAGCGAACCGCGCATTGGTGAGGGTCTCGATGGTGCCGAAGGTCTTCGAGCACACCACCACCAGAGTGGTTTCGGGGTCGGCGGTTGCCAGCGCAGCATCGAGATCGGCACCATCGATGTTGGACACAAACACCAACGACAGGTTGTCGGCCATATCGGGTCGAAGCGCCTGCGCACACATCACCGGGCCCAAGTCGGAGCCGCCGATGCCGATGTTGATGATGGTGGTGATGGGTTTACCGGTATGGCCCACCCACTCCCCCGACCGCACCGACTCGGCAAACGTACGCATTCGGGCAAGCGTGGCGTGCACATCGGCAACCACGTCTTCGCCGTCGACCACCAACTCGTCACCTTCGGCCCGACGAAGCGCCGAGTGCAGCACCGCTCGGCCTTCGGTGTTGTTGATCGGTTCGCCGGCAAACATTGCGTCGCGACGAACCTCGACCCCTGCCTCTCGAGCAACATCAACCAGCAAGTTCAGTGTTTCATCGGTGATGAGATGTTTGGAGAAATCAAGATACAAACCCGCACCTTCGGCGGTGAGGCGAGTGCCCCGCGACGGGTCATTGGCGAACATTTCGCGCAGACTGGCCGATGCAACTACAGAGTGGTTTGCACGTAGCGCCTGCCACTCGGGTGAGGAAAAGAGTTCCGACATGACCACTGTTGTAGCGCCTGCGATAGAACTAACCACGCCATGACACGATCGAGCCTTGAATTCGGCGGAGAAACCATCCGCGCTGGACGACGTAAACAACTCGAACTTCCTATTGCCAAAATGGCTAGCGGCACCCAGGTTTCGCTGCCGGTCATCGTGGTACACGGCAGCGAACCCGGCCCGTCGATCTGGATCAACGCGGCAATTCACGGCGACGAAATCTGTGGCATCGAGATCATCCGACGGGTGCTCAAGGATGTCGATGCCAAGAAACTGGCGGGCACCATCATCGCCGTGCCCACGGTGAACGTGCATGGCTTTCTTGCCAATGACCGTTACATGCCCGACCGCCGCGACCTCAACCGGTCGTTTCCCGGATCGTCACGAGGTTCGCTCGCGTCGCGCATCGCCAGCCTGTTCATGAAGGAAATCGTTGCGCACTGCGAGGTCGGCATCGATCTCCACACCGGTTCCGGCGACCGCAAGAACCTTCCCCAGATTCGGGCCGACCTTTCATCGCCACAAACCCTCGAGCTTGCCGCCGCGTTCGGCGCACCCGTCATCCTCGACGCGAAGACTCGCGGCGGATCAATCCGGGCCGTCGCCACAAAGAAGAAAAAGGCGGTGCTGCTGTTTGAAGGTGGCGAGGCGTCGCGCTTTGACGAAGCCACCATCGAGACGGGCCGGTTCGGTATCGAACGAGTTCTTGCCGAACTCGAAATGATCGAGCACCCCTCTCCATGGACGGTCGAGCCGCGCGTGGCCGGCGGAAGCCACTGGGTACGGGCTCGCCGAAGTGGCCTGTTTCTCACCGATGTCGAGCTTGGCCAGGACTTGGAACTCGGGGACAGCGTGGGCCTTATCCACGACTCGCTTGGCAACCGCCGAGCCCGCATCACCACCAAGGCGCCGGGAGTGCTCATCGGCCTCATGCAACGCCCGCTGGTGAACCAGGGCGACGCCCTCATGCACATCGCCGAAGACCTCATCCCGGTGAGTGAGTTTGAGGCATGAGGATTGCCATCCTTTCGCGTGCGCCCGGCTCCTACGCCACCAAGCGCCTTGTGAAGGCAACGAGCGACCGCGGCCACGAGGTGCGAGTGCTCGACACACTTCGGTTCGGTATCGACCTGGCGAGTGACGAACCCGAACTCCAGTATCGAGGCCGCCCCCTCCCTAACTTCGACGCCATCATTCCGCGCATCGGCGCTTCCATCACCTACTTCGGCACGGCGGTTGTTCGACAGTTCGAGCAGATGGACGTGTATACACCGAACACCGCCAGCGCCATCGCCGCATCGCGCGACAAGCTCCGCGCCTTTCAGATCCTGTCCCGCTACGACATCGGCATACCCAAGTCGACCTTTGTGCGCGACCGCAAGGATGTGCCCGAGGCGATCCGGCGGGTGGGCGGCGCTCCGGTGGTTATCAAACTCATCGAAGGCACCCAGGGCATCGGCGTCATGCTGGCGCCCGACGCGGCAATCGCCGAAGCCATAGTCGAGACCCTCCACAGCGCCGACCAGAATGTGTTGCTACAGCAGTTCATAAGCGAGTCCAAGGGACGCGACGTTCGGGCATTTGTGATCGGCAGCCGGGTGGTCGCAGCGATGCGGCGAACCGCACAGGGCGACGAGTTCCGCAGCAATCTCCACCGCGGTGGCTCCATCGCTCCTGTCCAACTCGACCCTGAGTGTGAACGTGTTGCGGTGCGGGCTGCGCAAATCCTTGGACTGCAGGTGGCCGGTGTCGATCTTCTCGAAAGTGACGGCGGCCCACTGATCATCGAGGTCAACTCGTCTCCCGGCCTCCAGGGCATCGAAGCGGCGACCGATCTCGACGTGGCCGGAGCGATCATCGATTTCGTCGGTAACCAGGTTGGGTTTCCATCGCTCGATGTCCGCCAAAAGCTCGGCATGGCCGCGGGCTACGGCGTGGCCGACATTGTGGTTCGCGATGGCTCAGACCTGGTAGGACAAGCCATCGGCGATTCGAGCCTTCGGGACCTGGATGTATCGGTGCTGATGGTGCAGAAGAACGGACACGTGCACCCCAACCCGCGGCGCGACCACATCCTCGAGGTCAACGACCGGCTCACCTGTTTCGGTCACCTCGACTCGATGCGAGCCCTGGCACCCGAACGCCGCCGCCGCAAGATCCAGATCGATGATCTCCCGGGCGAACCACTCCCCGATCTCTAGCTCGCTGGAATTAGAGGGTTGCCACCACTGCTGATGCGGCTTGGCCGACGATTTCGATGGTTTGGTCGATGACATCGTCGGTATGGGCGAGGCTTGGGAACAACACCTCGTAGGCGCCCGGAGCCCAGGCGACACCGCGGTCGAGCAGTTCGTGGAACAGCTTGGGGTAGATGCCGTTATCGGCCGCGGTTGATGCTTCATCGAAGTTTGTCGGAGCGGTATCGGTGAAGAAGATTCCGACGAGCGAGCCGACCCGAGGCACGATGGCGGTGAGGCCAGCGGTGTCGAGCACCTGCTGCATACCGTCGGCCAAACGGGTGGCCTTGGCGGTGAGTTGCTCGTACGCACCGGCATCGAGAAGTTCGAGCGTGGCCAAACCAGCTGCAGTTGCAAGGGGGTTCCCCGACAGCGTTCCGGCTTGATAGACGCCGCCAAGCGGCGCCAGGTGACTCATGATTTCGGTGCTGGCGGCAAACGCTCCGACCGGCAGACCGCCGCCGATAACCTTGCCGAAGCACCACACGTCGGGCTGCACACCAAAGAACTCGGTGGCGCCACCGCGAGCCAAGCGGAACCCGGTGATGACCTCGTCAAAAAGCAGAAGGGCGCCAGCAGCGTCGCATGCGTCGCGCAACTCCTGGAGGAACCCTTCCTTGGGCGGCACGAGTCCCATGTTTGCGGGTAGCGCTTCGACACAAACGACCGCGATGTCGTTGGTGATCTCGGGCAAAACGTTCCATGGCGCAACGATGGTGTCGCCAACCGCACCTGCGGTAACACCATCGCAACCCGACAGACCCTGGTTGGCAACGCCGCTGCCACCGGCAGCAAGCAATGCATCGCTATGGCCGTGATAGTGCCCGGCAAATTTCAGGATCTTGTCGCGACCACTGGCGCCCCGAGCGAGACGGATGGCCGACATCGCCGCTTCGGTGCCGCTGGAAGTAAGCCGAACCATCTCCGCTCCGGGAACTCTGTCGACAATCGCCTCGGCGATGAGGACTTCTCGTTCGGTAGGGGCGCCATAGGTGGTGCCAGCCAACGCGGCTTCACGGACCGCTTCGATGATCTTGGGGTGTGCGTGGCCGGCGATACCCGGCCCGTAACTCTGCACCCAATCGATGTACTGCTTGCCTTCGACATCCCACAGGTGGGGGCCTTCGGCTCGGGCAGCAAAGTACGGCCGACCGCCGACCGAACCAAAGGCTCGAACCGGCGAGTTCACTCCACCCGGAATGACCTTCTTGGCCCGCTCGAAAAGAGCGTCGCTGGTCTGCTTGGAGTCCGAACTCATGAGGAGAGCCTTTCGGCAATGTGCCGGGAGTAGTAGGTGAGAATCATGTCGGCGCCGGCCCGTTTGATGGCCATAAGGTGCTCGAACGAAACGGCGTCTTCGTCGATCCAGCCGTTGGCACCGGCCGCCTTGATCATCGAGTACTCGCCCGACACCTGATAAGCGGCGAGGGGGATATCGACCTCGGCTCGGGCTTTGGCAATGATGTCGAGGTAGGCCATGGCCGGCTTCACCATCACCATGTCGGCGCCCTGTTCGATATCGGCGTGGATCTCGGTGAGCGCTTCCCGAGCATTTCGGAAGTCCTGCTGATAGCCCTTGCGGTCGCCACCATCGGCAATCGACACATCGACCGCATCGCGAAACGGCCCGTACAGCGCCGACGCGTATTTGGCGGCATAGGCCAGGATGGCCGTGTCGGTGTGGCCTTCGTCGTCGAGTGCCTCGCGTATGGCCAGAACCTGGCCATCCATCATCCCCGACGGCGCAACGACGTGGGCGCCGGCGTTTGCTTGCGCCAAAGCGGCGCGTTCGTAGAGCTCGAGGGTGGCGTCGTTATCGACGTTTCCGTAGATGTCGACGATGCCGCAGTGACCATGATCGGTGTACTCATCGACGCAGAGGTCGGCCATGAGCACCACGTCGTCACCGAGATCGTCGCGCAGGTCTTTGAGGGCAACCTGAACAATGCCATCGGGGTTCCACGCTTGGCTGCCCATGGCGTCTTTCTGTTCGGGCACACCAAACAACACGATGGCCGGAACACCCAGGTCACGAAGTTCCTTCACTTCCTGGCGGAGCGACCCACGACTGTGCTGCACCACGCCAGGAAGTGAGTGGATTGGTTCCGGGTCGGTGATGCCCTCGCGCACAAAAAGCGGGGCGATGAGATCATCGACATCGAGTTTGGATTCGGCCACCAAACGGCGGATCGCCGCCGTGGTGCGGAGCCGTCGAGGCCTGCGCTGCGGAAAGGTCATCGATCGCGAGCGTAGGGGCAACCAGCGCTTAGGGAATACCCGGCCTCAGCAGTTCCGCGGGGAAGTCGAACAGCGAATCGAGCACGTAATCGGCATCGCTGAAGTCGGCATCGGCGGTGAACACATTGGGCACCACAACGCATGACATTCCGGCTGCCTTCGCGGCCAGCACACCGTTAAGGGAATCTTCGATCACCACGCACTCCCTTGGTTCGACCTGAAGCTGTTCCGCAGCGTGAAGAAACACGTCGGGCCATGGCTTCCCGTGGTCGACGAGGTCGCGGGTAGACACACTCGCAAAGCGACGCCGCAGGTCGCGATGTTCAAGGTGATGACCAACCCAGGAACCGGGCGAGCTGGACGCTACCGAGAGCGGAAGTCCCGCCTGCTCGGTCATCTCGATGACGTCGAGAACTCCGTCGCGCAGAGGGGCGCTTTCGACCCGCTGGTAGTTGTCGGCGAGGCGGCGCTGTTGGATCGACTCGAGATCGTCGAGTGGGCCGACAAGTTCTTGAAGTACCTCGGTCCAGTGGCGATGGTCGGCGCTCCCGACTCCGCTCTTGAACAGCTCGAGTGGGTAGGTAACCCCGTGGCGTTGGAACTCGGCGTTGACCGACTCGTACTGTGTCGTCTCGGTGTCGATGATTGTGCCGTCGAAGTCAAAGATGACCGCTGCTGTCATGGAGAACCTTCAAGGGGTTGGTACACGAGCTTCTCGAAGCGTTCGAGTCCGATGTTTCCGCCCGACAGGGTTACACCGATCCGTTTGCCGGCCAGGCCCAGATCGCGGTGCAACACCGCAGCCAGCGCCGATGCGCCGCTCGGCTCCACCACCAGCTTTGTGTGGGTGAACAGGATCTTCATGGTGGCCACCAGTTCGGTATCGGACACCAACGGGAACGCCTCGACGTGTTGTTGGTTGATGGGCCAGGTGAGCTCGCCGGGGGCCTGCACGCTCTGACCATCGGCAATCGTTCGTGGCACATCGATGGTGGTGCGTTGACCAGATTCGGCCGACAGCGCGTGGTCATTGCCCGCCTCAGGTTCGACACCAAACATTCGAATGTCTGCCCGATGATTCTTTGCCGCCAGTACACAGCCAGCGAGCAGTCCGCCTCCACCGACACACACGACCATCGCGTCAAGGTCGGGAACCTGCTGCATCAGTTCGAGCCCCACCGTTCCCTGTCCGGCAATGACGGCCGGGTAGTCGTAGGGCGGGATAAGCACCCGGCCCTCCCGCTCGGCAATCTCGGCAGCAATAGCCTCGCGGCTCTCGGTATACCGGTCGTACTCGACCACCACAGCGCCGTTCGCTTTGGTGCTGGCGAGCTTTTCGGCCGGCGCGTCGTGAGGCATCACGATCACCGAGGTCGAATCGCACATCGTTGCCGCCAACGCGACGGCCTGGGCATGGTTTCCCGACGAAAACGCCACGACACCAGCTTGAAGCTGTTCGTTCGATAGCGAGCGAACAGCGTTGTAGCCGCCGCGAAATTTGAACGCTCCCGTTCGTTGCAGATTCTCGGCTTTGAGAAAAACCTGCGCACCGGCCAGCTCGTCGAGCTGGTTATTGGCGATCACCGGGGTTCTTACTGCGGCGCCCTCGAGGCGGGCGGCCGCAGCCAGAACATCGTCGAAAGAGACTTGCTCGCTGGATAGCTCGGAGCTCATGGAGCGACGCTACTGGAGCATCGGATCGCTCACGCTCGATTTACTCGTCGATGAACCACTCGAAGCGAAGAACATCGCCAGGCTCAACAGGCTGAAGGGATACCCAACCCTCGATCTCACCGGCTTGTTTTTCGGTGAGGGCGCCGACGTACTGGGCTGCTTCTTCTGGCGTGACCTCGACCGGTTCGGCGAGAATGCTCCAAGCCGAGGTGCCGGCGGGAGAGGGCTCAAGCACCCGGAAGATGATGACGGTCTCTTCGGCATCTCCGTTGTCGTCACCGACTGGCACCACCGTCGTCGAGGTCAGGGGGATCGTGGTTTGCGTTGCCGGGACCGTTGTCGATGGCACCGTGTCCGGCGTGGTTCCGGGGGCATCGAAGGTAAAGGCCGGAACCGACGTTGCGGGCGACTCTCCGTCAGCGGGTTCGTCCTCGAATTCGACGGGTCCATCAGGGTTCGGGATCGTGGTGGTGCTGGCGGCGTCGTCGCCAAAGAAGAAGTCTTCATAGTCACGACGTTCGGCGAGTTCTGCCTCGGTCCAGCGAGGGTCATTCCACTGTTCGTCTGTCCATGGCTGTTCTTGCCAGAGCTGTTCCCATGCTTCTTCGTCGAAGTCGGGCTCGGTGGTTACCGCTTCGCTGACTTCGACGAACGACGGCTCACCGAATGAGCCGGCTCGACCAAGTACCAGTGCTGCAGGAAGTCCCAGCGACTCCAATGGTCCGGATTCTTCGAAAAGGCTTTCGGGGTCATCGATCCAGCCTTGGAGCTGATCGCGCTCGATGCCGCGAATCGTTTCAAGCATTGGCTGCATCACCGTTGCCATCGGCGACATGTACCAGCGACCATCGACGTTGTGGACTCGAATCGATGACGTCGTGGGAAGGCTAACGATGCCCATTCCCATGCCACCCATCTCTTCCATCTCGGACTTGCTGACTTCGCAGTAGCCCTCGCCAAGGTTTTCAACCATGCACTCGGCATCGGTGTCGATTTTGATGTGCTCTTCGCCATCCTGGAACTCGATGGCGAAACCGTCGACCCAAACCTGGCCGTCGTCGCCGTTTGTCTCCGAGCGCATGTCGATTCGACTGAAATCGATGACCGCGCCGTCGCCGGCTTCGGCTTCGAGCTCGCGCTGCGCTTCGGGGAGGAACAGGTTGGAGTAGTCGTAGAGCGCAGCGGCTTCTTCGGGATCAAGCACGCTGATCATTTCGGCGACATTCAGGTTCTCGACCGCCGAGGCCATCGCCCAAACGGCATCCTCGGGGGATTCGCCACCGGTGGGCGTTGGTCCCTGACCGAAAGCGGGAAGACCTTCAACACCCGAGTCGAGGCGCACTGCCTCGGCGATCGAGTACCAGAGACTTACGTACCACTCGCCATCGCGCTGCACGGCCACAACACCAAGATCATCGATGCTCTCCACCGAGGATTCCATGGCTTGCTCGCCCTCGGCGGTGAGTTCGGCGAGCATGTCGGCAGGCAGGTTGTCGGTGATGATGGAGCCGTACGGTATCTCACTGGCGTCGCCGCTACCGGTGACCGTTCCGTCGACCTTCACTCGAACGACGTCGCCACCGCCACCAAGCGACTGCGGCGTGTAGGTCATGTTGTCGAATTGCAGATCGATTCCTGGGACCGCTCCCAGACTCATCTCGTCGGCAAGAATTCCAAGGCGTTGGAGCTCACCAACCATCTCGATGCCAGGGTTCACCATGGTCCGACGCTCGGCCGGCTCCATGACTTCTGCTGCGCCGAGGAAGTCTTCGTTCGACAGGCTGTCGAAGAACTGGGCTACGGCAGCGTCGGCGGTGGCTGCACCGCTCCCTGCAGAGTCGGCCGATTGGAACTGCTTCATCGCCACGATTGAGCCGGCTCCGAGCACCACCACGGCAAGGCCGGCGGCGAGCATGCTCTTCATCTTTGGCGCCTTCTTCGGACCGCTTTCGAGCAACTCAAAGACCTCGCCCGGCTGTTCTGACTCGGGCATTGTCTGGCTCAGGCCTCCAGCGGGAGCGGCGAGTTCCTGCACGGGGGTCGCCGGGATCGGGCTTGGCGAGTCCCACGCCTCTACCGCCTGTTCTTGCTGCTCGGCCCAGGTGAGCTGACGCTCTTCGCCTTGACCGTGAAGTTCGTTGTTACCGTTGGTCTCGTGTTCCATCGAGGTTCCCTTTCGCACTGTTTCTGCGGCAGGCCTCGTTGTTACCGGCTGGCCGTTCTTCGCGTTAGCAAGATCGACACCACCGAGGTCACGATGAGGCACGCACCAAGAAACGCTGATGCCGCAGCAGCGGTATCGACACGAAGTGGCGAGACCTTTACCTGCCACCAGCCCAAAATCAGCAAGCCCCCGACAACCATCGCGCTGAGCGCTGCAATCAACAGGCGTCGGTATCCAACGGCCACCAGACCCATGGCCACAAGAAGTGGCAATGCAAACCACACCGGGGCGAGGCTTGCCCAGAGGCCGTCGAGCAGATCGAGCGATCGAACCGACCGGACCAGCTCGTAGCTATTGCGAGACCGGTTGCCGCTGATTCCCCATCCGGCAAACGAAAGTGCTCCTGCACCGAGCAACAGCGCTCCCAGCACGACTCGGCTCGCGAGGAATAATCGGTCCGGCATCAACGAGTCGACCACACTCGTCGGAGAGCCGCCATCAGACCCTCGATTGTGTGGGGATCGGCGGTCGCCGTTACGGCAATGCCAAGCTCTTCGGCCGCAGCCTCGGTCGAAGGCCCGATCGCCACCACCATGGGCGGCAACAGGTCTTTGCCAACGAGCTCACAGAAGCGTTCGACGCTCGAGGCCGAGGTGAACAGCGCGACATGGGCGCCTCCCACTGCGTGGCGCTGAGAAGCGGTGATGGTTGCGCCAACGGTTTGGTAGGCCTCGACCTGGTGCACCCGCCACCCCTTGGCGGTCAAACCGTCGACGATGGTGGGAGCCGTGACGGCGGCGCTCGGAAACAACACGCGCCCCGGCCCGGACGGAAACGCCTCGACCAGTGCGGCCGCGACGAATCGTGCGGGAACGAGATCGGCCGGCACCGCGGCCGACTGCAGCGCCGCGAGGGTGGCTGAACCCACTACGGCATGGCGCACATCGGTAGTTGCGGCCTGGTCGGCATCACCTATGGCGGCCAGGTAGCGATGGACCGCGTTGGTAGAAGTAAGAACGACCCAGTCGAACTCGGCGAGCCCGCTGACCGCCCGTTTCAGCGCGGCTCCATTATCGGAAGGCTCCACAACCTTGATGGTGGCCACCTCGACTGGCTCCGCGCCCGCTTCGCTGAGTGCTGCGATCAACGTTGACGCCTGGGCCTTGGCTCGGGTCACCACCACACGTGCACCGTGCAGGGGTGTCGATGACCCGGTGGTCATGTGCGGTCGAGAAGCGACGAGCCACCGGCATCGTCGAGTAGATAGCGCGCGACCGATCGCCCCAGGCTCAGCCCGTGCTCGCCGCGGCGAGATTCTCGCAACACGGTGGAGCCCGAATGGTTGGCCACGATGGCGGTGAGTTCGACGTCGGAGCCATCGAGGGTTGCGTGGGCAGCCACCGGCAGATCACAGTCGCCACCAAGCTCGGAGAGAAACGCCCGCTCGGCATCGAACACGAGCCGAGCGTCGGCGTCTTCGATGGCTGCGAGGTGAAGTTTGGTGGTGGAGTCATCGTCGCGGCACTCGATGGCCAACGCGCCCTGTGCGACCTGCGGAACCATGAGATCGACCGGAAGCCGGTGCACGGCCGGCGGGCTCAGCGCCAGCCGGTCGAGGGCCGCCGAGGCCATCACGATGGCGTCAAAATCTGAAGCCTTGGCGAGTCGGGTATCGATGTTGCCGCGAAGTTCCTCGAACCGCAGGTCGGGGCGAAGCGAAGCCAGTTGCGCCTTACGCCGAATCGAACCCGTAGCCACCACGCCACCATCGGGAAGGTCGGCCAAACTTGAGCCAACGAGCGCGTCGCTGGGATCGGCCCGAGGAGGAACCGCCCCAATGACCAGCTCGGCCGGGGTGAGTCCGGGAAGATCTTTGCCCGAGTGCACCGCAATATCGGCCCGGCCGTCGAGCAACGCCGCTTGCACCTCTTTGACAAACACACCCTTGCCGCCCAGAACGCCGAGCGGTGTGGTCTTGTCGCGGTCGCCCTGGGTCGAGACCACGACAATCTCGACATCGAGATCGGGCTCAGGTGACGACGTTGAAGCGGCTGCGAGGAGCAGGGTGCGGACATGCTCGGCCTGCCAGCGGGCGAGGGCGCTACCGCGGGTTGCGATCCGGATTGCCACCGGAGCTAGTCGACAGACGTAGCGTCGTCGTTCGGTGGCACAGCGTCGCCGGGTTTCGACGCGTCGGGAAGCCCTTCGACGGCCAGGTCGTGGAGTTCGCGAAGCGCATCGGCAAGACGGTCGCCCTTGGCGGTGCCAGCGGCATCCTTGATCCGGATCGTTGGCGCCCGCAGCAGTTTGCCCAGAAGGCCTTTGGTGATGGCTTCGACCAACTCGACCTGATCGTCGTCGAGTCGTTCGAGACGAGTGGCAAAGCGATCGAGTTCGCCCTGGCGGGCATCTTCGGCCTGTGCCCAAAGGGCGGCGACCAACGGTTCGACTTCGCGCACGGTAGTGCGCCCGACGTAGCGACCGAGTTCGGCTTCGACGATGGTGTTGACGTTGGCCAACTCGCCCCGTCGCTCGCGGCGCCCGATATCGGCAAATGCTTGAAGGGCCTCCATGTCGAGCAGGGTGAGGCCATCGATGTCGGCGGCCGACGGGTCGACGTCGCGCGGCATGGCGATGTCGATGATAAGCAACGGCCGCGCGTTGCGTTGAGCCATAACGGTCTCGAGGTCGGCCTGCTCGACCAGCAACGAGGTTGCGCCGGTACCCGTAACAACCACATCGACATCGACCATGGTTGATGCCAGATCGTCGAGTGTCAGCGCCGCCGCACCAACCCGCTCGGCTACCTCAACAGCGTTCTCCCAGGTTCGGTTGGCAATGACCACATCGGAAACTCCGGCTGCGGCGGCTGCCACCGCCGAGCCCTCGCCCATGTCGCCGGCGCCGACGATAAGCACCCGCTTACCGTCGAGGCTGCCAAGTTCTTTGGCCGCAAGCGCAATCGCTGCTTGGGAGATTGACGTGATGTGTCGGGCGATACCGGTTTCGGTTCGAATCCGCTTGCCTACTTCGAAGGACTGACGGAACAGGTTGTTGAGCGAGGTTCCGGTACAACCTTCGGACCGTGCGAACTCCCAGGCCTGCTTGACCTGACGAAGAATCTCGGTTTCGCCGAGCACAGCCGAGTCGACGCCACTGGCAACCTCAAACAGGTGCCGGGCCGCATCGGCCTCGTACAAGCTGTAGAGATTGTCGGGCTCGTAGTGGGTATAAAGGTGGTCGCTGAAGGCTTCGGGCGGAAGATGGGAGATATCGGCGAGGAAATCGCGAACATCGCCGTAGGCGCCGTGGAAGCGCTCGGCGTAGACGTACACCTCGGTGCGGTTGCAGGTGCTCAGCAACACGGCTTCAAGGATGTGGGATCGACCGTGAAGATCGTGCAGCGCCTTCTGGAGGTCGGCGGGCGCGATGGTGAGCTTCTCGAAGACGTCGAGAGGCATGTTGCGATGGTTTACACCAATAACAACTACCGACATCTCACCCTTTCCAGCTCATGCCAAAGGTACTGCACCACGTACCCCTAAGTGTCGTTCCCACCACGGGATTGTGCCAATCCGAATCGGTGTAAACACGGTCACGATAACCCGACACCGCCGGTGGGAAATTCCGCATCTACGCGGGGTGCTGAAGCGAACCGCTTCGAGCTTGGTAGAAGCTGAGAATTTGCAGCTCGGTAGCGAGGTCGACTTTGCGCCACGGGATGGTTTCGGGGATGTCGAGTACGACCGGAGCGAAGCTCAGGATCGACTGGACGCCGGCGCCCACCAACGCATCGGCCGCAGACTGAGCGCTTTCGGCTGGCGTGGCGATAACGCCGACCGCTACGCCTTGTGATCGAACGATTTTGGCAAGTTCGTCGACGTGTTGCACCACAACGCCGTCGGTCTCTTTCACCGCAGTTCCGACCTTCGTGGGGTCGGCATCGACGATGGCAACCACGGGAAATCCCCGGTCGGCAAAGCCGCCGTACTTGGCCAGGGCCTGCCCGAGGTTACCGAAACCAACGATGACCACCGAAGAGTCGCCGGTAAGCCCGAGGGTGCGACTGACCTGGATGGTGAGGAAGTCGACGTCATACCCGACGCCCCGAGTGCCATAGGAGCCGAGAAACGAAAGGTCTTTCCGGACTTTGGCGGCGTTGACGCCCGCCAATTCAGCAAGTTTGACGCTCGACACCGTGGTTTCGCCGGTTCGCGCCAGCTCGACCAACGCTTGGTGGTAGAGCGGAAGGCGCTCGACCGTGGCGTCAGGAACTACATCTCCGGAACGTGGCATAGGTTTACGGTATTGCTTGTTCTCAAATTCACAAACACGGAACCTGACCCGATTTTGATGAGTTTCAGGCAGGCTCGACGAGGGACCTGAGCGGGAGATGCTAGGCGCCGAGGTCGCGGCGTCGAATCTTCCCGCCAAAACCGATGGGCAGTTCGTTGACCACGTCGACCTTTACCGGACACTTGTAGGCGGCCAGTTGGGTGCGGCAGAAGGCGATGAGCTCTTCCTCTTCAAATCCCCCGCTCTCGACCTGGTCGGCGTTGAGCACCACGTAGGCCTTCACCGCCTCATCGGTGTGCGGGTTCGACACGCCGGCAACGGCCGCAGCAGCCACCGACGGGTGCGTGATGAGGACCGACTCGACCTCGGCCGGGAACACATTGAAGCCCGAAACGATGATGAGGTCCTTGGCCCGGTCGATGATCGACAAAAACCCGTTGTCGTCGACCACCGCGATGTCGCCGGTGTGAAGCCAGCCGTCGTCATCGAGAACTCGCCGGGTTGCCTCGGCATCGTTCCAGTACCCAGGGAAGATATTGGGACCACGAGCGATGATCTCGCCAGCGTCGCCAATAAGCACATCGTCTCCATCGGCGTCGATTACCCGCATCTCCACGGCAGGCAGCGGCCTACCCACCGACCCGCGAGGGGCGTTCTGGCCGAACGAACTGATGAGCCCCGGGGCGGCCTCGGTAAGTCCGTAGCCCTCGGTGAGCGTGATCTTGAGCCGGCGCTCGACAAGCTCGGCCACATGATCGGGCAGCTTCGCAGCTCCGGAGATTGCAACCCGAATGTGTTGCAACGGTTCGACCCGGTCGTCGGGCAGGTTGGCAAGCGACAGCCAAAGCGTCGGCGGCCCCACGACAACAGTTACGCCCTGATGTTCGACCGCTTCAGCCAACGAGTCGGGGTCGAATCTCTGCACGAGCAGCACGGTTGCGCCAACCCGTAGTGCCGTGCCGAGCACGGTGTTGAGGCCAAAAATATGGAACAGCGGTAGCACGCCGTAGGCCACGTCTTCGGGTAAGAACCCATCGCCACCGTGGGCCAGCGTCTGGCGGTGGTTGACTTCGAGGTTGGCGTGGGTGAGCATCGCCGCCTTTGGCAGACCAGCCGTGCCACTAGTGAACATCAGTACGGCAACCGTGTCGGTCTCGACATCGACCACAGGAGCGGGTGAGCTGTCGAGCAGCTGATCGAACGTGTGGGTTCCCCGCTGGCCAAGGTCAACGCCCGGGCAGCTGATGAGCAACGCAAGATCGGGGAGATCAGTAGAAGACGTCGCACGAACGGCGGAGCTGCCCATGGGGCCCACGATGGCCGCCTTCGCCCCAACCGACCGCAGTTCGCGTTCGAGTTCGGGCGCCGGGCTGAGTGGGTTGAGCGGCACCGCGATGGCGCCGGCACCAACGATTGCCAGAAAACCAATGACAAATTGCGGCGTGTTTCCGCAGATCAGGGCTACTCGGTCCCCTTCGCCGATTCCGCCAGCAAGAAGTCCGCCACGAAACGCTGCCGACGATTCGCGCAGTTCTCCGTAGGTCATTTGGCCCAGATCATCGATGATCGCAGGCTTTGATTCGGGGTGAGATTCGATCAGTGTGGCGATGTTCACAGCCCGATCGTATGCGACGAACGGACTAAAGACCCACTCACTAAACGTCGAAGTAAATCTCACTGTGAGTGATATTTCTTTGAGGCGATCACCGCGATCAACCGCGCGGGCCGCAACGACCATCGTCGTTGCGTTGGTCCTCACCGTCCTCTTGCCAGTCCTCGCCGTCGTTGGATTGACCGGATCAGCGGGGGCCCAGGCCGCCGAGGAAGAAGCGTTCGTCCGAGAACTCAACGAGACACGAGTCGAGCTTGGACTCCCCGAACTCACCCTCAACGCCGAGCTCACCGAACTCTCCCGCGTATGGGCCGCCGAGATGGCCGAGGAAGGGGAGATCTTCCACGCCAACCCCATCTCGGCCAATATGACGTCGAACTGGCTCAAACTGGGCGAGAACGTGGGCGTTGGACCCGAGGTCAACACCCTCATGGATGCCTTCATCGACAGCCCCACTCACTACCAGAACATCATCGACCCCGACTTCACTCACGTCGGCGTCGGTGTGGTGTGGGATGGCGATCTGATGTTCACCACCCACCGGTTCATGAAGCTCGCCGATCGGTCGCTGTCGACACCGACCACGTCGGTCCCCGGGTCAAATGACGTACCGCTCGAGCCGCTCCCAACGAGCAGCCAGGCAGGAACACCCGTGGCGCCACCCGCATCTGAGCAACGCATTGCGGTGCTGGTCGACGCAATGGCAAAGCAGTCGACGGAACCCCGCTAGCCGTACTAGCTGGTGCCGGTGAGAATAAGGAACTGGATCGCTGCTGCACCAACGATGACCAACAGCAGTAGTCCCATCATGAGCACGGTTCGTTTACGCATTGTCTGACCTGTCTGACCTGTCTGACCTGTCTGATATGTCCGGCCGGTCTGGCCGGGAGGAAAGTGACACCGACGTGGTGGCCCCCGGACCAGCCTCAGCCGGAACAAGTTTGATGGAATCGCCCGGATGGAGCGCCAGCTCCGCGGCCGCCGACCCCCGCTGTACCGCCAACGCCATCAGCCCATAACTATCCACCATCAGGCCGACAGCGCCGGGACCAATCGCATCGAATGAAGCCACTCGAGCCAGCGAACGGCCACCACCCTCATAGTCGATCCGCAGGTGCTCGGGCAGACCGGCAAGGTCATCGACGCCGATATTGAGCTGCACGTTGCCGAAGCGGTCGATCCACAGCACTTCGGCCACCAGGTTATCGCCCTCGAACTCGCTCACCGGCAACACACCGGGCACCAGTAGACCCGGATCGATTGCCGGCCCGAACTCCTCGAGTGGTACGCCGTTGCAAAGATGAGCGGCGACCGGTGCGTAGATGTCGCGGCCGGCGTCGAGCGGCTGCACGCCGCCGGGGGTCTCAAGGTGCAGCACCGTGTTCGAAAGTTCCACCGCCGCGGTGGCGCCGCCCACGAGGGCGACGGCGGCGGCAAAGAGTCCGTTGTCGGGACCAACCAGAATCGATGCGCCGTCGCCCACTTCGATGGCAACGTTGCGTCGCTCGGTTGCGGCACCCGGGTCGATAACGCCCAGGACCACGCCGGGGTTCAGGTATTGGGCGCTGCGGGCCAATGCGAGGCTACCGGCCCGAACATCGTGAGGGGCGATGTCGTGGGTGATATCGAGCACGGCAGTGGCGGGGCTGATCGATCGCACCACCGACTTCACAACCCCGACAAACTCATCGCCTAGTCCGTAGTCCGAAAGAAACGAGATGGTGTCGTAGCGGCCAGCGACCGGCGAGACCGGGGGTTCGGAAGACATGATCAGAAGCTAACCCTGTGGCGGTTCGCGCCCTTAGCCGGGTAAACGACAAAATGGCGACTGCCGGACCTTGCGGCCCGGCAGCTACTTGAGAAAATTGTGATCGCGAACGATCGGTGCGATTAACCCGCTTCGGTGTACCGAGCGTGGAGATACTTGTCGACGTCATCTTCTTTGATTCGGTACGACTTTCCGACCCGAACGGCGGCGAGATCGCCAGCCTTGATCAGCCGGTACACAGTCATCGTGGAAACCCGCATGAGTTCTGCCACTTCGGCAACGGTTAGAAACCGTGCCCGTCCTTCGAATTGAGCCAATGGAATACCCCTTGTTGCAACTCCGAGGGTCACCATAGGGCGTCCTCCCAGCACGCGCCACTTGGACAACAGCCACAACTTCAACCGCGCCAGCAACAACACCGCACAACACCTGACAATTAGGACGTTTCAAGGCCTTTCAATATTCTCGAAACGGGACGCGAACCGCGCTCGCTTAGTCGCCGAGTTCGACCGATCGGGCGGTCGCGGCGGCGACAACTTTGGCCACCAGGCCGCGAAAGTCGTTCTCTTCGAAAACGCCAAGCCCGGCCGCTGTGGTGCCGTTGGGCGAGGTGACGTTCTCGCGAAGTGTTGCGGGTGATTCGTCGGACTCATGCATCAGCACCGCCGCACCCAAGATGGTCTGCTTTGCCAACGCGCTACTGGTGGCAGCCGATAGACCAACCTCTTGGCCGGCGGCGATCAGTGCCTCGGCCAGCAGGAAGACGTAGGCCGGACCTGAGCCGGACACGCCGGTAACCGCGTCGAGATCCGCCTCGGTCACCGTCTCGACGTGACCCACGGAACCCAGGATGCTGGCCGCCCACGCAATGTCGCCCTCGGTTGCCGCCGCTCCGCCAGCCACACCGGCTGCACCGGTACTTACCAGCGACGGCGTGTTTGGCATCGCTCGCACCACGACGGCCCCCTTGGGCAGGGCAGCCTCGATGGCCGAGGTTCGAACACCGGCCGCGATCGATAACACCCGGCCGGCCCCGATCGCACCCAGCTGCGCCGCGACATCGGCCACAATCTGGGGCTTTACGGCGATGATGGCGTCGATGCTGGCCAACGGCACTTCGCAAACCTCGACATCGGGATGACGCAGCGTCAGCGCCGCCCGGCGCTCGAGTACCGGTTCGACCACGGCAAGATCGGCTGCCGGCGCCCAGCCGGACTTCACGAGGCCGCCCAACAATGCTTCGCCCATTTTTCCGCCGCCGATGATCTGGAGTGTTGCCATACGTCGAACCTACAAGCCCCCACTAGGGCGAGCGGCGGCAAAACCGTCAGAAAACGTACAGGGCCCGGAGATCCTCAGACATCCACTCGCACTTCCCCGATCGAGCAGGCGTCCTTGAATCCCCGGGCCCGTGCGGACGAGAATATCGCGAGAATGATCGATATTCAACGGGGACGACTGATTTCACTCAAAGGATGCCGATAAGGGTGTTCGATTGTCAGAAGCCTACGACGTCTCCTGCTGGCCGAAGCGGGTCGCAAACCCGATGCGGAGCGCCGGCTTAAAGAACTGCTCGACCCAGATAAACAACGATCCCAGGACGCGATCGAGGTGGTCTTCGTCGAGGTGCGCGACGGGAAATTGGCCGATCAGGAACACCGCATCCTCATCGCCGATGGCAAAGGCCGCGCCGAAGAGCTTGAGATTGCGGCGAAGCAAATGGTTATAGAACGCCTCGTGGTTCTCCTCGGGGGCAGGCATCACGTAGGTCTCGTAGTGCAGATTGCGTTGTCCCAGCCGGAACCGGATCGTAAACACGTCCTTTTCTTCGCCGAGTACCCGGATATGCCACAGGCGATCGATATCGATGTCGCGCTCGTAGGCATCGAGAATTGGGTTCTCGCCGAGCTGCGCGGCCAGCCAGGTTTCAATCTGTGTTTCGGCGGCGAGAAGTTCTTCAGCGGATGGCGGCGAATCAGACATACCCAACCCTATGCGCTCTCCCCTTGGAGGCTTGCGCTCTACTCCCTATCCCCCGATCTCCCCCGATCCCCCGATCTCCCCCGATCTTCCTATCCCGGTCCCTATCCCGGGAGATCGAAGTGCCCCGCCGAGATCGAGAGCCCGCCATCGACCGGCAACGTAACGCCGGTAATGAACGATGCTGCCGGTGACGCAAGAAACCACATCGCCTCGGCCAACTCTTCGGGCTGACCCCAGCGCTGCAACACAATCCGGCGGCGCATGGCGTCGTGCAGCTCGGGGTGTTCGGTGAGTCCAGCGGTCATCCCTGTCTCGACCGGACCCGGTGCCACCGCGTTGACCCGAACGCCTTGCACTCCGAAGTCGATGGCTGCTCCGCGAACCAGGTTGATCACCCCGGCCTTGCTGGCGTTATAGGCCCAGTTGTTGGGGTCGCCGCCCAACCCTGAGGTCGACGCGGTGGCCACCACCGCTCCCCCACCCGATGCCGCGATGGCCGGGGCCGCCGAGCGAATCCCCAACGCCACGCCACGGAGGTTTACCGCAACAACCCGGTCGAAGTAATCGACCGCTCCCGGATCGTTCCACGGACGCGACCCAGCCACCCCGGCGTTCAGGATGCAGACGTCGAGCCGGCCGAACTTCTCGGTGGTCATCGACACCATGTCGCGGTTGGATTCCTCTTCGGCCATGTCGCCAGCGAAGCCGATGACCGTCTCACCATCGACCCAGTCGGGGGCGACAAGATCGACCGCCACCACCTTCGACCCTCGCTCTGCAAACAACTCTGCTGCGGCTCGGCCGATTCCCGACGCGGCGCCCGTAACGATCGTGACGTGGTCCATGTCGCCAACCTAGGAGAGGAGCCCTACGAGGAGCGAACGTTGTGGTTCTCCAGAAACGTGCTGGTGAGCTCGGCAAAGCGCTTCGGATGCTCCTCGTGCAGCAGCAGCTTGCAGTTTGGAATCGACACGAATTCAGTGGGCCCGCCGAACTGATCGGCCATCGCCCGAGCCTTGTCGACCGGGAAGAAGCCGTCGTCCTCGCCGAAGGCAAGAAGCACCGGCATCGTGAGATTGGGGTGGACGTCGGCGAGCGCATCGATGTCGTCAAAGCTGAAGTGCTTAATCATCTTCACCGCCCACTCGAGTGCATCATCGTCGGCCAGGATCGGGTCGAGGAGGTTGGCGCGGAGTTCGCCATCGAGCAGCGATTTGTCGTACACCGTGCCACCCAGGATGAGCGGTGTACGGGCCAGAAATCGATTCGACATATTCACTTTGAACATCGACTTCGCCGCCGGGAGCTTGGCAAGGAACTTGAACAACGTCACCAGCGGTGCGTGCACACCAGGGATCTCGGTGCCGGCCAGCGATAACGCACTGACCACTTGGGGCCGTTGCTCGGCAGCAAACCGGGCCATCATTCCACCGCTGTCCTGGGCCACCAACACGACGTCGTCAAACCCGAGCGCATCGAGGAAAGCAACGACCGTGTCGGCATACCCTCGCACGGTGTACGGCGAAGCATCCGTGGCCTTCGATTGACCGGTTCCGGGAAGGTCGATGACCCACCGGGTGAACCCGTCGAGGTGCGGCACCACATTGCGCCAGGTGTCGCCGTTCAACGGCCAACCGTGGAGAAACACCAGATCCGGACCCTCGCCGAGCTTCTGATAGCTGAGGTTCGTGTGACCGAGGTCCACAAAGTGTCGGGTGGCGCCATCGATAGACATTGGTGATCTCCTGCTTTCCGCTTACGACGGTTTCGTGCTGGCTTTCTCACCCTACGATCGACCGCCCGAAGCGTCGATTACCTGATGACGTAAGTGTGTGAGTTGCGATGCTTCCCTACCCTTGCCCCATGAGCACTTCTTCTCGCGAACACGTCTTTGGTGCGCTACTGAAATATTGGCGAGGCCATCGGGGCATGAGCCAGCTCGACCTCTCGTTGGCTGCCGATGTTTCAGCCCGCCACATCAGCTTTCTCGAAACCGGCCGCTCGAACCCGAGCCCAGAGATGGTGGTGGTGCTCGCTCAGGCGCTCGACGTTCCGATGCGCGATACCAACGAACTCTTGCGTTGCGCCGGTTTCGAAAGCCACTACGCCGAACCAAGCGTCGACGACCTTCTGTCGGGCCCGCTTGGCGACGCGGTCGACACGATGCTCAACCACCACGAGCCGTTCCCGATGATGGTGGTCGACCGCCTCTACAACGTGATCCGCACCAATCACGCAGGACACCAGCTCTTTCTGCTCGCCAATGTTGATCTCGATGCCGACAACGGCGACATGCCCGTCAATGTGCTCCGACTCCTTTTCGACCCGGCAAGCCGCGACATGATCGATGGTTGGAACCAGGTGGCCAGCACCATTCTTCGCCGACTTCAACGCGAGTCGTTTCACCGGCCGCACGATCAGGCGATGGGCGAACTGCTCGACGACCTGCTCAACGCACCCGGGGTTCCGGCAGATTGGCGCAACCATGACTTGGCCGCGCTGGAGGAGCCCATGCTGGGCGTCAACTTTCGCGCCGGCGACCTGGCACTCAGCTTCCTCACCACCATCACCGAGTTCAACGCCCCGCAGAACGTCACGCTGGACGAGCTTCGAATCGAAAGCTATTTCCCCCTAGACGACCAGACTCGAGACCTCTGCAAATCCCTCCTCGCCTGAGGACGCCAAGGAATGGTAGGCACGCTGGGGTCAGGAAACTCAGCGTGCCTACCTTTTCGATCGGTTTGGCCTTTCGACCGGTTTAGTTACGGCTGGCGGCCGGTGTGGCAGAGGAGTTGGGTCTGCTCATCGGCGTCGGCTGCGCACTCGACTGCTGGCGCAAAGCGACCGTCGGCCCGCATCATTTCCTCGGGCATCATCTTCATGCCGGTGTAGCAGGCCGATACGGCTTCGGCCGGAAGGGTTTCGTCGCTTCCGACGGCGCGTGCCAGATCCCAGCTGTGCAGGAGCAGGTCGCTGGTGACGATACCGAACAGCATTCCCTTGGGAACCTCGCCGCCCATTGGAGGGAAGTCGGTGGTGCCGGCAAGTGACTCGGCGGTGAGGCCTGCGGAAACTGCGGAGCGAATGGCAGGCCAGTCGGCGCCTTCAGGAAGTTCGATTCCCGCGAGTCCGGCGCCCATATGCTGAGCCTGCAGGGTGTGCTCTACCAACTGCTGCACGTTGTACTCCGAGCAGGGAGTCGATGCTTCCCAGTTATCTCCAATGGCCTGGTAGGCCTGGTCAAAGGCATCTGCGGCCTGGTTCCAAACGTCGACGTGTTGCTGGCTCATGGGGTCTCCTCGATATGGATTCGTGATGGGGTGCGCCACCGTTGTGGCGTATCCGGTTTTAGTGCCCGAGCAGGCCGTATCCAAAGGCGGCCGACCAGAGAAGACCAGCGATGGCTACTGTCCGGTTAGCTGAGAAACCACCGGGGCAAAGGCGTGAAGGTCCTCTTCGGCGCCGTGAAGGAGCTGCATCACGACGTAGTTGAAGCCCCAGCGTTCGCGTCGCTCGATCAGCGATTCGCAAATCTGATCCACCGACCCCACCATCACCATTGGACTGTCGGTGAGCTGGCTGGCGTCAACCCCGAACATGTCGGAGAGGCCCTGAACCGTGCCTTCGCGGTCGTCGGTGACCACGGTGGCCATGGTGAGCGAGCTGAGTTCGATGTCGTCGACTCGACCTGGTGCGGCCTCGGACACTCGGGCCACTTTGGCGTCAAATGCTTCGGGCATCGAGTCGGCAACTGCGTCCGGCCCTACCTCGCCCGCCCTCAGGTTGGCGGTGATTCCGACGATGTCGGCGTTCTGAGCCGCCACGCCGAGCATGCGGGGACCTCCGCCTCCGATGATGATCGGAGGACCTTCGGGGCGAACCGGTTGCGGCATTACACCCTCGTAGTCGGTGATGGTGAAGTGCTCGCCTTCATAGGAGAACGGTTCACCCGCCCAACACTTGCGGATGATGTCGAGGCTCTCCTGCATGCGCTCGATGCGAACTCCGGCGCGGTCATAGGGCATCCCCGACTGTTCGTAGTCGGTCTTCATCCACCCAGCACCGATTCCAAACTCGAGCCGACCTTCGCTGAGCTGATCGAGGGTGGCCATCTCCTTCGCCAACACCACCGGATGCCGGTAGTCGTTGCCAAACACCAACGCGCCGACTCGCAACGTGGTGGTGGACATCGCTGCTGCGGTGAGGGCGGCTACCGGACCCCATTGATCCGAGAAATGGTCGGGCATGAGGAGCGAGGAGAACCCAAGCTCCTCGATCAGGCGGGCGGTATCGGGCCATGACTTGTCGACGAGTGGCGAGCGGGTCTGGAAACCGAATCGAAATGGCTTTGGTGACATGACCTGCACGCTAGCCAGCGAAACAGCATTCTCTATGAGTTACTAGCTAGGAGTTGTTGGCTAGCAGTTCACCGGCGAGGCCAAGGTGAGGTCCTGATACAGGCGCCGCAATCGAGCAGCGGTGGTGGACCAGGTGTACACCGACGCTTCTTCGACCGCGTTGGCAGAAAACTCGACCGCCAGTGCGGTGTTGCCGAGAATCTCGTCGATAAAGGCGGCATAGGCAACCGGACTTCGACTGTCGACCAAAAACCCGGTGGAGCCGTGATTCACCAGCGTGCGCAGGCCGCCAACAGCAGCCGCCACAACCGGGGTGCCACAGGCCGCAGCTTCGAGCGCAACAAGACCAAAGGACTCCGAACGGCTCGGCAGAACAAGAACGTCGGCCGCCCGGTAGTACGTCGAGAGAAGATGATGGGGCTGCGGATCGATGAACTCCACTCGGCCATCAAGACCAAGCTCGGCGATGATGCCCTGAAGTCGTGCCACTTCGGCTTCACCCTCGGTTCCGCTGGCACCGCCGACGATAAGCAGGCGAGCATTGGTGTGGTCGAGCTCGGCGAGAGCTCGAACGGCAACATCGACCCCTTTCAGCGGCTGTACCCGGCCAACAAACAACAGGATCGGTTCGTCGCCGAGGTCGAGCGCGTTGCGGGCACCCGCTTTGTCGCCAGGCGAGAAATAGGCGTGGACGACACCGGGTGGGACGATTTCGATGCGGTCGGGGTCGGCGCCATACAGGTTCTCGAGCTGGCTTGCCTCGACCGGAGCGTTGGCGACAATGGCGTCGGAGCAACGGATGACTTTGGCCTCGGCATCGATGCGGTGCTGAGGCTCGGGGTCGCCGGTTTCGGCCTTTACCCGGGCCAAGGTATGAAATACCGAGACCAGTGGAATATCGAGTTCGTGTTTGATGCGGTGCCCCGCGACGCCCGACAGCCAGTAATTGGCATGCAACGCATCGGCGGGCTTGTCGCCCCGAAGGTGGGCCAGCACACCGTCGGCATAGTCGTCGACGATGCCGGGTAGATCTTCTTTCGCCAGGTCGACCGGACCCGCCTCGATGTGGATGACCCGAAACCCGGGTTCGACCTCGACGATGTCGGGGAGTTCGGCGTGCCAGCGGCGCACGTAGACGTCGGCTTCAACCCCAGCCTGAGCGAGCGATGAAACCAGCTCGCGGATATACACGTTCATGCCGCCGGCGTCGCCCGAACCTGGTTGACTGAGGGGCGACGTGTGGAGTGAAAGAACGGCAAGTCGACGCATGTAGTTGGCTAGAACCTGCGTTGCATAGTGAACATTCCCAAAACCGTACCAATCACATGCCCAAACGCATGAACTCAGCCCATGCCTAGGGGACCACGACTTCGACGCCCACCGGGGTCGACCTGTTCCAGTGGAAGTCCATGGCCTGAACCGCATAGGTAACGGTGCCGGTCGGTGGATCGTCGTCGATCAGCGTCTGCTGGTCGAGGTTCCAGGTTGTCGCCAGCGTCTCAAACTCAGCGTCGTCAACGCTGCGCAGAATCCGGTATGCGTGAAGCGCATAGTTCTCGTCCGGTTCGGCCCAGGTCACCTGGACCTGCCCATCGACCACGGTGGCCGACACGATTTCGACGGGCGAAGGCGGGGTCAAATCGTCGATCGCATCGGCACGATGCCAGCCGACGGCCACAAGCGTGCCATCGGCATCGAACCCGCGGATCCCGTACCAGTACTTCGTCCCTTCGACCACCGAATCGTCGACCGTTCGGCCTGGTTCGGTGGCGACGAAAATCTCATTGTCGTCGGTTAGCTCGGCTGGGTCCGGCCGATCGTCGCTGGACGTCGGTAACCGATGCAGTCGGTAGTCGACAACGCCGTCAACTTCGCCCCAGGTCATCTCGATGCCCGACGACGTCATTTCGACGCGCGACAGCCAGATCGACGTGTTCGCAGAATCTGGGTCGCTCGGGTCGGGCTCGTCGCCGTAGGGCCGAACCGGTTCGACCGTGGTGGACGACGAGGTGTCGACAGCCGACGTGTCGGGACTGGCCTGACTCGTCGGCACCTCGGGAGGCGCGGTGGTGGCAATCGAAGACGGAGCCGGAGTGACAGCCGAAGCCACGGTGGTGGTGGACCCAACCAGCTCGGGCGTGGCATCGCCCGACGGGTTTGCGTCAGACGAGCACCCGGCCGCAACGACCAGCAGGACGACGAGGATCGCTCGGAACACCCGGGGTCGGAACACCTAGATGATTGCGGTTTCTACGAAAGGATCGTTGTCGACGATGCGTTGGTAGCCGAGTTGAGTGAGGTCGAGAGTTCGATACTCGCCATAGGTAAGAAGCTCGGAAACGCCGCGGCCGATACCGGGAGACTGCTGAAGCCCGTGCCCGGAGAACCCGTTGGCAAAGATGAAGTTGCCTACCTGCGTATGCGGCCCAACGATGACGTTGTGGTCGACGGTATTGGTGGAGTAGTGGCCGGCCCACCGGCTCTCAACTTTGATGCGTTCGAAGGCCGGAATCCGGTTCGCCAAGGTAGGCCAGACCCGTTCCTCCCAGATGTCGTCATCCATTGCGAAATCGTCGGGGTCGACCGCCGGATCAGGGTCGGGCGTTATCCCACCCATGTACCAATCGCCTTCGGTGCGAACGTGCACGCCCGATGGATCGATGGTGAGGGGCAGGCGCCGGTCGAGCGGTTCGGCGGCGCTGAAAATGAAGGTGTAGCGACGGCGAGGCTCAACCGGCAGCCGTAGCCCTGCCATCTCGGCTACCAGAGAAGCTCGAGGACCAGCTGCGTTCACAACGGTTCCGGCAGTGATCGTCTCGCCCGACTTGAGGGTGACACCGCTTGCTCGACCTTGGGTGACGGGGATATCGACGACCTCATTGGTGAGGTACTCCACACCGTTCTGCCGGGCCTTCTTTCGCCACCAATCGAACATCGTGCCACTGTCGAAGTAGCCCTCGTCGATGAGATTGTGGCTTCCGCAGATGATGCCGTCGAGGTTGTAAAAGGGGTAGGCGGCGGCGATCTCGTCGGGCGTCATAATCTTGGTGCCCGCTCCCAAGTCAGCCTGAATTGCCTGGTTGGTACGCAGCGTCTGCGCGAACTCTTCATCGCCCGCCAGATACATGTAGCCGAAGTGGTCAACGGCCAACTCCGGCACCTCGGGGTCGTTTCCCATATACGTCTGAAAGTTCCGCACAAACTCTGCGGCGAACTGGCTGATCTCGACATTGAGGGGGTTCGAGAACTGCTGTCGCATGCAACTGTTCGTATGCGCCGTGGACGAGTTCTCATAGGTTGGGTCGCGCTCGACCACCAGAATGGAACCGTCAAAGTCCGGGTTGTTCGAGGTGAACCAGGCGATCGATGAGCCGACAATCGCGCCGCCAACGATGACGACGTCATAGGAGCTGTGCCGGGGTTCAGAGATGATTGGCTGAAGTGCACTGCTCATGACACATAGCCCTGCTTTCGGTCGTTCTCTGACGCCGCGGGATCGCGGTCGGAAGGATTACCAAAGCCGCCGCCACCAGGGAGTTCGAGAATGAGGCGACGGTCGGCGGGTACAGCTTTCTTTCCTTTGGTGGGAAACGGCGTGCCGTCGTCGAGGTACACGCGACCCGGGGCTCCGTCGCCGCCGCCCGCTCGGCCTCGAGCAGGGTTGTCGACGCGATCAAACATGGCCGAGAACTCAAACATGTAGCCGTCGACCGGTCCAATCTCGATCACTTGGCCGAGACCGCCCCGATACTCACCATCGCCGCCACTGTTCTCGCGAATCTCTTTCCGCCAGATGACGATGGGACCAACCTGCTCGGTCGCTTCCGCACTCATCGTCATGACACCTGAGGGAAAAGCAGTAGCGGTGAGACCATCGATTGCCGGCCGGGCACCGGTGCCTCCGCTGTTGAACATCAACAACTCCACCGGCGGTAGCTGCGAGTCGGGTTCGGCGGCGCGGGCACTGGCCTGGAAGTTCCAGAGGGCTCCGGCACCTTCGGCGGGGATGACGTGAGGCAACGCCGGCGCGATGGCACCCATGCACAAATCGGTCACGAAGTGTCCAAAGACATGCCGCACCGAGACCGGATCAGGGTCTTGCGCATTGAGGATCACACCTGGGGGTGCACTGACCGTGAACGGAAACAGCGAGGCGTAGTTGTTGGGCAGCTCGGGCGCCAGAGCTACCAGCATGCCGTAGGTGAAGTACGCCTGGGCGTAGGTGATCGGCACATTCACACCAAAGCGACTGAGTGGCGATGTGCCGGTGAAGTCGGCATGGATACCCTCGTCGGTAACCGTGAGTTCGGCGGCCAGGGTGATGGTGTCGTTGTAACCATCGACCTGCATCGTGTTGGCATACGAGCCGTTTGGCACCGCCTCGAGCGCAGCCAACGTTGCGGTGCGGGTGCGATCGAAGATGAACTCGGCCAGGTCGTCGAGATCGTCGAGCCCGAACTCCTCGAGCATATCGAGAAGCCGACGACGGCCGGTTTCGTTCGATGCCGCGAGGCCGTGGATATCGCCCACCACCTGGTCGGATTCGCGCACGTTGTTCCGCAAAATATTGACAAGGTCGCGGTTGAGATCGCCCCGCTCGGCCCATTTCATTATGGGAATGCGGATGCCTTCTTCGTAGACCTCGTTGGCATCGGGGCCGTAGCCGCGTCCTCCGACATCCACCACGTGGGCCGTCGATGCGAAGAAACCAATAAGCTCCTCGCCGACAAACACGGGCGTGGTGACCGTGATGTCGTGGAGGTGGCCGGTGCCCTTCCAGGGGTCGTTGGTGAGGTACACGTCGCCGGGATAAATCCGCTCCGGGCCGATGTCGTTGATGAAGTGCGGCACGGCAGCGGCCATGGTGTTGACGTGACCCGGTGTTCCGGTGACCGCCTGGGCCACCATGCGACCTTCGCGGTCGAAGACGCCGGCCGACAGGTCGCCGGCTTCACGAACCGACGTACTGAATGCGGTGCGAACAAGGGTGAGCGCTTGTTCTTCGAGCACCGAAATCAGTCGGTTCCACATGATCTGATAGTGGACTTCGCGTTGACTGGTGGTCTGGCCCATCAGTGCTCCTTCCGATCGCTGCCGGCTCTTGTGACCAGCAACGTGCCATCGCTTTGCATGACGGCCACGTGGTGCGAACCGAGGACCGTGGTGGTCTGTTCTTCGACGATGACCGCCGGTCCGTGCACGGCGTCGCCGCGGCCAAGACTCGAGCGTTCGACGATGCCTGACTCGGCATCGGCGCCAGTTACCGGATCGAAGATCGGTCGGCTTGTCGGAACCGAAACGATGTCTCCAGTGGTGGTGAGCTGGAGCACGTCGGGGCGGTCGAGCACCGAAGCGACCCGTACCGACCAACTCACTGCTTCGATCGGCAAATCATCGATCGCCCGGCCGAAGAACTGCTCGTATGCCTTGGTGAAGATGCCAGCCAAGGCTTCGGCGGCGAACTCGTCGAACGCTCCCGGAGCAAGGTCGACGGGAATCTCCCACCCCTGACCCTTGTATCGCATCGACACTTGACGCTCGACGACCAATTCGGCGTCGGTGCCTTGGCGCACAAACGACTCGGCCTCACGAGCAAGATCGTCGAGCAGCTCGTTGACGGCAACAAAATCAAACTGATCGGTACGGGTGTACAGACTCCGTACGGCCTCATAGGCGAACGGTGCCCGAAGGAATCCAATCGCCGAGCCAACGCCAGCACCCGGCGGAACAAACAGCTCGTCGAGCCCAAGCTTGTCCATAAGTCGCGTGGCGTGAAGCGGTGCCCCGCCACCAAACGCCACCATCGAGAACCCGGCAAGATCCTTGCCGTTCTCGACCGCGTGAACCCGCGCCGCGTTGGTCATGTTCTCGTCAACGACCTCGGCAATACCGATGGCGGCGGTGTGATCATCCATCGACAGCCGGGCGCCGACGCTCTCTCGAATAGCCTCGGCAGCCTTTTCTGGCGACAGGTTGATGTCCTTTGCGCCAAACGTATCGGGATGCAAGCGACCGAGTTCGAGGTTGGCGTCGGTGACGGTGGGTTCGGTGCCGCCAAGGTCATAGGCGGCTGGACCAGGTTCGCTGCCAGCGCTGTGCGGGCCAATACGAATCTGGCCGAGGGCATCGACGCTGGCAATCGAGCCACCACCAGCTCCGATCTCGATCATCTCGATGACGGGAATCGAGATGGGCATGCCGCTGCCCTTCTTGAACCGGGTGGTGCGGGCGACCTCGAAGGTCTTGGCGGTCTGGGGGGTGTAGTCCTCGATGAGCGCGATCTTTGCGGTGGTGCCACCCATGTCGTAGGAAAGCACCTGCTGGCGGCCGTAGCGGGCAGCGAGGTCGGCGGCGAAGATAGCGCCACCCGCGGGGCCCGATTCGACGAGTCGCACCGGAAACGCCGCGGCGGTTTCGACGCTCACCAAACCGCCACCGGAGTGGATGAGGTAGAGGGGGCACGTTGCGCCACGGGCTTGCAGCTCGTCCTTGAGTCGGAGGAGGTACGACGCCATGAGTGGCTGCACGTAGGCGTTCGCGGCAACCGTGTTGAACCGCTCGAACTCGCGCATCTGTGGTGACACTTCAGAGCTGATGGAAACCGAAATATCCGGTAACCGTTCGAGGAGCATTTCGCGGAAGCGCTGTTCATGCGCGCCGTTTCGGTAACTGTGCATGAACCCGATACCCACCGACTCGTAGCCTTCGGCGGCGATGGTTTCGATGACATCTCGTGCACCGGCCTCATCGAAGGGAATAAGCACCTCGCCGACGGCACTGAGACGTTCGCTGACAACAAGACGATCTTTGCGTTCGATAAGCGGCGTCGGCAGCACGATGTTGAGGTCGTATTGTTCGAAACGGCCTTCGGTGCGGGTTTCGATGACGTCGCGAAATCCTTTGGTGGTTACCAACGCCGTCTTTGCACCGCGCCGTTCAATGAGCGCATTCGTTGCCAGCGTGGTGCCGTGAATGATCTGTTCGACATCGGCCAGATCGACGCCGTGTTCACTGGCAAGCTGCTCGATACCGGCAAGGATTCCCTGCTCAGGGCCACCGTGGGTGGTGAGAACCTTTGTGGAAGCAAACGTGCCACCGGGATTCTCTCCAACCCCTTCTACGACCCTTTCTAAGGCCCTTTCTAAAACGATGTCGGTGAAGGTGCCGCCCACATCGGCGCCAATGCGATATCCGCCCGGCATTACAGCTCCTCAACCTTTGGGAAGTCCGATGGCGGCATAATGTCGACGGTTGCAGATCGCTGCTGCGCTGTCATTCCACCATCGACCTTGATGACATCGCCGGTGATGTAGCCCGCGTCGTCCGAAGCAAGGAATAGCGCGGCGCCGGTCATGTCGTAGCCCTCGCCGATCCGTTCGAGCGGAACGTTCTCGCCCCGAAGCTTGCGTTCGTCGATCGAGAGGCCCGACGTATCGATCGAGCCAGGCATCAGTGCATTCACCCGGATGCCGTAGGGCCCGAGGTCAAGAGCCATCGCCCGGGTGAGCGCTTCGATGCCGCCCTTTGTGGCGTCGTAGGCGGTGAACGCCCGATGCGCCTTGGTCGCGCCACCCGAACTCATGTTGATGATGCAGCCACCCCCAGCTTTGGCCATGATGCGGGCCGTCGGATGCGACACCAGGAAGTGGCCGGTGAGGTTCACGTCGATGATCTTGCGCCACCACGCTTCGTCGGCCTCAAAGAAGTGGAGCATCGGGCTGACGATGCCGGCGTTGTTGACCAACACATCGATCTGGCCGTGGGTTTTCATGACCTGGTCGATCATGGCGTTGACCTGCTCGCCGTTGGACACATCGGCTGCGATGGCGATGGCTTGGCCGCCAGCCTCGTTGATGCCGGCAGCTACTGCCTCGGCTGAGTCGGCATCGACGTCGTTGACAACGACCTTTGACCCCTGTCCGGCGAATCGTTCGACGATGGCCTGACCAATGCCTTTACCGGCGCCGGTAACGATGACGACTTTGTCGGTGAGTGATTCATACATGGTGGTGAGTCTTTCTTCGTAGTGCTGAGTGTCGGTGTGATGAGTGTGCGAGGTGATCAGTGATGGCTTAGATGGTTGCGAGTGCTTGCACGGCGTTTGCGATCATCGTCTCTTCGCGGCGGTAGTAGGTCCAGCCTTTTCGGCGAGTGGCGACGAGGAGGCCGGCGTCGACCAGCACTTTGAGATGACGCGATCCAGCCGGCTGGCTCACGCCAAGCTTCTCGACGATGAACAGGTTGCACGCGCCATGTTCGATGGGGTCGCCGTGTTCCTGCGTCGGAAAGTTCGCGACCGGGTCCTTCAACCACTCAAGGATCTGCAGTCGCCGCTCGCTAGCAAGCGCCTTCAGAGTCCCCTCAAGATCAAGAGTTTCTGCAACCAAAGCCTTCGACATAACCATATAACTAACATGCTATAAGCCCCCAACGACCAACCGGTGTCAGACGTGGTGTCAGACGTGGTGTCAGACGTGGTGTCAGACGTGGTGTCAGACGTGGTGTCAGACCAAGTGTCAGACCAAGTGTCAGACCAAGTGTCAGACCAGGTGCCAGGTTAAATCGCGCGGTGGGTGGCCTGGTGAGCGCTGACGGCGCGCTGCAAGCCGCTCCGTGCGGAACGGCCCGCCCGGAGGGCAATAATCGCTGTCCCGGACCACGGGCTCGGATCCTGCAGTCGACCCACGTCGCGGCGACGTACGGTACGGGGCCGCCGCAGATCTGAGTGCGAGCCGGGCCGAGCCCAGACGCCATCACTCGGCGCCGCCAGGTACAGGCTTTGCCGAAGAAAGTGGTTTTAGGAAAGAAGCGAATCGACGTTTGCTTCGCCGGTTTTGTAGCGGCGGGTGATCTCGGCTTGGAGGGTGTCGATGGTGGTGAAGAGTGAGCGGCGGTGGTTCGAGACACGGTGCTCGAAACCTTCGAGGCGCTCTACCAGAGCGGCAAGCTCGGCTTCTTCCAGGTCGACGACCGACGAGATTGCCGATGCCGAAAGAATCGTCTCAAGCTCTTCTTCGAGTTCGACGGTGAGACCCTTTGCTGGCTCCATCTCCGAAGGAGGACGAGGAGTACCGGTGCTTGTTGGGCCCTGGTCGGTGAGAAGTTCGGGGAGCCGACCAATCAGTTCAGTTAGATCGCCCTTCGCTCCGCCGTTACGACGACGGGTGAGCTCGCCACCGGCAATGTCGAGCCGGCCCTGGGCCATGCGACGAACATAGGAGGTTCCAGATTCGAGCTGCTGACACTCGGCGCGCATGAGCCGGATCTCGTCCATTGGACGGGCAGCAAGATTGGTCAGATAGTCGGGAACAGTGACCCGTGATAGCTCTTCCATTAAAGGACTCAACGGCATATTTCCTCCGAAGTTGAGCCTACCGAGCCAATTCGCGAATGGCTTGCCTGCCTCTCGTTGAAAACCGATGGCCCGTTACACTTCAGTTGTGGCAAAAATTCGACTCTTTGCATCGGTCCGCGTTGCGGCAGGAGTGGGCTCGGACACCATACCCGGGACCACCGTTGCCGAAGTCCTCGACGCGGCCAACGAGCGGTACGGGTCCGACTTTGCTGGTGTCGTGCAAACCTGTCGGGTATGGGTCAATGGCGAACCAGCCGAACTCGACCACACGGTCACCGACGCCGACGAGGTCGCGTTCCTTCCACCGGTCAGCGGCGGATGAGCTTCGAGACCTCCGAAGGACTGGCGCGACTTCGCAAAGAATACGAGGCGACCGGAATCGAGCCAGCCGATCTTGACCCCGATCCCATGGCTGCTTTTGATGCCTGGTTCACCCAGGCCCAAGACGCTGGCTGCACCGAACCAAACGCCATGGTTCTGAGCACTGTCGATGCCGACGGATGGCCGAGCGCCCGCAACGTTCTGCTCAAAGGGCTCGATCGCAAAGCAGCGGGAAGCAGTACCGACGGCTTTCTGTTCTACACCAACTACCAGAGCAGCAAGGGCGCCGACATCGACACCACGGGTCGAGCCGCACTTACCTTTAGTTGGCTGCAACTGCACCGGCAACTGCGGGTGAGCGGACAGTGCATTCGGGTCGACGCTCCAGTCTCCGACGAGTACTTCGCACTCCGACCGCGGGGTAGTCAGCTTGGTGCATGGGCGTCGGATCAAAGCCGACCCGTGGCCGACCGGGCAGCGATGGAAGCACGGTTCGCCGAACTCGAAGAAGAATGGGACGACCGCGAGGTAACCCGTCCGCCTCATTGGGGCGGCTACCGGGTCGAGCCGCTACGAATCGAGTTTTGGCAAGGTCGACGCAATCGCATGCACGATCGCATCATGTACGAGCGATCAGGATCGGGCTGGTCGAGAACTCGACTGAACCCTTAACCGAGACCGCCCTTGAGAAGCCTGACGGCGTCATCGAAGTCGGCCGGGCGGGCGTAGTAGTAGCCCTGCCCCAGATCGAAACCTGCGCTCCGCACAAACAGGTCGTCCTGTTTGGTTTCGATGCCTTCGGCCAGGGCACGGATACCGAGTGACTGACACATTGCGGCGATGGATCGCACGATCTGGCCTGCGCCATCGTCGGTGGTGACGTCGGCGATGAAAAGCCGGTCGAGTTTCAAGACATCGAGGGGGAGTTTGTGAAGAAGGTTGAGCGACGAGAATCCCGATCCGAAGTCGTCGAGCGCCAACTTCACTCCGAAGTCCTTGAGCGCCTCGAGGTGTTTGAGCGCCACATTGAAGTCGAGCATCATCGCGGACTCGGTAATTTCAAGAACAAGGCGTTCAGGGTGGAGCCCGGACTCACCCAGACCGTCGTACACCGTGTCGATGATCTCGGTGGACGCAAGCTGGCGGGGCGAAACGTTCACCGTGACGTACGGCGTCTTGCCGGTCATGTTCGTAAAGCGGACTGCGTCGCGGCAGGCCAAGCCGATCAGATAAGAACCGAGGGCGGTGATGCGTCCGCTGGCCTCAGCTTGGGCGATGAACTTGTCGGGCATGAGTCGGCCGTGTTCGTGATGGTCCCAACGACACAATCCCTCGAAGCCACAGATCTTTCCGTGTTCGAGATCGACCAACGGCTGATACACAAGCACGAACTCTTCTTGTTCGAGCGCTGGGGCGAAGTCGTTGTCGAGGGCAAGGCGCTCGAGCAGTTGTTCGTGCATCGTGTCTTCAAAGACCGAGAAGGTGTTCTTGCCCTGATCCTTTGCCTCATACATCGCGACGTCGGCGTGAGTCGTAAAGGTCTCGGGGTCGATGCCGGATCCATGATCGATTGCCACACCGACGCTGCATGTGACATCAAGGCGCAGCGAGCCGATATGGAACGGTTCGGCGAGTAGTTGCACGACACGAGCGGCGAGCCGGATGCCTTCGCTGGCTTCGCCTTTGGCGTAGTCAGCGCAGAGGGCGAACTCGTCGCCCCCGAACCGGGCAACCAAGTCATGGTCGCGGGTGCAGGAACGGAGCCGGTTGCCGACTTCGCGCAGGAGCATGTCGCCGACCTCATGGCCGTGTGAGTCGTTGATGCGCTTGAAATCGTCGAGGTCGAGAAACACCAGAGCAGCGATGCCATCTTGACGTTCGGCCCGGCTGAGGTTCTCTTTGAGTCGTTGGGTGAACTTGAGCCGGTTCGCGAGGCCAGTAACCGTGTCGTGGTACGCCTGATGACTTAACTTGCTGGTGAGTTCGTTTCGCTCAGTGACGTCGCGAACGATTGCGGTCCAGAAGCTCTCGCCGCCACTTCGCCACGGTGCAAGCGAAACCTCAACCGGCACGACGCCATCGATACCGAGCGCATCACCGCTCTGATCTCGCAGAGCGACACTCTCATGATCAAGTGGAGGGAAGCCACGGATCAGTTCGGCAAGATGCGTCGT
Organism: uncultured Acidimicrobiales bacterium; assembly: GCA_938023735.1. Taxonomy (GTDB): domain Bacteria; phylum Actinomycetota; class Acidimicrobiia; order Acidimicrobiales; family SHLQ01; genus CALLQB01. Next base: position 52,412 of record CALJDK010000057.1, read on the forward strand.
GCACAGCTCGGATTCGTGCCGGCCGAAAATGTTCTCGAGGGCCGGGTTGGTGCCAATGATTTTTCCGACCGAGTCGAGAAGAGCAATACCATCGGTTGCAGCCTCGACCAGCGATCGATTTCGCTCTTCGGACTCGCGCAACGATTGCAACGTGCGCGCCTGGGTGCACGCGTAGCGGATCGTCCGGTCAAGAGCGCCGGCTGTGAGCCCGCTCTTCACCAGATAATCGGCTGCGCCTGCCTCCATTGCGGCCCGGTCAACCTCGTCATCGGCAAGGCCAGTTAGAAAGATGAAGGGAAGCTTTGAGTTCTTGGTACGAGCGGCGAGAAGCACCTCAAGACCGGTTTCGGCACCGAGGCGGAAGTCGATAAGACAAACATCGAACGGGTTCTCGCCAAGCTGTTCGAGCGCCTCATCCTGATTGGTGACCCAGGTCAGCTCATAGCTCCCAGATGCCTCGTCGAGGAGGTCTTCGGTAATCATGAAGTCCTCCTCGTCATCTTCGATGAGAAGGACTTTCATAGAAAGTCCGTTAGGCGGCATGTCGGTTGCGGACCTCGTCGGAGGGAAGCTTGACGATCTGGATCCAGTACTCGCCAAGCGTCTTCATGGTCTCGACCAACGCATCGAAGGTGACCGGCTTGGTGATGAAGGAGTTCACGCCCAGGTCATAGGTCGACACAATGTCGGACTCGGCCTGGCTTGTCGTGAGGACGATGACGGGAATGCGACGCAGCTTGGGGTCGCTCTTCAAACGCTCGAGGGCTTCGCGGCCATCCATCCGTGGCATGTTGAGGTCGAGCAGGATGATGTCGGGCGTTGGGGGTGGGTTCTCGGCGTAACGGCCTTCGCCTCGCAGGTATTCGAGAAGCTCTTCGCCGTCCTCGACCGTGTCGAGCGTGTTGTTGACGCGACATTCTTCGAGGGCTTCGCGAGCCATCAGGCGATCATCGGGATCGTCATCGGCGAGTAGTAGACGTGCGACGTTTTCATTCGACATTTTCAGATACCTCTTCTTCAGGAGTTTTGGTGGGAGAACATTTCGTTGTGGCCTGACCGGCCGTACTTTTAGATCGTGGGAGGGTGAGGGTGAACGCGCTTCCGACACCCGACTCGCTTTGCACCGAGATGGTGCCGTCGTGGCGATCGAGAACTCGGCGGCAAATGGCCAGCCCAATTCCTGATCCGGCGTAGTCGGCAGTGGAGTGAAGTCGCTTGAACGGCTCGAAGACCCGATCGGCGTACTTCTGGTCGAAACCAATCCCGTTGTCGGCGACGGTGATGCGGTGGACATCGGGTTCGCTGTCATCACAGGTCACGGTGACGACGAGCGGCTTCACGGGTCGGCGGTACTTAATGGCGTTACCGATGAGGGTGGTAAAGACTTGGTTAAACTGACCGGTGTCAACCATCAGCGTAGGAAGCGATTGGTCAACCTCGATGGTTGCGCCCAGGCTAGAGAACTCTCGTTCGTGAGCACCGATCACTGCGTCGAGTAGCGACGACAAACTGATCCGCTGCAACTTCAACGCCGACGAAGAAACTCGCGAGTACCGCAGAAGGTCGTTGATAAGCACCTGCATTTGCCGGGATGCGCCTTGCATTCGCTGCAGGTTGGCGAGTGAGTCCTCAGTGAGGCGTTCGCTTGCCTTCGATTCGAGACGGTCTCCAAATGCTTGGATCTTCCGCAACGGTTCCTGAAGGTCGTGAGACGCCACGTAGGCGAAGTCCTCAAGATCCCGGTTGCTTTCGGTGAGTCGTTCATTGGCCGCATGCAACTCATCGCTCTGTTTCTCGACCAGCGCCAAGGCTCGGCATTTCTCGATTCCGAAAGCCAGTACCTGGGCGGCCCGTTCGAGCAGTTGCAAGCGTCGAGGGTCGAGGGTGACATCGCCGATGCTGTACACATTGAGAACGCCTATTGGCTCGGCCGCGTGCACGGGGTAGATCTGAGTCTCAAAACAACCGAGATCGAGCACCTTGAAAACGAGGTCGGTGTAGTCGTCGGTGACCGGGATGTCAGGGGCGCCAGCTGTCAACCCTGCAGCGATGGTCTTGTTGATTTGGAGTGCGTGGCCTTCGAAGGACCCCAACACGCCGAGATCGGTATGGATGAGGTCAACGAGTTCGGGGCTCGCGTTGGACAAAAGACCGTCCGACGACGCCCCCCTACCCCGGATGTCGAAGGAAATGAGTCGACCTGCTGCGGGGTCGAGGCGCCGTAGGACGATTCCGGCCGATGCCTTCATCTGGTCAAGTCGCACAAGCACGGCTTCGATGAGTTCATCCTCGTTGCGGTGCACGTTCACCAATTGCACGATGTCGAGGAAGATCTGCAGGTCGTCGGTGTGAGCGGTGGATTCGCTAGCTGTGGTGGCAGCAGAGGTGGTGGTCATGCCGTCTCCTCGTCGCCGGCGACAGCATCAACTGAAGAGGGTGCGGCTGAAGAGGGCGTGGCAACCGTCGGGAAGTAGAGAAGAAAAGTCGCTCCGTCGCCGGGTGCGCTCTTGGCCGTGAGCCAGCCATTGTGTCTGCTCACAATGCGCTTACAGACCGACAGGCCAATTCCCGACCCGCTGTAGTCACTGGCCCCGTGGAGACGCTGAAAAGGCCGGAAGATCTTGTCGTGAAATTTCGCGTCGAATCCGATGCCGTTGTCCGAGACGGTGATGATGCGATACGAGTCGGTCGTGTTGCTCCACGAGACCTCGATGCGTGGCGCAACGTCGGGAGCCCGAAACTTGATGGCGTTACCAATGAGGTTCTGGAACAGCTGCCGCAGTTGTGTGCTGTTGCCAATAATGGTTGGCAACTCGCCGATCTTTATGACGGCGTTGGCGTCAGCGATGGCGACTTCAAGGTCGCTCAAGACATCGACGACGATGAGTTCGAGGTCGGTCGGTTCGTGTTGGGCGTCGTTGGTATGAACGCTCGAAAAGGTCAGCAGGTCGTTGATGAGGCGTTGCATCCGGTCGCTTGCGCTGTGAATGCGCGCAAGGTAATCGAGTTCTCGTTCGCTGAGTTTGGCGATCCCTGAGCGTTCGAGCCGGTCTCCGTAGGTGATGATTTTGCGAAGCGGATCTTGAAGGTCGCTCGACGCCATCTGGGCAAAGCTCTGAAAGTCGCGATTGCTCACTTCAAGCTTGTGGTGAAGCGAACTCATTTCGGCGAGCTGATCTGCCGCTTCATCGACGGAGTCGATCTTCTCGAGGGTCATCGCGACGACCGAACCAAGAACGTTGAGCGCCTCGATAAGTTCGGGATTGAGCCCTTCGGGGTTTCCTCCGATGATCCAAAACGCACCGATTGGTTCGACGGTGCCGACGAGCGGCATACAGATGACATCGATGTCTCCGTCATCGCGCCGTTCGGCCAATGCGTCGTCCCAACCGGCGGAGTCGACGCCCTCGGGCGCGACGGGTGGGCTCTCAAACCGGAAGCGCAACTGCGCTCCGCTGTCTGCGCTGTAGTGCGGAGGAATTCGGAAACTCTCGGGCAAATGTTCGAGCTCCACCGGCTGGCCGAACGCTTTGACCCAGACCTGAGTCGGGGCGTCATTTCGTAATGCTCCGGCTCGACGCACCCCGTCGATTCGGGAGAGAAACTCGACGGCCTGTGGGAGGACGTCGTCGCTCTTGGTCAGGGGCGCGATCTTACCGATCAGCTCCTCGACCTGTGCCAGAACCGCATCGGCATGAACCGATTCAGTGCTGCGAATCCCCGCTGCCTGCATAGTTGCTAATCGGCGAACCTTGCAGCTTGCTTAACCAATCTGAAGGCCTGATCAACGAATTTGACCAAAATGTCTAGCATTTGTCATGCAAATGGGTCCTGCGGCTTTGCCGAAGAGTTGCGCTAAGGCTCGACCCACGTCGAAATAGCTTCCGAAAGGCTCGCAATGAACACATCAACCTGGGGGGCTCTGCTGGCCCCACCATGATCGCTCCAGTTGTGTTCATCCCAGTTCCAACGCAGCGTGGGTGGCAGCTCGATCTGCACGCCGCCCTTCGCCGGACGATTTACCGGGTTATCGGGGTGCATACCCCGAAGCTCTCGGGGAATATCGTCAAGCACCCATCGGGCCTCGTACTTCGGCATATCCTCAGACAGCTGTTTCGCGAGGTGCTCGGCAAGATCACGATTGGACCCTCCGAGCAGGATGACGCGGCGCAGATGATCGCGGCCATACCCATGAAGGGCAATCGCAGTGTCGACGTGGCCAAGAAAACCGCTGAGCGACAACGAGTCGGCGGGGTCGACATACTTCGACGAAATGTGGGTGTGAGCTTCCTCGGAGTGAATGACGCCGTAGTACGACGACAACGTGGCCGTGGCGACCTCACCGGCGATGAGATCGGTGACCTTCTCGAGATAGCCGCCGTGGAACGCCATAACCCCGAAGGTGGAGCGCAGCTCAAGAACTTCGGTGACCCCTGGGGTTTGAAGATGATCTGCGAAGACGCCCACGGCCCCCGATGCTAGACCGAGCCACCTGTTGAACCAGTGGTCGATCCAGGCTTTGAGCGCAACGCGGGCTCAAAGGAGCTCGTCGTTGATGATGTCGGTAAGACCTTCGGCATCGAGCACACCCGAGTGCGTTCTGATCACTTCACCATCGGCGCTTACAAAGACGGTGGTTGGCATTGCCAGCGCATTGAGCGATTGGAAGAGCTGCCCGTCGGGGTCGCTACCAATGTCGAAGGTGACGCCGGTTCGTTCAATGAGCTCAAGTGCGTCAGCCGGACGGTCGCGTTGTGCCACGCCGACGAAGGTGACATCGTCGCCAAGTGCCTCATGAACCGCCTGGAAGTCGGGAAGCTCGGCGACACACGATGGGCACCACGAGGCGAAGAAGTTGATGACGACTGGTTGGCCCTGGAGCTCGGCAACGGCCGCTTCGTCGATAAGCGGAAGCTCGGCATCTGCGGCCGCTGAGCCTTCAGTTCCGGTGGCCGTGTCAGTGGTGGATCCACAGGCGGCGGCGAGGAGGACGAGCGCAAGCAAGGTGGTGATGATTCGAGTTACACGCATTTGGAGACCTTTCCCTTTTGGGTGAAATCATGAACCCACCGACCGAGCGCCGGATTCCCTAACTCAACGCGAAACCTGGCCAGATCGTTCCCGCCGATGGCATTCAGCGTAGGACCGCCAGTCCAAAGCCAACTCTAGGGGCCAAAACCTCAGCGGGGCCCGCGCCGCAGCGCAGGCCCCGCAATCCTTCAAGCAGTGCTTGCCAACTCCCGAAGGTGCACGGGAATCGGGACTACCGGAAGCTCGTCCTCAGGACGAGCAACCTTTGGCGGGCGACCCCGACGACGCTTTTGCGCAACCATCCGACCGTTCAGGAACAGCTGCCCGCCCCACACGCCCCATGGCTCTTTGCGGTCGAGCGCCCCTTCAAGGCACTCGGCCAGCACCGGGCATTCGGCGCAAATACGCTTCGCCGCTGCGATATCTCCGAGATCCTCGGAGAAGTAAATGTCGCTCGCGACGGTGATGTCACGGCACGCCGAAAGCGCTTCCCACGAGTTGTCGCCCGTTGCCGTGGCGGTGTCCAAGCTGTTGATGATGTCCAGAGGGGCTCGCATGGGAACCTCTCTCCTTCTCCGCCAATGGCGGTTCAGTGGTTTCGGGACCTCTGGCGAAGCCCTAGCCGATTGTTGGATGTCTCTAGGTGGATAAATGCGTGGGGGGATTTGGGGGACCTGCTGGGCTGTCGGAGATACTCGGCCCGAAAAAGCAGAAAGGCCGTCGATTTCTCGACGGCCTCCGGAATCTTCGATTGTGAGTAGATACTCAGTCGAAACGATCCTTCGGCCGCTGGCGCTTGGTGCCAAACTCGGTGACCACATTCGCCTTGGAAACACCGGGAAGGGTGGCCCAATGGGTGATGGCAATCGAGGCAGGACGGCACGCGCGTGCGAGGTCGGCTGCCGGATACACCGGTGCCTGCATCTCGTTACGCATCGTGGCTGCCATGACTGAAGAACTTTCGTGAGTGATTTCTG
>CALJDK010000058.1 GCA_938023735.1 uncultured Acidimicrobiales bacterium
CGTCTGGTTGCGGTTGTCGGCCCATCTGGGTCGGGCAAGTCCAGTCTTGTTCGGGCCGGCCTGCTCCCTGCGATCCGACGGGGCGAGGCTTCCCAAAGCGACCAGTGGTTCATCACCACCATGACGCCAGGCTCGTCGCCAATGGCCGAGCTCGACGTTGCGTTCACTCGCATAGCCGCAGTCGCTGAGCCCGACCGACGTTCGCTGCTCGAAGCCGACCACCGTGGGCTGGCGCGAGCGGCGCAACGGCTCGTTGGTGACCTCGACGCCGAAGTCGTGCTGGTCATCGACCAGTTCGAAGAGTTGTTCACCACCGTTGCAAGCGAAGCCGAACGTCAGCACCTGATCGACAGCATCCATACCGCGGTCATCGACCCGCGGTCTCGGCTACGCGTGGTGCTAACGATTCGCGCCGACTTCTGGGATAAGCCGCTGCAGTACGGCGACTTCAGCCGAGTTCTCGAACGAAACGCGGTGCATGTTGTGCCGATGTCGACCGAGCAGATCGTGTCGGCCATTACGGGCCCCGCCGATGCGGTTGGCGCGGTGTTCGAACCAGGGTTGGTGAACGAAATTACCCAGGACGTGCGTAGCCAACCCGGTGGTTTACCGCTGCTTCAACACACGCTGCGAGACCTCTTTGACGCAAGCCACTCGGGCTTGATGACCATCGACGCCTACCACAAGATCGGCGGTGTTGAAGGCGCTCTTGCGGCAAAGGCCGAAGCCACGTTCGAGGAGATAACCAACGCGCAGCCAACCGGCGCCGAGGTGGTACGAAACCTGTTCACCCGTCTCGTCAACCTGGGCGAGGGCACCGAGGACACCCGACGAAGGGTGCCCGAATCCGAACTTGAAGGCACCGGGTCGGCCAGCGCGATCGACCGCTTCGGAGCGGCCAGGCTGGTCACCTTCGACCGCGACCCCGAATCGCGAGAACGCACGGTCGAGCTGGCCCACGAGGCCTTGATCCGCGAGTGGCCGCGCCTGAAAGAGTGGATCGACACCGACCGCGACGATCTGCGGCTTCACCGGCATCTCACTCAAGCCACCGCAGCGTGGAACTCGGCTCGAGACGACTACGCCGAGCTCTACCGCGGGTCTCGGCTCGATAGTGGCATCGACCTGCAACATCGTTGTCCCACGCGGCTCAGCCAGAACGAGATCGCCTTCCTCGACGCTTCCGAGGAGCAGCGACAAGACGATGAAGCGCAGCGAGCCCGGCATCTTCGTCGACTACGAACTGCGCTCACCACTGCTGTGGTGCTGCTGGTGGTTGCCACCGTGGCCGGAGCATTTGCGCTGGTCTTGCGCGACCGGGCCGAGAACGAGTCGGCCCGAGCCGAGGCGGCTCGGTCGGTGGCCGAGACTTCGCGCATCGCCGCCGAGGCCACCAACACCGTGGCCAGCGACAAGCGCATTGCGCTGCTTCAGGCGGCCGAGGTGTTTCGACGCGACCCATCGCCCGAAACCCTCGGGGCCCTGCAGCGGGTGCTCACGAAAACCGAGTCGTACCTCGGAACGTTCGATCCATCCACCGAGTACCGATCCGTCGCCTTCTCGACCGACGGGTCGCTCGCGATTGGTATCCACGACCGAGGCATCAATGCCTTCGACGTTGCAACCTCACAACTGCGCTGGTCGAGGTCGGGCGATCGACTTGGTGTGATCTCCACCGCCGCCGGAGTTGTGGCCTCGCCGCTGGCGATTGGCGGAGTCGAACTCATCGATGTGGGCAGTGGGAACTTGATTGAGACGCTAAGTACCGAGACCCCCGTATCGGCGACCGCGTTCGATGACGAGGGTGGCCGGCTCTTCACGGGCGAACGAGGCGGCTTGCTCACGGTCTGGGATGTCGGCACGGGTCGTCGGCTTCACGAGGTGGCTGCGCACCCGGAAGTCTCCGTGGACGACCTGCCAGAAGAGCTCCAGTTCAACGAGGGAGTCCGACACGAACCTCGCGATCTTCCTCTTGGCGTAACGCGTGTCTCAGTGAACGAAGACCTAGGTGTTGTGGCTACGACTGGCGGATTCTTCGTACGAACGTGGAGTAGCTCCGACCTGCAACCGCTTCGCTCGATTTCCATAGTCGACAGAGGTGTTATTGATTCCGCTCTCGAGACGCCCCGACAGGTTGACGCAAACGATGCTTTGCTTGGGCCGAGGCGTCCAGGCGGACTCGTTTGGGTAGGCGATTTGATAGCCACCGCCACCCGCACCGCGATCTTGCTTCTCGATCCTGCTACCGGTGAGCGACTTCGAGCCTTCGATCCCTTCGCGGGCCTGAGCAATATCAACGTTGATGAGGCCATCGCGATCAGCCACGCAGGAGGCGATCGAGTTCTTGCTGTATCCGGCGTAGGCGAGGGAGTGATCGTCGATACCTCCACCGGCGACAGCAGTTCCGTTTTCGATTCCGAAAGCCCCTCGACGCGTCGTCCGCCTGGACGTCTGGCCACGAATCGTGATGGCACGAGCGCACTTGTTGCAACACCCTCGGGTATCCGGCTTCACGCGCTCGACGGACGAGGTTTGATCCACGACTCCGAACCTCTCCTCTTCGATGCAGACTTTGTCGGTGCACTTGTGCGGGTCGGCGTATCTGCTGATGGTCGACACGTGTTTCAACACAGCATCGGTAGAGACCCGGTCATACTCAACCGCGATACTCGGGAGCTCTTCGAGCACCCGATGCTCAAGGGCCCCGTTCACTTCTTTCTCGATAGTCCTGCGCCAGTTGCCTTTGTCGAGCGGAGTCAAATAGACGTACTGCTAGCCGATTCACTCGATGAGATCGATTCGGCTATTCGAATAGCTGGCGGAAGCTTTGGGGTGGCGAAGACAAGCCCGGATCAACGATTCGTAGCAGTCGGTTCATTCGCCGGTGATAGCCAACGTGTGATCGTCGCGGACAGGTCGACGGGGCAGATCGTGGTGACGCCCGAACATCAATTCCCAGCCGACGCGCGACAGATCTTCGATGTCGCGTGGTCTGCGGACGGCGCGTATCTGGTTGCCGCGGACGACGTCGGAACCGTGGTGGCATGGGACACCAGTTCTTGGCAAGCCATCAATCCCCTAATTCGCAACGGCGGCGAACCCACCGTCGCCATCACCTTTCCTCCCGATGGCGAGCATCTGTTGCTTACCCGCTCCGATGGGGTGCTCGAGGTTCTCGACTCGAAGACCTTTCAACCGACGGGAGTCCAGCTTGATGTCGCCCGTGGCGCCGGCTTGGGTGTGAATTCGGTGCGGGCAGGCTTCAGTGACGATGGACGATACATGCTGGCGGCATACGACGAGCCGCTGATCGTCGATACGGAGACGTGGACGGTTGTTGGAGATCCGTTTCCGAGCCCGAACAACTTTCAACTCCATGCGACGCCCGGCGGAAAGTATGTGGCCACCGCCAACGACGGCGAGATTCGCATCTGGAACATCGACGTGAGTTCGTGGTTCGACATTGCCTGTGGGGCGGCCGGCGGCAACTTCTCCGAGACCGAGTGGCAACAGTTCGGCCCGCGCGACACCGACCGTGCGGCCACCTGCCCGCAGTGGGATTGAGCGTTTACGAACGAGCTCAAGAACAACGTAGAGACAGAACAGAGTATGAGAAAGAGAGCCAACGATGAATCAGGATGAAACGACCCGGCAACCACCGATTGCCGGTAGCGATCAGGTCCAGGAGATGCCCGACAACGCATCGCGACGCCGCTTGCTGGGCGGTGCTGCCGTCGGCGGAGCCGCGTTGATTGCCGGTGCGGTCGGGGGAGTGGCTGGCGCCTCGGTTGCCGGGGCTGATACAAGCCACTCGAACACGTTCGATGTGGCCTGCATTGGCGAGACTATCCGCATCACGTCGGCTCAATTGTTGGCAAACGGGATTGAGGGAATGTACGCCGGCGCCAATGTTGAGCAGGGCGACAACCGCGGTTCTCCGTTCTGGGTCGAGGGCCTGCTCTTCCCGGGCGGGACCATCACGTCTGACTCGGGGTTCATTCCCCGTATCGAGGACTCGCTTGGCACCTGGATCTGCCGCGGATACTTCATGACGCATGTGGGACGACCTGAGCCCCACATGACTACGGAGCAGCAGTTTGTATTTGGGGGCATCGAAGCACCTGGAGCCATGGGTACCGAAATGCTCATCACGTCGGGCGTAGAGGGCCGCAACGAGCCCGGCTGGGTGTCGCACCGCGCGGTAATTGGCGGCACTGGGAAGTACCGCGGGGCACGGGGCGAGGTGACTCAGGAGATGATTGGCCGAAATTCCACCGTGTTCCCGTGGGGTCCGAACGCGCTCAACTTCCGGATGACCTTCGACTTCGAAGGGATGTAGCAAACAATTCTTCGATAGGTGTTGACGAGTTTCGATCAGTATGACTACTATCGAACACATGTTCGATCACCCCGAGGTTTCTCAACCACAATCGAATAATCTCTACGAAGGCTTTCCCACCCGCTCCGAGCAGATCGCCGGCGGTTCTGGCATTGCCGAAATCGCCGACCTTGCCGATGCCGCCGACATGTTGACCAAGGTCGACTGGACCGAGGTCGAGGCCGAACAGCTTGGCGACGTTCTGCGCGAGCAGGCGGTCATCACGGCTCGCCTCGCTTCGGTCGATCTGGCTCTTATCGATGCATTCGAACGCTCCGCCGGAGGTCACCGGGTCCATGGCGGTTCCGTCGTTGGCTGGTTGGCGGCCCAAACCGGCGTACCCCGCTATGAGGCAAGTCGTAGGTACATGACCGCCATGCGGCTACGGCACCTGCCCGAAACGTCCGAGGCGCTTCGGCACGGCGATATTCACTTTGCCCATGCCGTAGCTATCGGAAAGGTCTCCATAAAGCCCCACCTGTCATGGGCGATAGAAGCGGGCGAGCGCGACGACCTGGTGCCAGCAGCAAAGAAGATGCACTGGCGCGACTTCCGCATCGTGTTGCACAAGTTCGAACAGACGGCCGATCCATCACAAGGCGAAAACGACGCCGACCATCAAGAGGCCAAATCCGAGTTCCACTTCTCACAAACTTTCGATGGCATGTTTCGGGCCGACGGATGGTTCGACCCCATCGGTGGCGAAATCATCGATACCGAACTCAAGCGGCTCTATGCCCAACTGTTGGCCGACGATTGGGCCGAGGCCCGGGACCGTGTTGGCGAGGACGCCCGCATCAAAGATCTTCGCCGTACTACCGCTCAGCGCATGAAAGATGCGTTGGTCGAGATGGCCAAGCGGTCGTCGGGCGCTCGCACCGGCTCGTTGCCGTGCGTCAACGTGCATGTCGATCACGAAACCTTCACTCAGGCACTCAACGAGTTTGTCGGCCTGCCCGCCGCCTATCCGGCCGAAGGGGTCCGCGAAA
>CALJDK010000059.1 GCA_938023735.1 uncultured Acidimicrobiales bacterium
GTCTGTCCCGAACCAGAAACAGGAAGCCGCACGGTGAAGGTACTTCCCGTGCGGCTTTCGCCGTTTTGGCCATGGTTGCTGTCGGCCGAAACACTTCCGCCGTGCAGACGAACCAACTGGGAAACGATGGCGAGCCCGAGCCCGCCGCCGCCAGTGGCTCGATCACGCGAGGAATCGACCCGGTGGAACCTTTCGAAAACCTGCTCGAGCTGGTCTGGGGGAATCCCGGGCCCATCATCAGAAACCGCCAACGCCACCATCTTCTGCGTGGAGTCCGACGTTGCAGAGCTGTCGTCATCGATCAGTCGGGCATCGAGAGTCACCTCCGAGCCGTATCGCATCGCATTGCTCACCAGATTGCCAAGCACCTGATCGATCCGAAGTTGATCGACCAGCACATCAGGCAGATCGTCGCGAGCCACCACCAACAACTCCACCCCCTGTGACTGGGCCCGGGCCGAATGCGCAGCGGCAGTACGTCGAAGCAGCGCGGCTGGCGATGACGGCTCGAACTTCAGCTTGATGGCGTTCGCCTCGGCAAGTGACAGTGCCTGTAGATCATCGACCAGGCCGCCCAACCGATCGACGTCGCGTACCAAGCCACTGACGGTTTCAGCATCGGGCTCCACCACTCCATCGAGAATCCCCTCGAGATGTCCCTTGAGGTTGGCCAGCGGCGTCCGAAGCTCGTGCGACGCATCGGCAAGCATCGACTGCCGGGCATCCTCGGAACGTTCGAGATCGTCGGCGAGTTCGTTGAACGACCCGGCAAGGGTTCCAATTTCACCGGGGCCGTCCACCGGAGCGCGCACCCCTTTTTCTCCTGCTCCCATTCGGGTCACCGTGTCGGTGAGACCTCGAATCGGGCCGGTGATGAGTCCGGCCAACCACATCGCCACCAGACCAGCGATAACCAACGAACCAAGTCCGGCCAAAAGGAACGAGCGGTCGAGGTTTGCCAGTGTGTTGTCGGTCGTCGACTGTTCGATCGCGACGGTAAACAGCAGCCAGTCGTCGCCAACATCGCCGTCGGCATCGAAGAACTGATACGCGGCCAGAGTCGCAAGCGGCGGGACGATATCGACCGGCCGGCTATCGCTCACCACGTTTTCGTTGAAATCGGTAAGGATAAACCGCAGGCCGTAATCGCGATCGAGCTCTACAAGCGTCGGCCCGATGCCATCGAAGTTTCCGTTGGCCGCCAACCAGTCATCGAGCAACGCAAGATCTGCATCCTCGATCTCGGCATCGACGACGGTCGAGAATTCGGTGCGCACCGCCTGCCGGGCCACAAGGCCGGCCAGCACCAGAGCGATCGTGGTGGCGCCAAGAACCGCCAGCGCTACTCGAGTTCGAAGTCTCACCAGTCGATCATCCGGTAACCGACGCCGTACACGGTCTCGATATAGGTGGGTTCGTCGGCATCGTCGCCAAGCTTCTTGCGGAGGCTTCGCACGTGGGCGTCGACCGTTCTCTCCATGCCGTCGTAGTCGAATCCGAACGCTTCGCCGACCAGCTCGCTTCGGCTGAACGCTTTGCCAGGTGCGGCCGCAAATACCCGAAGCACCGCAAACTCGCGAGGTGTTAGGTCAAGATCTTCGCCTTCGATACGCGCTTGGTGGCGCCGGGCGTCGACTTCGAGCTTGCCGATGCTCCACACCAGTTGTTCTGGCTCGCCGCCACCGCCGGACCGGCGGAGCACCGTGCGGACGCGGGCCACCACCTCTCGGGGACTGAACGGTTTGTTGATGTAGTCGTCGGCGCCCAGGTCGAGGCCCAGAAGCATGTCGTCCTCGGTGCTGCGGGCGGTGAGCATAATGATGGGCACGTCGGATTCGGAGCGAAGGATCCGACACACATCCCAGCCGTCGAGCTCGGGCATCATGAGGTCGAGGATCACCAGATCGGGCTGACGACCCCGAGCGATGTCGAGCGCTTTGCGGCCATCATGGGCAACGCTCACCGAATACCCGGCGTTCTCGAGGTAACGGCGAACAAGATCGGCAAGCCGTTTGTCATCGTCGGCGACGAGAATCCGTTTCATGTCTCAGCAGCGTAACGGCTGCTTCCAGTACGCAATCGGGTAGTCGCAGGAAGCCTAAAACGAAGAAGTGGCCCGAGTTTCCCCGGACCACTTCTGTCTCTGCACCCCCAACGGGATTTGAACCCGTGTTACCTGCGTGAAAGGCAGGCGTCCTAGGCCGCTGGACGATGGGGGCAGGAACTCTCTACGTTACCAACCAAAACCGCCAAGCGAGATGTCGAAAAAACAGGTTCTTCGGTCACAGGTGAAACGCCTGCCCCGTTTCGGTCGAGGCTTGGGCGCCACCGTAGGATCAGCTTATGAACGCCATTGAAGTGCGGGGCCTTACCAAAAGCTACGGCGATGTTCATGCGGTGCGGGGGTTGGACCTTACGGTCGGGCAGGGAGAGATCTTTGGATTTCTTGGCCCCAACGGCGCTGGCAAGACCACCACTATCGAGATTCTCGAAGGGTTCCGCGAACGAACCGGCGGCGATGTTCGAGTGCTTGGGCAGGACCCAGCCACCGCGCCGCTGTCGTGGCGCGAGGACATTGGCATCGTGCTGCAAGAATCTGAGATCGAGGGCGAGCTCACCGCCCGCGAAGCCGTCACCATGCAATCGGCCTACTTTTCTGCACCCCGCAACCCCGACGAGGTGCTCGAACTGGTCGGACTCGCCGACGCCCGCGACCAACGCGCCGCCAAACTTTCGGGCGGCCAGAAGCGCCGACTCGACCTCGCCATGGCGTTGGTCGGCGATCCGAAACTGGTGTTCCTCGACGAACCGACCACCGGGTTCGACCCGTCGGCCCGCCGCGAATCGTGGGACATGATCTCGGCGCTCCGCGACCTCGGCAACACCGTATTACTCACCACCCACTACATGGATGAGGCGCAGAATCTGGCCGATCGCATCGCGGTTGTCGCCAGCGGCCAGATCGTTGCCAAAGGTACCGCCGATGAACTGGCCGAACAGGTGGCCGCCGTGCCACGCATCACCTGGAGCGCGGCACCATCGCCGTCGGCTCCAACGGTTCCGGACCGATTCGGCGCCGTTGTCGATGGCGACCGCATGGTCATTGAAACCCACGACGTCGTGACCGTGCTCAACGAACTCACCAACTGGGCTACAGATCCGGCCACTGCCGCTCCCGGCGGCACCGCAAGCCACGTCCTGGTCGATCTCGAGATTGCCCGGCCCACGCTGGAAGACACCTATCTTCGGCTCACCGCCAGCCCCGATGGCGCCACCGCTCCCCCGGCCGATGAGCCAACCGGCGGCTCGAAACGGCGCTCCCGCGGAAGGGGCGGCCGCCGATGAGCGCCGTCTCGCAACTCAAGAACCAATCGGCGTTCGACCTGCTGCGGTTTCGACGCAATCCCGCCGCCGCATTCTTTACCGTTATCTTGCCGCTGATCTTCCTGGTGCTGTTTACGTCGCTGTTCGGCAACGAGACCTTCGACAACGGCGCCAAACTCGCCACGTTCTATGTGCCCGGCATCCTGGGCCTTTCGATCGTGTCGGCAACGATGGTGAACCTGGCCATCACCACCACCACCCGCCGCGAACGCGGCATGCTCAAGCGGCTTCGCGGCACGCCACTCCCACCATGGGTCTTTGTTGCCAGCCAGATCGTCATGGCCACCGTCATCGCGACGTTTATGACGGTGCTCATCATCATCATTGGCCGAATCCTCTTTGGCGTAGCGCTGCAATGGTCGGCGGTGCCCACGCTCATCATCAGCCTCATCATCGGCGCAGCCGCGTTCTGTGCGATGGGCTTGGCACTGTCCACGATCATTCCAAGCGAGGACGCGGCACCGGCGGTTACCAACGCCATCGCCCTTCCGCTCTATTTTGTCAGCGACGTTTTCGTGGTCACCGAAGACGCTCCGAGGTTCATTGAAGTGATCGGCAACATCTTCCCGGTGAAACATCTTGTGTCGTCGCTTCAACCAGCGTTCGATCCCTTTGTCGAGGGCACACCGATGGAGTGGGGCCACTGGGCGGTGGTGGCCGCGTGGGGTGTGTTTGGAGCCGTCGTCACGATGACCCGGTTCCGCTGGACCCCGAGCTAAACGTCGATTCGGCAAGGCACCCCAGAAAACGGGCAGCTCAGCAGGGATGAAACCAATAGGCTGAAGACTCTCAACCATCCCCCCAACTCGCCGAAGGAACCACAAGAACCAGGTGACGCCGCCTTCCTCGGTGTTGGTTCGAGTGCTTACCCCTCGGCAGGAGCCCCACATGCCCAACAGTTTCGATCGCTACCGAGCCCACCCCTGGCACGGTCTTCCTATTGGCGACCAGGCTCCCGAAGTCGTCGATGCCTACATCGAGATCACGCCGTTCGACACGGTGAAGTACGAGATCGACAAGCGTACGGGCTACCTGCGGGTCGATCGTCCTCAGGGAAGCTCGTCGCTGCCGCCGACGCTCTACGGATTTATCCCCCGCACCTATTGCGCCGATCGCGTTGCCGCGCTCACTCCCCATGCCGAGATCGGCGACCACGACCCGCTCGATATCTGCGTGCTCAGCCAGCAGCGCATCGATCGCGCCGAGATCGTGGTGCCGGCCCGAGTAGTGGGTGGCATCCAATTGCTCGACGACGGTGAAGCCGACGACAAGATCGTGGCGCTTCTCGAAAGCGACACGGTGTTTAACTACGCGTCGAACCTCAAGAACCTTCCCACCGCCGTTGTCAACCGCATCGTTCACTATTTCGCCACCTACAAGATCGACATCACCGGCGAGAAGGAAAACTCCATCGAGGTTGTCGGCACCTACGGCGCCGACCATGCCATGGATGTCATCCGAGCATCGATGGAGGACTACGAAGAGATGTTCCCCGCCGAGGGTCGCCGTCTCACCGACCGCAACAGCAAAGAAGACGTCGCGTAGTACCAACGTCATAGTGCCGCCATCGCACTAGCGTGGCGGTTCATGGTTCACGTCTGGCCCGGGAAAATCTCAACGCTGCCAGGGCTGGTCTCGGTGCCAGTAGCGACGCTCGCTGGCTACGCACTCGGCATGGTGCCGTTTGCCGATATTGCAGCTCGTGCTGCGCAGCGTTCAGCTGTTGACCGACCGGGAGCACCGGTCGATCTTCGCGAAGCCGGCACCGGCAACCCTGGCGCTACCAACGCGGCGCACGTGTTGGGTAAGGGCTGGGGGGCCGCGGTCTTGACGGCCGATGTTGCCAAAGCTACGGCAGCGAGTTTTGTTGGTCGACAGGTAGGCGGGCCGGCGGGCGCAACCATCGCAGCCACCGCAAGCGTCGTCGGACACTGTTACCCGCTACTACCGAAGAAGAATCGCGGGAAGGGCGGCAAGGGCGTAGCCGCCAGCATCGGGCAGGTGGTCGGCACATTCCCCTTCTACTTCCCCCTCGACGTGGCCGTCGCAGCCGGCACCGCGGCTGCTCCGTCGTTGAAGGAGCGGGCCTTTGTTGCCAACTCGGTCGCCTCGGCGGTGTGGGTTGGAACGTCGTATCTGGCCTGGAAGAAAGGCTGGCCTACCGGCTGGGACAGCCACGCGCACGGCTCACTCCCTGTCGGTGCCGCAGTAAGCAGCGTGTGCATTGCCTCAAAGTTCCTGGTCAACCCACTCGAGCGCGACGACCAGGGGAATGCGCTACTCGCCGATGGGGTTCCGTCTGCATGATTGGTCTTGTCATCGATTCCTCCAGCCAGATCCCACGCGATCTGGTCGAGCAGTATCAGGTTGAGGTGGTGCCTATCACGGTGACCATCGACGAAGAACCGTTTCGAGAAGGGGTCGATATCGACGCCGACGCCTTCTACGAAATGGTGGGCGAACCACTCCCCGACATCGGCACCTCGCAACCATCACCTGGCGAGTTTGTCGAAGCGTTCGAAACCCTCGCCGGCAACGGCGCCTCCGAAATCCTCTGCGTGACCGTGGCCGACCAGCACTCGGGAACCTTCAACAGCGCCCGCATCGCATCCGATATGGCGCCGGTTCCCGTGCGTCTGGTGAACTCCGGAACGATGTCGTTTGGTGTCACCGCGTGTTTCTGGGAGGCGGCCGAAGCCATTGCCCAGGGAGCATCGCTCGAGGACGCAGCGCAACGGGCCGAAGCGCTGGCTCCGAACATCGCATCAACCTTCATCCTGCAATCGCTCGATCAGGTCCGAAAGATGGGCCGCGTCGACATCGACGCGGTTGCGGCCGACGCTGGCATCGACGACGTCGGTGTGTACGTCACCAAAGGAAGCGACTTCGATGTGGCAGGCAACGGTTCGACCATCCAGGAGTTGAGCGACCTGATGCTGGCCCAGGTTCCCACCGACGTCGAGGTTCGAACCGGGGTGTGCCTGGCCGCTCCCGAGATGTTCCCCTATACCGAAATCCTTGAAGCCGAGCTCGCCGAACGCGACAACGTACTCGGCACCGTGCGGTACCGCATTGGGCCGAGTGTGGCCGCGCACACCGGCCCGGGAACCGCCGGCCTGTTCTGGTGGCCCGCCGACAGTGCCTGAAACCGGGCTTGTTGAAACAGTGCTTGTTGAAACCGTGCTGACTGTTGGAAAAACACTTCCTATTGAAAAACACTGTCTGATCGAGACCTAGAAAAGCTCGAGCAGTTCGATGTGGCTCATAACCACATGGTCGGCTTCGGGCAACGCTTCGTCGACATCGTCAACCACACCGCGGTACCGGGCCGATACTGCGCCGAAGCTTCTGGCGCCAGCCACGTCGGTGCGCCGAAGGTCGCCAATATGCACCGCGGCGCACGGTTCGGCCACGCCTAAACCAGCATGGCTATGCGCAAAGATTTCGGCCGCGGGCTTGTAGTAGCCGACCTCGTCGCTGAAGGACCAGTGGTCGAACATCGACCCGATTCCCAGCCGGTCGAGGTGCCCGAGCAGCACCGGCGACGGGATGAGCCCGACATCGCAGATGATGCCGATGGCCACGCCCATTTGGCGAAGCGAAGCCAGCGTGTCGCCAAGATCAGGTTCCACCAGCTGAAGCGGAAGGTCTTGGCCGCACCGATACCACGTAGCTGCGAGCTGGGCGTCGTGCTGCGGATCGGCATCGACCACGTCTCGAAACGCAGCCACCCCGTCGCTCAGCACAAACTGATTTCCGGCTTTCCAGGCCGCGTCGAAGCGCTCGGCCACCACCTCGAAAGCGGCGTCGACCAAGTCGGGCTCGACGGCATAGCCGAGCTCGCCGAGGGTCTCCAGCAACATGGCTTTGCGAAGCTTGCGACCCGCCGCGGTCTGTTGAATGACCAGCGTGTTCCAGAAGTCAAAGGTAATGGCCTGTAGCTCAGCCACCTTCGTAGTCGAATCCCAAGTCGAGAGCGGTAACGAGCGGATGGAACGCGATGCCCGCATCCTCGGCCATCGCCCGGCAGGTTCCGCCCCGATCCACCACCGGCATAATCAGCACTGGCTCGGCACCAAGTTCTCGAATGGCTTCGGCGGCTTCCATAGGTGACTTGCCCCGGGTAACCGCATCTTCGGTTACGACCACCTTGTCGCCGGGTTCCAAGGCGCCGGCCAACCGACCGCCCACACCATGGTCTTTGCTTTCTTTCCGAATACTGAAGGACCGAAGCGACCGGCCACGGGTTGCGGCAATTGCCGCAATGCCAAATGCCACCGGGTCAGCGCCCGCGGTAAGGCCACCAATGGCGGTCACATCATCGGGAATGATGTCGAGCGCCGCGTCGGCCACCAGCACGATGCCCTCTGCCCGACACACGGTCTGCTTGGCATCGATAAACCACGAACTCTTCTTTCCGGACTTCAGCGTGAAGTCGCCGGTTCGGACGGAATGGTCGAGAAGGTGCTGAACGAGTGCTGCGTGCGTGGTCATCGGAATGTCAATCTAGTGCGCTGCTACGTTTCAGCAATGACGATTCCCTACGCAGCCTTTCTTCGCGGCATCAACGTTGGTGGGCATCGCAAGCTCCCCATGGCCGAACTGCGCTCGGCAGTTGAAGGTCTTGGTTTCGAGCAGGTCGCGAGCTACGTGGCATCAGGCAACGTGGTGTTTGTTGCCGACGAGACCAACCCGAAGAAGCTCACTACCGCAATCGAAACGGTCATCGCCGACAACTGGGGCTACGACGATGTTCCGGTGGTGGTGCGATCCCACGATCAACTGGTGGCCGCGTTCGCGGCCAGCCCGCATCTGGACGCTCCCATCGAACCCAAGCACAAGTTCGTTGCGCTGCTGTCGGACACGCCGTCGAAGAAGGTGCTTGCCGACATCGATGGCGAAGCGCTGCGTCCCGATGTGTTTACCGTCGATGGCGACCACGCTCATGTGTTGCTGGTCAACGGCGCGGCGAAGAGCAAGCTCACCACCAACTATCTCGAGAAACACCTAGGAGTAGTGGCCACATTGCGGAACCACAACACCATCGCCAAGGTCATCGCTCTCACTCAGGAACGAACCTGAACAGATGAGGCCTAGGAATCTCCCGCCAGAAACCCTAGGCCTCACACCGATAGCTGAGTACCGGTAAACCCGCCGCCTAGTGACTAAAACCTTTCACACAAATGTTGCAAAATTGTTGAGAATTTGAGTGTCCCGCCAAAACCGCAGGTCAGAGACATACTTTTCTCAACGAATTTGGCCAACTTTCGCATGGAAGTCGCCGTCAATACTGCGATAGGTGTCGAGAATCCACTGCAGATTGAGCCGATCGGCCACCGAATCAGCCTCGTGGTCGACCGAATCGCTGGCACGGTTCAACCGTTGCAGCGCCACGCCCTGAAGGGCTAATACCCGCAGCAGCGACGCTCCCGAACCAATCGCCCGCTCGAACTCGGCCGCCTCGGCCAAGTGGCGCTCGGCGGCCACAAAGTCGCCCAAGGTTAGCGCCAGACCTCCGGCGAAAAAGCCGGTCGATCCGAAATGCAACATGCCGTGATTCAGCGACACCAGTCGGCAGGTGCGGTCGGCAAAGACCGGATACAGCTGCTCGGCAGCCTTGCGATGCTGCGTAAGAATCGTCGCGTACGTCCAACAGCCCGGCGTCTGAAACTGGAGTGCCGGCTCGCCGAGCGACGCAAAGTGACTACCGAGTTCAGCGTCGATGAGCTCACGAGATTCATCGAGGCGACCCTGTTCGGCGATAGCCATCGCCAGCGGCGCCCGAAACGCGGGCCCGTCATACGACGACAACTTGAACCGCAAGAGCTCCTCAACCTCCTCGAGCTGACCCTGGTCGCGTCGGAGACCGGCGTACTGCAAACCAAACGCGTCGACCGCAGCCATGCCGAAGCGGGTAAAGGTGGTCATACCCGAGACGATCGCTTCCTCAGCCTCGGCCAGTTCGCCTCGATACAACGACCATGCCGACGCCACCCAGGCAGCCTGAAGCCGCGCCAGATCGTTGTCGTACTGCTCTGCTGCGAGGGCCGCACCTTCAACGTGGTGACGAACCCCATCATTGGAACCCTCATCGGCCGCGAGGATGGCTTGCATCCGCTCGGCCTGCACAAGGTCATGCACCGAGCGGTGCGTCGGGGCATAGGCCTGAATCTCATCGACGATCTGTTTCACAGAAGCCAACGACCCGTAACACGCCTCAAACTCGAGTCGCATCGAAAGCGCCTGCAAAAGGTGAGGGCTTCCGCTGTCGCGCCCCAGCTCGACTGCTCGTACCAACTCGCGCCGAGATCGCTCAATGTCGACGGCAGATCCGAACCGCGCCGATCCCAGCAGCGCCAGCAGTTCGACCAGCGACGGATCGTCGTTGGGCAGCTTCCCGATGCAGAACTCAAGCATCTCAACCGCTGGCTCGGCGGGGTGCCAATAGCCCAACCACTCGACCCGGTCGAACACTGCGCCCTGCGCCGAACGACCCGTATACGAAAGGGCTGCGGCCATCATTCGCGGCAGATCACCCAACGTCTTCGCAGCCTCAAACGCGGCCGCTGCCGTTTGGTGCACGAGTTGATAGTCGCCGTCTTGCTTGTGGATCTGGCTCTTCGCCACAAGGATGTCGGACTCCAAGGCCAGGTCAACCGGCTTGTTGCACCGCAGCGCTACCAACCCTCGCTCGAGCAAAGCGAATGCTCGGGGAAGGTCATACAACGAGCCAGCAGCAGCCGAAGCTTCCAAGCTGAATGAGGCGCCCAACGCACCGGTTCCCGCGGTGGCGCCCTCGTTGAAATGATGAGCCAGCACTGCCGACGAGGCCCCCTCCTCCCAGAGCGCCTGGCCGACATCAGCGTGAATCTGCGCCAATCGAAAGCCCAAAAGATCTTCGATTAGCGTGTCGACCACCAATGCGTGGTGCAGACGAAGAGACCCCGGATCTTCGGGATGCTCCACAACCAATCCGGCCCGATGCGCACCGGCAAGCACTTCCTCGATCAGCGCCCGGTCGACATCGTCAAATCGCTCGCAGACCTTTTCGATCAACGAAAGGGACGCAAAGCCATCGACCACCGCAAGCACCGAGAGAACCTCGGGGGCATAGGGCCCAACCGTGTCGACCCGACGCCGGATGGCATCTTGGATCCCTGTCGTGACGCGCAACGAACCAACACTGTCAGCCGAAACCGCCGTCTCGGCAAGTAATCCGAGAAGCTCAACCACAAACAGAGGATTTCCACTGGTGCGGTCGTGCAGCGCGGCCGCAACTTCAGCAACATCGGCCTCAGAAATCGACTCGGGCAGGAGTCGTTCGATCACCGCAGGTGTCAGGCCGGTCAACTCGATGCGGCTACCGCTAGGAACCCGACCCAGCTCCTGCAACGCCGAAACTGGCGCCAGATCGAGATCGGTATCTCGCCACGTCACCACAAAACTCACCGGAGAATCGGCCAGGGCACCTGCGGCAAACGCAATCAACTCAACGGTGGCCGGATCGGCCCAATGTAGGTCTTCAAAGATAAGCACGAGCGGACTGGCTGCGGCTCGCCGCCGGAGGAACCTCGCCACCGCATCGAACAGGTCGAGGCGGTCATCGCTTTGCCGGGTAGCGCCTTCAAGCGCCAAAGCCGGCACAAGCTGACCGAGTTCGGCCGACGATCCCACCCACGACATCGCATCGTCAGCGCTGTAGCCCTCGCACAAATCCCGCATCACCTGCGCCCAAGGGCCCAGCGCCGCAGCCGCTCCTCCTTGGATGCACCGACCCCAGGCGATCGAACTCTTCTCGGGCACAACTGCGGCGGCGTACCGAGCCAGGGTGGTCTTTCCGATGCCGGGCTCGCCCGTCAACAGAATGGTCGAACCACGGCCTGCGACGAGTTCGGCGAACGACGCAGCGACAACCGCAGCCTCAGCATCGCGACCCGGAGGCGGAGGTTGATGCGACCGGACCCGTGGTGAGGCGGCGCTACCCGAAGGGTCCGAAGCAGCAGCTAGCGCAGCCGTTCGAGGGTGCAGCCTTGGGTCCTGATCGAGAATCCTGCGCTCGAGGTCGACGATCTCGGGCGATGGCTCCACACCGAAGCTCTCCACCAGACGATGGCGCAGCTGTTGATACATCGCCAACGAGTCCGATTGCCTCCCATCGAGGTACAGCGCCCGCATGGCCAGCCCGTAGCGCGACTCTCGGAGATCTTCGGCGGCGATCAATAGCTCGAGATCGGCGATCGCCAGTCGCACATCTCCGGTATCGATTAGCGCCTCGATGCGAAGGTCTTGCGCGGCCGACCGCAACTCCAACAGACGAGCCCTAGCGCTAGCGAATATGTCGGCGTCACAGTCGGCGAATGGCACGCCCCGCCACTCTCCCAGCGCCGACGCAAGAATCCGCTTGGCAGCCTCCAGGTCGGCTCGGCGAAGCTCGCTCGCCTCATGAATACGCTGCTCGAAGCGAAGCGAATCGACCTGGCCGGCGGAAACGTCGAGCCGGTAGCCGGGCGAATTGGTGACCAAAATGCTGCTCTTACCCCTCTCGGGGCCAGCAAGTAGTTTTCGCCAGCGCGATACCGAGCTCCGGATCGAGACGTCCGGACGCGAAGGCGGAGCGCTGCCCCAGATCGCGTCGGACAATTGATCGACCGAAACGATACGTCCGGGCGACAATAGAAGCCGCCCCAATAACGCGACCGACTTCGCACCGCCGGTTCGCACCACAGCGTCGTCCACAATGGCTTCAATTGGACCGAGCACCCGAAAACGAGTTTCGGAGTTCTCGACCATGGTCCCGCTCATCGCCCCAGTCCTGCCTCTCTCATGGCGCAACTCTGATCGACTGATCGTAGAGACCTCATTTGGACCCGTGCGAACGCCGATAGATTGAAAGCTATGTTGTTCGCAGCCGAGTCTTCCCGAGACAACCTCGTCGACCTAGACATCTCCGTCCCCGCGTGGATCATCTTAGGCGTTCTCGTCATGATCCTGCTAGGTATCGACCTGTGGCGTCATCGCGACGATCACGAACCAACCGCCAAGCAGGCCCTCAACGAATCTTTGTTCTGGATTGGCTGCGGTCTGGCGTTTTCGGTTGGTGTCGCCATCGTCTACGGCAGCGAAGCCTTCGGCGAGTACATCTCGGGTTACCTCATCGAGAAGTCGCTCAGTATCGACAACGTGTTCGTATGGGCGCTGCTCTTCAGCACCATGAAGATCCCGCTGAAGTACCAGCACCGGGTTCTGTTCTGGGGCATCTTCGGCGCCCTGGTACTTCGGGCAATCTTCATCCTCGCCGGTACCGCACTCATCAGTCGGTTCACCGGCGTGCTGGTGTTCTTCGGTGTGTTCCTGATCTACACCGGCATCAAGGTGATCCGCCACAAAGACAATGAGGGCGAGTCCACCAGCACCGCCGGCCTTGGGCTCCTGAGGAAGATCATGCCGGTCACCGAAGAATACGACGGCCACAACTTCACCAAGATGATCAACGGCAAGAAGGCCGCCACGCCGCTACTCGCCGCCCTGGTGGTCATCGAATTCACCGACGTGATCTTTGCGGTCGACTCGGTTCCCGCAGTGCTTGCGGTGTCAAACGAGCCGTACCTGGTGTTCGCATCCAACGCCTTCGCCATCATGGGACTTCGGGCGATGTACTTCCTTCTCGCTGACGCGAAAGAACGGTTCCACTACCTGTCACACGGCCTCGGCGCCATCCTCATTTTCGTCGGCCTCAAGATGACGTTCAGCTTGTGGTTCCACCTCAACACGTTCATCAGCCTCGGAATCATCGTGTTGTTTGTGGTACTCGCCATCGTGTTCAGCGAGTACAAGAACCGCCAAGAGCCTGTAGCAGTCTGACCTAGGCTGGCCTCATGGCCGAGCCGCTCAAGAACTCCTTCGGTCCAGATGTCGTCGAGCGCATCGGCGCCGATGTGCTGGCGGTCGACCCCACGTTCGACCTCGATCGGTTTCTGGCTATTGCGCTCGAGGGATTTGAAGCACTCGAGCTAACACCGCGTGCCCGTCAGATCACCAGCGCATTCGCCGAGACCCTTCCAGATGATCGCATCAAAGCGCTCAGCATCCTTCAGGCATCGTTTGGTCCTCCACTTCCAGCCTCGGATCAACCGGCACCCGAAGACACCGGGGCAATGGACGGGTTCCGGTACCTACCCCACGGCTACTTCGTGGCCGAACACGGCCTCGACCACTTCGCCACGGCAATGGCATTTCAGGAAGAGCTCACCAAACGGTTCACTGCCGAGTTCTCGATACGAGCGTTCTACCAGCGGTTTCCCGAAGAAACCGTGGCGCAGTCGATGGTCTGGGCGACCAACGACAACGAGCACGTGCGGCGCTTGGCGTCGGAGGGCTGTCGACCGCGACTTCCGTGGGGGGCCAACCTGGCCCGGTTTATCGCCGACCCAACCGAAATCATCCCCATCCTCGAACTGCTTCGCAACGACCCATCCGAGTACGTGCGGCGGTCGGTGGCCAACAATCTTAACGACATCGCCAAAGATCACCCAGCGACCGTGGTTGAGGTAACGCGCCGGTGGCGCACCGAAGCCCAGGGCGCCGCCGACATCGACGAAACCAACCGCACTCGAATGGTTCGGCATGCGCTACGAACGCTCATCAAGGCCGGCAACCTCGATGCCCTCGATGTTCTGGGCTTCGGACCGGAGTCGCCAGCAGTGGTCGCAGCAGTTCGGGTTGAGCCAGCGACGGTCACCATCGGCGAGAAGTTTCAAGTCGAGGTCGAGGTGCACAATCCATCCGGTCAGCCTGCGGGAGCGCTTCTCGACATGGTCGTTCACTTTGTGAAAGCCGACGGCACCACATCGCCCAAGGTCTTCAAAGGCAAAGAGACCATGCTCGACCCCGGGGAGACCGCCATGGTAAAGAAGACAATTTCGGTAGCCCAGCAAACCACCCGCACCCACTACCCGGGCATCCATCACCTAGAGCTACAACTCAACGGCGTCAGGTCACCAGGACCAAGCATCAAGCTCACCGAAGCCCCGGACCCCTAAACGCCGAACCCCGGACCCCCGGACCCCCGGTGCCTGGAACCTTAACCCCGGTTTGGTACCTGGCACTTTTTGGCGATTTGGTGCCAGGTACCAAACGCACGACTTCGTACCTGGCACTTTTTGGCGATTTGGTGCCAGGTACCAAACGGCCACTTCGGTGCCAGGTACCGACCGTGAACCTTTAGTTGACGTTTACGGTTCCGTTGCCTGGGGTTACTTCGCCGATTTGTGCGGGGCGGTGACCGTTGGCTTCGAAGCTGGCCATGACGGCTCCGACAT
Organism: uncultured Acidimicrobiales bacterium; assembly: GCA_938023735.1. Classification (GTDB taxonomy): domain Bacteria; phylum Actinomycetota; class Acidimicrobiia; order Acidimicrobiales; family SHLQ01; genus CALLQB01. The sequence continues at coordinate 14,703 of CALJDK010000059.1, forward strand.
CGCTGGGCGGAACCGCCACCACCATGCCGAGACCCATGTTAAAGACCGTGCGCATTTCGGCGTCGGACACATCGCCCAGGCGTTGGATTTCGGAAAATATCCGAGGCACTTCCCACGTGGAGGTGTCGACCTGCGCATCGGCGCCATCGGGCAACACTCGCTCGAGGTTGCCGGCCAAACCACCACCGGTAACGTGCGCCACGGTGTGGATCGACCCCACCTCAAGAGCAGCCATGATTGCCGGCGAGTAGATCACCGACGGCTTCAGAAGCTCGTCGCCCAAAGAATGTTCGGCGCCCTCGTAGGCCTCGTCTTCGAGTGACTTTCCGGCCACGTCAAACAGCACCCGACGAGCCAACGAGAACCCGTTCGACCGAAGGTTTGGCGATGGCAACCCAATGAGCACATCGCCCGACGCAACGAGATCGCCGGTGATGACCCGGTCGCGATCGACCGCACCGACCGCAAACCCAACCAGGTCGAAATCGCCTGGCTTGAGCACGCCAGGATGCTCGGCCATCTCGCCGCCGATCAGCGCGCAGCCGGCCTGGCGACAACCCTCGGCGATTCCGCCAACCAGTTGCTCGATTTGCTCGGGAACAAGCTTGCCGATGGCGACATAGTCGAGAAAGAACAACGGCTGAGCGCCCTGGCAGACCAGGTCGTCAACGCACATGGCCACCAGATCGAGGCCAATGGTGTCGAACTTGGCCATCTGAGAAGCTACGACGGCCTTTGTGCCGACACCATCAGTCGTCGAAACCAAAACCGGATGGTCGTAGCCCAAGTTCGACACATCGAAGAGCCCGCCGAATCCGCCAAGACTGCTGAGGACCTCGGGGCGATAGGTCGACTTTACGAGCGGTCCGATTCGCCGAACCGCATCGTCGCCCGCCTCGATCGAAACGCCCGCGGCCGCATAGGTCTCACCCACCGCTGGTTGCTTTCTCATCGAGCAACTCGCCGGGGTTCTCGTCCAGCGGCGACACGGCATCGTCGATCTCAAGCACCGACTTCGACAGGTCGACCGGGATCTCGATGGGGTAGTTGCCGGTAAGGCAGGCATCGCAGAACCCGGCATTGACCGCGCCGGTAGCGCTCTTGAGTCCGTCGAGCGCAAGGTACGAAAGGGAGTCGACGTTGAGATACTCGCGAATCTCATCGACGGTGAGATTTGCGGCAAGGAGCTCGCCACGGGTGCCGGTATCCATGCCGTAAAAGCACGGCCACCGGTACGGCGGCGAAGAGATACGCATATGAATCTCGGTGGCTCCGGCTTCGCGCAGCATCGACACCATGGCCTTCGTGGTGGTGCCCCGAACGATTGAGTCGTCGACAACGACCAACCGCTTCCCAGCGATGTTGTCGGTAAGCGGGTTGAGTTTCATCCGCACGCCAAGCGACCGAAGCTCTTGGGTGGGCGCGATGAAGGTGCGACCGATATAGCGATTCTTTACAAGTCCCTGCCCAAACGGGATATGGCTGGCGCGGGCATAGCCCTCGGCCGCTGGGATGCCCGATTCCGGAACACCCATCACCAAATCGGCCTCGACCGGCGCCTGGTTGGCGAGATATTCGCCCATCCGCACGCGAGCACGGTGAACACTCTGGCCATAGAGGGTGCTGTCGGGGCGAGCGAAATACACAAACTCGAAGAGACAAAGCTTGGGGTCAACTTCGTCGAACGGGCGCACCGATCGTGGGCCGTCCTGATCGATCACCACCATCTCACCGGGGTCGAGCTCGCGAATAAAGGTGGCGCCCACCACATCGAGGGCTGGCGTTTCCGATGCCAACACCCAACCGGAACCCAGCTTGCCCAAGCAGAGCGGGCGGAATCCCTGCGGGTCGCGCACGCCGATAATGCGGCGCTTGTCGAGCAGCACAAACGAGAACGCGCCGTGGAACTCGGGCAGGACCCGCTCGAGCGCCACCTCGAGGCAGAGGCTCTCGTCAGCTCGGAGCTCCATTTCGAGAATCTCGGCTACAAGATCGGAGTCACTGGTAACCGTGCCAGGCAGCATGCCCCGATCCGAGGCCAACGCTTCGGTGTTGACCAGGTTGCCGTTATGGCCCAACGCGAACTCGGTCTCGCCGACACCGCGATACACCGGCTGAGCATTGCGCCAGGTGCTCGAGCCAGTGGTGCTGTAGCGGCACTGGCCAATGGCGAGGTCGCCGGGCAACGACGCCAAGCTGCGCTCGTCGAACACCGTCGAGACCAAGCCCATGTCCTTGACCACCGTGATGGCTTCGCCGTCGCTTACCGCAATACCTGCTGACTCCTGGCCGCGATGCTGTAGCGCATACAGACCAAGGTAGGTCTGATGAGCTACCGGGGATTTCGGAGCGTAGATTCCAAAGACCCCGCAGGCCTCTCGTGGTGAGTCGGCGTCGGCATCAAAGTCGGCGGGGTCGCAGGTCACAGATGTCGATAGTTGCACACCTGCACTCACAGCCGGAACATGGCAGCGAGAATTGGCTACCGTTAGCGCCAATGTTGCTCCAAACGTCGCTCGACGATCTTTCGAAGACTCTTGAGCTGGGCGATCGCGAGCTCATTTCGCTTGTCGGGGGCGGCGGAAAAACAACCTCGCTCTTCAGCCTTGGCGCGCAGCTTCCAGGAAAGGTGGTACTCACCACCACCACAAAGATGGGCAGCGAACGTACCGGTGATGCAGCAGTGCTGATTCGGCCACCGGTGTCCACGCTGGTCGATCACCTCGACGCTGAGTCGCCGGTTCTGGTTTGGGAAGGCGTCGACGGGCGGAAGGCCCTGGGCGTCGACCCTGGCCTCTGCGACGAGTGGTTCGCCACCCAGGGCATCGACAGCGTGGTGGTTGAGGCCGATGGATCGCGCAAGCGTCCCTTTAAGGCACCGCTTCGCTACGAACCAGTTGTGCCGGCCAGCACCACCGTCCTGGTGGCCTGCATTGGCGCATCGGCACTAGGCGAGATCATCGGCGACTGCTGCCAACGACCCGACCAGGTGGCCGCCATCGCGGAGTGCGGCACCCACGACATCCTCACTCCGCAACGCGCCGCAGCCGTGTTGACCCACACCAACGGATCGATGAAGTCCCGGCCCTCAGCCGCCCGCTTTGTGGTGGCCGCTCATCGGGTCAAGCCCCACCAGCACGACCGTGTGGCCCAACTTGCCGAGGCAGTGGCTGCGCACAATCCAGCGATCGACGTGGTGGCCGTAGCGTCGACCGAGCCCTAGCCCTGAGTTGTTCCGCCGCCCAGCGCGTTTGGCAGACGATCGGCCGACGCTGAAGCGAGCGTGGCAAGGGGAACCTCGACCAACCCTTTCACGGCAAACTGATCCTTATGGGCAAGACCCAAACGGGTCACGGGTACGCCTGCAGCAGCAGCGCGCTCTTCGAGCGTTGGAAGATTGTCGGCAGACACAGCTACTACAACCCGCGATGGCGCTTCGCTGAACAACAACGCATGCGAGCCGACCCGGGCCACCGTGCAGCCGACGCCCGATGCGATAGCCATCTCGGCGAGGCATACCCCAAGGCCGCCCGAGGAGATGTCGTGCACGCCCGTGATGAATCCAGGATCGTTCACGAGGTCTCGGGTGAGACCGGCGACTGCGGCGTGGGCGTCGTAATCGATGGCGGGAAGCGAACCTTGCTTATGTCCCTGTCGGAACGCCCACGTAGAACCGGAGAGTTCGGTGGCATCGGGGTCGCCGAGCAACACGATTCGGTCGCCATCGTTCCACCTCTTGCCGGGCGGCGGCGACTGAAGATCGTCGACCATACCGAGTACGCCGACCACCGGGGTTGGGTCGATGTTGGTGCCCTTTGACTCGTTGTACAGGCTGACGTTGCCGCCAACTACGGGTAGGTCGAACGCCAGACAGGCTTCGGTCATACCGTCGATGGCTTCGGAGAGTTGCCACATGACCTCGGGGTGCTCGGGGTTACCGAAATTGAGGCAGTTCACGAGGGCCAACGGACGGGCGCCGACACACGCAAGGTTAAGCACCGACTCGGCCACCGTGTTGGCGGTGCCGCGCTTCGGGTCGACAGCGCACCAGCGGTGATTGCCATCGGTAGTGAGGCCCATGCCTCGGCCGGTGTCGGCGCCGGTTGCCGGATCTTTCAGTCGAAGCACCGTCGCGTCAGAGCCAGGCCCTGCGACGGTGTTGAGAAACAGTTGATGGTCGTACTGGCTGTACACCCACGATGGGTCGATAAGCATCGCGGCGAGGTCGTCGGCAATGCTCTCCGGCGCCGGAAGATCGTTGGCCGAACGTTGGCGACGATCGGCGAGGTCGGCCGGCTCGGCGAGGGGTCGCTCATACAACGGCGCCTCATCGTGAAGCGACGATGCAGGAACATCGGCCAGAACAATCGCATCATCGCCAGGCCCGTCAAGGATACGAAGTGCGCCGGCGTTGTCGGTAACGGTTCCGATAACCGACGCCAGCACTTCCCACTTCTCGCAGATCTCCATCACCCGGTCGAGGTTGCCCGGTTCGACAATGGCCAGCATGCGCTCCTGGGATTCGCTGGTCATGATTTCGAAGGGCTCCATGCCCTCCTCGCGAAGCGGGATCGTCGTGATATCGACATCCATGCCCACCCCACCGCGCGACGCCGTCTCGCTGGTTGCGCAGCAAAGACCGGCACCACCCAAGTCCTGAATTCCGACAGCCAAGCCCTCGTCGAGCAGCTTGAGGCAAGCTTCGATAAGGCGCTTCTCTTCGAACGGATCGCCGACCTGCACGTTTGGGCGCTTGGCCGCATCGGCTTCATCGTCGCTGAAGCCCGCCGAGGCGAGAACGCTCACTCCACCGATTCCGTCGCGGCCGGTTCGTGACCCCAGCAGTACCGCCAGGTTTCCGACACCGGTTGCCTGACCGAGCACCAACCGTTCGGTGGGCATGATTCCCAGACACAGCACGTTGACCAACGGGTTGCCGGTGTAGGTCTCGTCGAACACGGTTTCGCCGCCGACCGTGGGCACGCCAACCGAGTTGCCGTAACCCGAAATACCGTTCACGACGCCCTCGGCGATCCATCGACTGCGTGGGTCTTCGAGCGGCCCAAACCGCAGCGGATCCATGAGTGCAATCGGGCGTGCTCCCATGGTGAAGATGTCGCGCAGAATGCCGCCAGCGCCAGTCGCTGCACCTTGATATGGCTCGATGGCCGAAGGGTGATTGTGACTTTCGATTCGAATCGCCGCAGCGATGCCGTCGCCCATATCGATCACGCCGGCGTTTTCGCCCGGCCCCACAAGCACATGCTCGCCTTCGGTTGGCAAACGCTTCAGGTGGATGCGCGACGACTTGTACGAGCAATGCTCGGACCACATCACCGAGTACATCGACAATTCAAGAGGATTGGGGGCGCGCCCCAGAATCTTGGTGATGGATTCGGCTTCGTCGTCGGTTAGGCCGAGGGCTCGGTGCAGCGGTTCGTTCACCCATCGAAACCTAGTCAATGGAACGAGGTCTCGTGATCACGAACCCCTGGGGATCGGCGCTGGCGTATCAGCCGGCGTTGGCCGCTGACGCCTGACCAGTGGTGGAGCGCACGTCAACGCTTCTCACTGATTGCGGTTTCACGCCAAGAATTCGGCAGGTAGCAACGCTGAGCTCGGGTCGATTCATCGTGTAGAAGTGAAACGAGGTGACACCGTGCTCGGCTAGGCGCCGGCATTGTTCTGCCGCGACCGTCGCGGCGACGAGGTGCTGAACCTCGGGCATGTCGTCGAGGCCGCCGAAGAGTTCCGACATCCAGTCGGGGACAACGGTGCCGCATCGTTCAGAGAACGACCGAACCCGCTCGAAGTTGGTGACCGGCATGATTCCCGGGATGATCTCGCCAGTTATGCCGGCCTTCCGCGCCGCATCAAGGAAGCGGAGAAAGGCATCGGTATCGAAGAAGTACTGCGTGATTGCCCGGTCGGCACCTGCGTCAAACTTTGCCTTGAGGTTGTCGAGGTCGGACTGCGCCGACTGCGCCTTTGGATGGACCTCGGGGTACGCCGCGACGGCAATGTCGATGTTCTCCGCCGACGCATCGGCTCGGCTGCGGATTGCGGCGACAACTTCGGTGGCGGAACCGTGCCCCCCAGCAGCGGTTCCACCATCGAATCCGGAGGGTGCGTCGCCTCGAAGGGCGACAATCCTACGGACACCTAGTGCTAAATAGCTGTCGATGACTCTATCGACTTCGGCCGCAGTCGCACCCACACAGGTAAGATGTCCGGCAATTTTGAGATCGGTGTTCGCCGCCAAACGACGAAGGGTTTTGAGTGTTCGATCCTGCGTGGTGCCACCGGCGCCGTAGGTGACGCTGACAAATCCGGGGTCGAGCGGTTCGAGCTGTTCGACGCAACTGTCGAGCGTTTCGAATCCGGGCTCGGTTGCCGGTGGAAAGAACTCGAATGACACGTTGATGCCTGGCCGAATCGGGGTGGCTGGCCATGGGCGGCGGGCCAACCGATCGGCGGTTCCTTCATGGATGGTTTCGGTATTGGGTGTCACGATGCGGCCTCCAGCCGGTACGTAGATGGCGCATCGGGGTTTTGAGTACCCACCCAGATCGTCACCGTGAGGATCTGATCGGAGTCGCCCGCCTTGGATGGTTTCTTTGCGTTCTTGGGGGTGAGGCTGTGCGTTTCGATCTCGATGAGCCCCGCTGTCCGGCACCACTCGCTGATTTCGTCTTCTGCGAACCCAAGGCGGTGGTGGGCGTAGTCGGTTCGGAGGAAATCGATGTCGTGAGGGGCGAAGTCGACGATGATGACTTTGCCATCGGGCCGCACGCTGGCGGCGGCTTCTCGAACCGCAGTTTCCGGATCGTCGAGAAAGTGCAGCACGTGATGCAGCACGGCAACATCGAACTCGCCGGGTGCAACATCGAGGTTGTACACGTTGCCCTGTCGCACGGCGCAGTTGGTAAGGCCTTGCTGATCGAGACGGCTTCGGGCGGCATCGAGCATCTGAGGGTTGAGGTCGACACCGAGGCCACGGTCGATATGACTTGCAAAAAGTTCGAGCATGCGGCCGGTGCCGGTGCCGATATCGAGGAGGTCACGCAATGGGCCAGCGTCGCTCGAGCGATCGGTCGCAAGGTCGAGCAGTTTGGCTTCGAGCTTTTCGTCGCTGACGTGGCGAGTGCGAACGCGATCCCAGTCGGCCGCTATTTCGGCAAAGTACTTCTGGGCTGCCTCGCTGCGGTCGACTCGGATGCCTTCGACTCGGGCCAAGTCTCGTTGGAGCGTTGGGTCGGTTTCATCAAGGAGGGTTTCGAGCGCCGCGAGAAGCGCTGCGCCCTGGCCGGTGGCGGCGGGCCGGTAGAACGCTCGAGTGCCCTGACTATGTCGGGTGAGAACGTCAGCTTCGCAAAGGAGTTTGAGGTGTCGACTTACGCGAGGTTGCGACTGGCCGAGCACATGGCAGAGATCTGAGACCGTGAGCTCGCAGCGCCGCGTGGCCGCAACGATTCGGAGCCGGGTTGGCTCGGCAATCGCCTTCAGTGCGCTCAGCAGATCTTCCATCAGGAACATAAGGATATGTTTATGTACTTATAAACGCAACCCTGCCGCGAGCAACCCGGTCGGGTCAACCAAACGGTCACGGCCCGTTCGGCGACTTACTAGTATCCGGCTATGACGTTTTCTGTTCTCGTCGAAGTGCAGCTTCGGCCCGGTATTTCCGACCCACAAGGCCAGACCATCGAGCGGGCGCTGCCCAACCTTGGTTACGAAGGCGTATCGGAGGTTCGGGTCGGCAAGAGCATGCGCTTCGCGGTCGATGCCGCCGACGAAGCCGCCGCACGCGCTCAAGTCGATGAGCTCTGCCAGAAGGTACTCACCAACCCGGTTATCGAAGACGCCATCATCACGGTGGAACCAACATGACCAAGGTTGGCGTCGTCGTTTTTCCCGGCACCAACTGCGAAGCCGATGTCATCGAATCGGTTCGAGCGCTCGGCGGCGAAGCCGAAATGGTTTGGCACGGCGACGCCTCGTTGCCAGCGGTCGATGCCGTGGTCATCCCCGGCGGATTCGCTCACGGCGATTACCTGCGACCCGGAGCAATCGCCCAGTTTTCCGCCATCATGGGAGCGGTAAAAGAGTTCGCCGACAAGGGCGGCCCAGTCGTTGGCATCTGCAACGGATTCCAGGTGCTTACCGAAACCGGACTACTTCCCGGTGCCCTACAGAAGAACGCGGGTTTGAAGTTTCTGTGTCAACCAGCCGAACTGCGGGTGGCTACCACCAACTCGGCGCTCACGTCAGCAGCCGAGGTTGGCCAAACGCTGCACATCCCTATCAACCACTTCGAGGGCAACTTTACCTGCAGCCCCGACACCCTGGCTCAACTCCACGACGAAGATCGAGTCGTGGTGACCTACGTCGACAACCCCAATGGTTCGATGGGCGATATTGCCGGCGTGTGCAACCAAGGACGAAACGTCGTTGGCCTCATGCCCCATCCCGAGCGGGCAAGCAACGCTCTCCTCGGAAGCGAAGACGGCAACGTCATGTTCACCTCACTCCTGCAGTCAGCCCTAACCAACGCTTAACCCAAATCGGAAAGTTTCGTTTTTAGGGGACGAGGATGGTGGTTCCCACCAGGCTTACGGCGGCCACGAGGAACCAGGCGACAAAGCCGAGGACCAGAGGCTGACCGCCAAGCTTGCGGAGTCGACCGAACCTCACGCCGGCGCCAAGGCCCACCAATGCGATGGTTAGCAGCAGACCCTCGACCAATTTGGTGATATCGACAACTGCCGCCGGCACCGCACCCGATGTGCGCAACAACATCATCGCAAGGAACCCGATAACAAAACCGGGGAGCAGCGGCGGACGCTCGCGAAGATCATCCGAATCACGCTCGCGACTTCGGTGAATCGAGACTCCGGCGACGATCGGGGCGAGCAGCACCACTCGGGTCAGCTTTACGACAACAGCAATCGACAACACGGCAGCGCCACCCGTGGAGGCCGCGGCAACCACCTGCGCAACGTCATGGACACTGGCGCCGACCCACGTTCCGAACTGCGCATCGGATAGGCCAAACACCTGGGCGAGCACCGGCAAAACGAACATGGCGAGGCTGCCCGCCAAGGTGACCAGGCCAATCGCAACTGCCACCTCTTCCTCTTCGGCGTCGGATTGGCCCTCCATGGCGGCGATGGCCGACGCTCCACAGATCGAGTAGCCGGTTGCCACGAGCAGCGAAAGGCCGCGGGACAAGCCGAGTCGCTTCCCGATGGCCTGGGTGCCAAAGAATGTCGCCGACACGGTACCAACCACCAGCAGAATCGTGGGCCAACCAAGCTCGGTGACTTGGCTGATCGAGAGCCGCATGCCGAGCAACACCACGCCTGCTCGAAGGAACTTCTTGGCGACAAAGGCAAGGCCGGGCCGTAGCGGCGCGACCGCCTCGGATGCATTGCCGACAACAATGCCGAGCACTACAGCGATGATGAGCGTGGAAACCTGCGGCACCAGCCCATTCATCGCTACCGCCACGGCCGTTGCAGCGAACGCGAAAAACAGTCCTGGAACCAGCTCCTGAGTTCCGCCAACACTTGGCAGCCGCCGCTGAAGCAACGAGGTAGCGGCCGCCGATTCAACAGCATCAACAGGGGGGTGTGCTTTCACCTCTCCAGTGTCGGAGACATATCGAAGATTCTGTAGACCCCAATCGTCACTATGGTCATAGGGTTGATCTATAGGTACATATAGCTATGATCAATGGGTCGAGATACACTGAAAGTTGTGCCACTTCCAACCAACACACCAGAGCTCGCCGGGCTTGACCTATTTCTCTCCGTGGTGCAACTGGGCAGTGTTTCGAGAGCCGCCAAGGCCCACCTCATCACCCAGCCGTCGGCAAGCAGTCGGCTTCGGACCCTCGAGCGACAACTCGGCATCACCCTGCTCGAGCGCACCGCAACCGGTTCGCGCCCGACACCCGAAGGCAGTGTTGTAGCCGGCTGGGCCGAAGGGGTCCTTCAAGCCGCCGAACAACTCTCCACCGGCGTCGCAGCCCTCAAGGCCGAAGCCACCGGCCTGCTCCGAGTCGCCGCCAGTTTCACGGTGGCCGAATACCTCCTGCCCCCGTGGCTCGAGCACTTCTTTCGCAATCGGCCCGACGACTCGGTAGCGCTCGAGGTAGCAAACAGCACTGCCGTCCTCGAACGCCTCGATTCTGGCGCCACCGATCTTGGGTTCATCGAGTCACCGCTTCCGACCCCAACCATGAACGAGCAGGTCGTGGAACACGATCAACTCATCACCGTAGTGAGTCCGAAACATCCCTGGACCCGTCGGCACACCATCCCTATCGAGGCCCTGGCCACCACGCCACTCATCCTCCGCGAGCAGGGTTCCGGTACCCGCGAGGCGCTCGAAGAAGCTCTGCTCTCGCTCGGATTTGATCCCCCTGCATCTGCGCTGGACCTCGGCTCAACCTCGGCGGTTCGAGTGGCAGTCATGAACGGCTCCTCCCCCACGGTCATCAGCCGGCTTGCGGTAAAGGACGACATCATCGCGGGCAGCCTGATAGAGGTTGAGATTCCTGGGCTCAGCATCGAACGCCGGCTCCGAGCAGTGTGGCCGAAACGAGCCGACCTGCCACCGCTGGCCACCGCCCTACTGAAGCAACTCCCCAATCTGTAGCGAGCTACGCAAAGAACTCTTTGGTTTCGTCGACCCGGAACTTCTTCACCGCAAGGCCCGCCAGCACGAGGGTTGCTACGAAGAGCACACCCACCGGTTTCGCCACATCGGCAAGACCACCAGGTTCGAGAAATACGGCCCGATGCCCTTCCATCGCCCAGTAGCTCGGCGTGAATGGTGCGACAGCCTGGGCCCACCCAGGTAGCTGCTCGCGGGGCACGAGCGCGCCGCCGAGCCCACCAAAGACCATGGCACCCAGGTTTACGATTGCCTGCACCTGATTGATGGTTCGAAGCGACGCCGTAAAGAAAAGAACCAGCGCAATCAGGCACGTCGAATACGACAGAATCACAAGGAACTCGGCAATCACCGAACCCCGAAGTCGCAGGCCAACAAACACGCCGCCCACCACCATAAGCACCACTTGATAGAAGACATGAATGATGATCCACGGCAGGCCGAACCCCGCGAGAAGCGACGCTGGCGGAGCAGCCGACGCCCGCAAGCGATCCCACGTGTTCCAGCCGTGTTCACGAAAGACCGAAAACGCCACCGAGCCCGACACCATGAAACCAAACAGCACCACTTGGCCCGGCACCACCTGCTCGGCGCCCGATGCATCGGCGAAACCCTCGGCCTGAAGCGACAGTTTCATCGTCTTCACAAACAACGGCATCACCACGAGCGGCATCCCAAACATGATCACGAGGAACCATGGGTCGCGTCGGATCATCCGAAGCTGGACTCCAAGGATTGCTTGTGTTGCCGCCATTAGGTCCCCACCGTCTCGTCGGCGTCATCAGATTCGGTTAGCGAGCCACCTGTGACCGCAAGAAACACGCTCTCGAGATCGGGGCGAAGCGTCTCGACCCCGAGCAACTGATCGGAGAGCGGCCCGAGGCCGGCGATGAGTTCGCCGACCGGGATCTGGCGGCTCACCCGATACGTCGAGGGTCCAACGGCGACAGCATCAAGCTGCTGTGCAATCGAGTCGGGAAGCTCATCGTGCATTGTGAACTCGATGCCTTGCATTCGATGCTGATCGACCAGTTCGTCCCGGGTGCCCCGTCCGAGAATTTGCCCATCGTCGATGATGACGATGTCGGCATCGAGCGCCTCGACCTCGTTGAGGTAGTGGGTGGTGTAGATCACGGCCGAACCTTCGGCAGCGGTATCGCGAACGAAGTCGATGAGCTGGGCTCGGGTGGCGACGTCGGCGCCGACCGTTGGCTCGTCGAGCATCAACAACTTCGGTTTGTGCACCAGTGCGCAGCCCGTGTGTAGCCGGCGTTGCTCGCCGCCCGACAATTTTCCGGCAGCTCGGTCGAGAAGGTCGGCGAGACCCAATCGTTCGGCCACGTTCTTTGCCTCGATGGTTCGTTGCTCGCGCGGCACACCGGCAAGATTGGCGAAAAACTCCAGGTTCTCCCTGACGGTGAGCACACCGTAGACGCCGGTGAGCTGCGGAGCGATGCCGATGAGTTTCGACGCCCGGTCGAGGTCCTTCTGGGCATCGAACCCGTCGAGGGTAACGGTGCCCGAATCGGCCATGAGGAGGCCAGCGATGATCGAAATCATCGTGGTCTTTCCCGCCCCATTCTTTCCGAGCAGCGCCACGATTTGGCCCGCTTCAACATCGAGATCAGCGCCGCGCAACGCATGCACGTTTCCGTATGACTTGGTGAGCCCCTCTGCTACCAGCATGTTTGCAGTCAAACATTGTTCGAGTGTGGAGGCGAACGAGTTTCAACGCCCGTGGCTAGATTGACGCCATGTTCACCACGCGAGCAGGCCGACCCGACGACGTCGACACCATCCTTGAATTCCTCCCGCGACTCGCCGACTACCCGCTACCAAAGTATCGAACCCAGGACATGTTCTGGAGCTCCGACGCCAAGCTCCTCGAACGGTGGGCGAAGGGCGACGCCGCAGCGCTGCAAACCACCATCGTGCGAGTCGGGGTCGACGAAGACGACGTTGCTGTCGCCGCAGCAATCGTCACGATGAATGCCGACCACTTCAGCGGCGAATCCAACGGGCACCTTGAGGTAGTGGTGGTTTCCGAAGCCGCCGACGGTCATGGCTTGGGTCGAACCCTGATCGCCGAAATGGAATCTGAAGCGGCGGCTCGGGGCGCCAAGACGTTGAGTCTTCATGTGGTCGGTAACAACACCCGAGCCCGCTATGTGTATGAAGGCTTGGGGTACGACGAAGAGATGATCCGAGCCATCAAACACCTCGGTGTCGACTAGGCGATGTTGCCGGGGAATAGAGCGGATAGGTCCGATTCCGAGTTTGCAAACCGCTCTATTCCAGGGGCTGGCCCATTGGCCTCCGGCCAATCCGCGCAGCCCCCGGTGACCGAAACTCGGTTGCAAGCGTCAACGGTTCCCTTCACGATCAACGTATGAGTCGAGACGAAACTCCTACGGACGGCATTCTCTCAGACGGTATTCTCTCAGACGGCGATGAGACTGCCCACAACTTCATCGTGCTTGACAGCGACGGCTCGCACGTCGGGTCGGCTGGCGTGAACCGGGTCGATTCGCAGAACTCTCTCGCTAACGTCGGCTACTGGATCGCGCCCGAAGCCACTGGAAAGGGTTTCGCTACCCGGGCCACAAACCTCTTGCTTCGTTATGCGATCGAAGAGGTCGGGCTCAACCGGGCCGAGATCTGGATATCGACCGAAAACGAACCGAGTCGGGCGGTAGCCGAACGCTCAATGGCAACCCACGAAGCAACACTTCGGCAGTGCCTCGTGCTCAACGGCAGAGCCCACGACGCCCACTGCTACACCCTCCTCGCCGAAGAACTACAAAACCACGCAACGTGAGATCACACCTGGCACCAAACAGCCAAAAGGTGCCAGGCACCGGAGAATGGATGCTGCAACCGCAACGATCAACCGATTCCGGTTCCAGGCACCGGGGTTACTCTGCGTGGTGATTGTTGCGGTCTTCTAGAGGATCGTGCACCACTCTTCTAGTGGTTGGCGTTGGCTCTGTAGGGTGTTGATTGGAGCGTCGGGGTCGGCGTGGCCGATCGCTACACCGCAGAACAACATGAGTTCTTCCGGCGCCCCAACAAACTCACCCACGGCATTCTGACGGACGGTCCAGTACTCCTGCGGGCAGGTCTGAAGTCCAGCTTCTTCGGCGAGGAGCATGAAGGTCTGCAGGAACATCCCGAGGTCGCTCCACTGGGGCGGACCCATTCGTTTGTCGATGTAACAGAAGATGGCCGCCGGAGCGCCGAAGAACTTTCCGTTGTTGGCAAACTGACGCATCCGGCCCTCCTTGTCCTCACGACCGACGCCAATGGTTTCGTACATCGCTTCGCCCAGCGCATACCGATTGGTTCGGTAGGGCTCCCACAGCTTTGGCGGATAGATGTCATAACCGGGTTCCTCGACCGGCGGGGCAGCATCGAGATGTTCGAGCATCGCGGGCATCGAGTTACTGGTGATGGCATAGATCACCCATGGCTGAACGTTTCCTCCCGACGGAGCACGAGAAGCCGCGGTAAGGAGTTGCTTCAGCATGTCGTCGTCGACCGGCGTGTCGAGGAACGCTCGGATCGACTTTCGGGTGGCTACTGCATCGGTGACGTCCATCCGCCTGTTTTACTCCCGCCCGGCACTCGAACGCGATTCTTCGAAGCCCTAGGTCTAGGGTGCGGCCGTGACCCAACCAGCTGCGATCTCCGAACCTTCGCAACCGGAAGACGTCGAGGTGCCGCGTCAAGCATGGCTGGCACTATTCGTCAGCACGGTGGTGGTGTTCTTTGTGGTCATCGACATCTCGGCCGTAAACGTCGCGTTCCCCTCCATCCGCAAAGACTTCGACGTTTCGGCTACCGACCTGAGCTGGATCATCTCGGGCTACAATATTGTGGTCGGCGCCCTCCTCATGGTTTCGGGTCGGCTGGCCGACAGCCTCGGCCGCCGAAAGGTGTACCTGCCAGGCGTGGCAATCTTCGGCATCGGCTCGGCGCTCTGTGCGCTGGCGCCAAACGCCGGGCTTCTCATCGCGGCACGTCTGGTGCAGGGAGTTGGCGGCGCCATCACCACAGCCGCTGGCTTTGCCGTGATGCTCCCGGAGTTTCCGGCTTCGCGGCGAAGCACCGCTATTGGAATTGCCGGAGCAACGGGCGCTTTAGGTGCGGTGGCTGGCCCGGCGCTGGGATCGTTGCTGATCGATGCGTTCTCGTGGCGTGGAATCTTCTGGCTCAACGTTCCACTCTGCGTCCTGGTGCTCGTCATTGGGCCAAAGTTCCTCAACGAATCGAGCGACCCAAACGCTACCGGTCGCATCGATCCCGTTGGCGTGCCGATCGGTACCGCTGCGGTAGCGCTCATCATGTTTGGCATCGTGCAGAGCGAAAGCTGGGGCATTGTCGACCCTCGAGTCATCGCTCTTATCGTCGTGGGCTTCGCACTGATCCCCGTTCTGATTCGTCGTTCACGCGTCCACCCCGAACCCATGATCAACATGGAACTCTTTGAGTACGCGTCGTTTCGTAGTTCGAACATCGGCGTGGTGTTCTACGGCCTCGGATTCACTGCTGGGTTCCTCACCAACTCGCTGATGCTTCAGGACGTGTGGGATCAACCAATCCGCACCGTCGGCCTCTCGCTGGTGCCAGCTCCTCTTCTTGCCGGAGTCATCTCACCCATTACCGGACGCTACGCCGACCGGTTCGGCCACCGATGGCTACTGGCCGCCGGCGGCCTGTGCTGTGCGGTCGGGTACTTCACCCTCGGGGCGGTTCTTACCGACGTGCCACGAGTTTGGAGCGTCTTCGTACC
>CALJDK010000060.1 GCA_938023735.1 uncultured Acidimicrobiales bacterium
TGAAGTTCGATTGTTGGGTTGAGCTAGACGGCCAGAAGGTCGCGTGCACCCGTGTCGCTTGAGGGGTGACGAAGCTTCGACATTGCTCGAGCTTCGATCTGACGAATGCGCTCACGGGTGAGGCTGAAGTGTTCGCCAACCTCTTCAAGGGTGCGAGGCTCGCCACGATCGAGACCAAAGCGAAGCTTAAGAATCTCTCGCTCGCGCTCGTCGAGTGGTGCAAGCAGACGGGCGATCTCTTCGGGCAGAAGAGCCGTTGCGGCAACCTCGAAGGGCGAGTCGGCAGAGCGATCCTCGACAACATCGCCGAGTTCGGCGTCGCCATCTTCACGCAGCGGCTCTGAAAGCGACAGCGGTTCGGCAGCGAAACGAAGAGCCTCGGTGACTTTGTCTTCGGGCATTTCGACCTCGGTCGAAAGCTCGGTGAGGGTTGCCGGGCGACCAAGCTTGAGTTCGAGCCGTGACCGGGCCTTCTGAAGTCGAGCCAGGGTGTCGCCAGCGTGAACTGGGAGACGAATGGTACGACCGGTGTTTGCGATACCGCGGGTGATTGCCTGACGGATCCACCAGGTGGCGTACGTGGAGAACTTGAAGCCCTTGCGCCAGTCGAACTTCTCGACTGCGTGCATAAGGCCGAGGTTTCCCTCTTGGATCAGATCGAGCAGGGGCAAGCCCGATGCCTGGTACTTCTTGGCGATTGACACAACCAGACGAAGGTTGGACTGAACGAACGTACGCTCGGCCTCGTCGCCCTTGCGCTTGGCACGCTGAAGCTCGCGGCGTTTCTGCGCCGTTACGTCGACGTCCGGGTCGTCGAGAAGGGTGCGCGCTTCGGCACCAGCCTCAATAGCCTGGGCCAGTCGGACTTCATCGTCTTTTGTGAGCAGCGGGTACTGCCCAATATCGGTGAGGTAAAGACGTACGAGGTCTTCCTCGTCCCGTTCAACTCGCTCCTTAGCCAAAGGACACCTTCTCGGTTGTGGGGCGGGCGCTTGATACTAACTACGAACCCAATGATCCGGGTAAATAGTTCACTAGCACGAAGATTCTACCGGTTAGGTAGGTCGATGTACCTGTCGCGAACGCTGGTTTGTGTGGAAATTACAGTCTTTCCGGTGTCGACACCATTCGGATACGACTGAAGGACTGCGGTGGGATCCTCCCAATAGCGGTTAGCCAGGAAAGATCCACAACCCGATAGTGGAGGAGAGTACCCGACACCCACAAGGGTATTTCGGCCCCTTTGGGTATTTTTTCTGGCGTTCCCTGGCCACGCAGGCCAACTGGGCTCGGGCTCCAGGCTGGCGCCTTCCGCCCTACCGGCTACCTGAATCGATTGACGATGGGTAGTCGGCGGTCTCGGCCGAAGCCTTTTGCGGTGACGCGGGCGCCTAGTGGGGTTTGGCGGCGCTTGAACTCGGAGATATCTACCAAGCGGGTGATCCGACGAACCGTGTCGGGATCGAAGCGTTGCACCAGCTCTTCGACGGTGGCGTCGCCCTCGATATAGGCCTCGAGCAGCGGATCGAGCTCTTCGTAGGGTGGCAGCGATTGATCGTCTCGCTGATCGGGGCGCAGCTCGGCCGATGGCGGCTTGGTGATGGTTGATACCGGAATCATCTCGCGGCCGTGGCGTTCGTTGACGTAGGCGGCCAATCGGTACACATCGAGTTTGTACACATCCTTGATGCACGCATAGGCACCAGCGGTGTCGCCGTAAAGCGTCGAGTAGCCAACCGCGGCTTCGCTCTTATTGCCGGTGGTAAGCACCAGCCAGCCGAACTTGTTTGCCAGAGCCATGAGAAGAACGCCACGCACACGCGACTGAATGTTCTCCTCGGTGACATTGGGTTCAAGGTCGCCAAACGACGGGGCAAGCATGTCCAAGAAGGCAGCATGCCCGGGCTCAATTGCGATGGTGCGGTAATCGATACCAAAGTTCTGCGACAGGATTTCGGCGTCGCTGACGCTGTGGTCGCTGGAGTAACGCGACGGCATCAGGACGGCGTGAACGTTTTCTGGGCCCAGGGCGTCGGCGGCGATGGCGGCGACGAGGGCCGAGTCGATGCCTCCCGACAAACCAAAGCACACCTCGGAGAATCCCGTCTTGGCCAGGTAGTCATGGGTTGCAAGCAGGAGCGCCTCGTACAGTTCGGGCATGGGGTCGAGCCAACCGTCGGCGTTTGGCAGATCGGCGGCAGCGACATCGGGCCGCGATACCGGCGAATCCGACACCTCGACAACCGGGTACGGGGCAGCGAGTGGCTCGCCAGCCGTGACCGGAATGTCGACCACAACGAAATCCTCGACGTACTGCTTGGCCGTAGCGATAACCTTGCCATCGGCGCCGACGACCATCGAGCCACCGTCGAAGATCAGCTCGTCCTGGGCGCCGACCAGGTTGACGTACACGATAGGGCTCGAGCCTTCCGAGACCCGCTCGGCCAGCACGTCCTCGCGGACGGTGACCTTGCCTCGCCGGTACGGCGAGCCATTGATGTTGAGAACAACCTGAGCGCCCCCAGCCGAGCACTGCGGAACCGGGCCACCCGGGATCCAGGCATCTTCGCAAATGGTGACGCCAACGTTGATGCTGGCAATGCGAAACAGGTTCATTGGTTCGTCGCCAGCACGAAGCGTGCGCTCTTCATCGAATACGCCGTAGTTGGGCAGATGACGCTTGTGGTAGGTGCCAACGACTTTGCCACCAGCAAGAACCGCAAGCGCGTTGTGAACATCGGGGTGGCCGTCGGCGAAGCCAACTACGGCCGCACAATGACCGACGACTTGTTCGGCAATGGAGTCGAGCCACCGACGATTCTCACGAATGAAACCGGGCTTCAGCAGCAGATCCTCGGGCGGGTACCCCGTGATGGTGAGCTCGGGGAACACGGCAACATCGCACCCGGCGTGCTCGGCGCGGGCGAGGTCTCGCACCACCAGTTCGGCATTGCCGGCCAGATCGCCGACGGTGGTGTTGATTTGGCAGAGCGCTACGCGAAGACTTTCCACGACCTGAGGGTATTGGTTACTTCGCGACCGCGTGTGCCTTTAGCTCATCGAGCGTGACCCACTCCAGCGTCGACAGGTGGCAGGCCTCGAGCACCACCTTTGGTGCCATGCCCGCGTCGAGTGCGTCCTTCCAGCGGGTAACGCAGAGGCACCAGCGGTCGCCCGGTTGCAACCCGCCAAAGCCGTACTGCGGCATCGGGGTCGACAGGTCGTTCCCCGCGGCCTTGCTGAACTCGAGGAATTCGGCGGTGACCTCGGCGCACACCAGGTGCATTCCGGTGTCCTGCGGGCCGGTGTTGCAGCAGCCGTCGCGGAAGAACCCGGTCATCGGGTCGGTACTACAGGTGATCATTGGATCCCCGAAGACGTTGGCAGCGTTCTTGGACGGCATGTCGCTCATGGTTGGTAGCTTAAAGCCTTCCCAAAACGCGAAGGAGACCGGACCCCGAAGGATCCGGTCTCTCCAAAACGATTCGGCACAAACGTGTTTGGCCTGTCCGCAGGGTTAAGCGCTTGCTGCTGCTCCGCAGATGGTGTCGGTCATGATGGCCGCAACTGCGTACGGATCGGCGTTGGCGTTGGGGCGACGATCTTCGATGTAGCCCTTGCCGTCCTGGGCAACCTGCCACGGGATTCGAACCGAAGCGCCGCGGTCAGATACGCCGTAGCTGTACTGGTCGAAGCGCTGGGTCTCGTGGGCGCCGGTGAGACGGTCCTCGATGCCTGCGCCGTAAACGGCCAGGTGAGCTTCGGGCTTTCCGGCTGCACCCAGTGCTTCGGCAGCGGCGACGCATGCGTCGTAGCTCTCGCGCATCGACTTCGTCGAGAAGTTGGTGTGCATGCCGGCGCCGTTCCAGTCGCCCTTCATCGGCTTGGCGTCGATGGAAACCTCGACGTTGTACTTCTCCCCTACCCGGTAAAGCAGGTAGCGGGCGATCCAAAGATGGTCGCCGACCTCAACGGTTCCGGCTGGGCCAATCTGAAACTCCCACTGGCCAGGCATGACCTCGGCGTTGGTTCCCGAAATCTTCAGGCCGGCAGCGATACACAGGTCGGTGTGCTCTTCGACCATTTCGCGGCCGTGAATCTTGAGCGCACCAACACCGCAGTAGTAAGGACCCTGCGGAGCGGGGAAGCCGTTGGGTGGGAAGCCTGCTGGCCATCCGGTGCCCGGATCGATAAGGGTGTATTCCTGCTCGAGGCCGAACCAGGATTCCTGATCGCCGTACTTCTCTTCGGCGGCACGGGCAAGCGCACGGGTGTTGGTGGGGTGCGGGCTCAGGTCGGTGGTGAGCATGGTTTCGCACATCACGAGGATGTTGTCGCCGCCACGGATCGGGTCGGGACAGGTGAAGCCGGGCTGGAGCACAACATCGGAGTTGTCGCCGGTTGCCTGGTTGGTGCTGGAGCCGTCGAAGCCCCAGATGCCGGGCTCTTCGCCGTCAGCAAGGATCTTGGTCTTCGAACGAACCTCACGGGTTGGTTCGGTTCCATCGATCCAGATGTATTCAGCTCTGTAGGTCACGAGCGGTGTCTCCAGTCACTCTGGTGGTAGTTGGTTGTCACGGGACGCCCCGCCGCAACGGGACGCTAGGTGACCAAGGGAAAAGTTTCCATGCGGGCGATTTCGGGTTCGTTACCCAATTGTGAACGCAATGTGAACG
>CALJDK010000061.1 GCA_938023735.1 uncultured Acidimicrobiales bacterium
TGCCCGGCGTCGGCGAGAACATGCAGGACCACCTCGAGGTCTACGTGCAGTACTCGTGCAAAGAGCCCGTGTCGATGGCGCCCTATAACGCCACGTGGCGCCGGCCGTTCATTGGCCTGCAATGGCTATTCCGCAAGGGCCCGGCATCGACGAGCCACTTCGAGGCTGGCGGGTTCATCCGAAGCAACGACAAGGTCGAGTGGCCCAACCTCATGTTCCACTTTCTGCCAATTGCTATCCGGTACGACGGTTCGGTGCCCGAAGGCGGTCACGGCTATCAGGTGCACATTGGTCCGATGTTCTCCAACAGCCGAGGCTCGGTGCGCATCAAGTCGGCCAACCATCGAGACAAACCCGAACTGCGATTCAACTATCTCTCGACGCCCGAAGACAAACAGGAATGGGTCGAAGCGGTGCAGCATGCCCGGAACATCCTCACCCAGCCGGCATTCGACAAGTACAACGACGGCGAACTGTCGCCTGGCCCCGAGGTGTCGACTCCCGACGAGATTCTCGAGTGGGTGCGCAACGACGGCGAAACCGCACTGCACCCGTCATGCACGGCCAAGATGGGCACCGACGAGATGTCGGTTGTCGACCCCAACACCATGGGTGTGCACGGCACCGAGAACCTGTGCGTGGTCGATGCATCGGTTATGCCAAGCGTCACCAACGGCAACATCTACGCCCCGGTCATGATGATCGCCGAACGCGCCGCCGACATTATCCTCGGCAACGACCTCCTAGAACCCGAACACGTCGACTGGCACAAGGCCACCCAGTAGCTGACACTGGTGTCAGACACGAGTGTCAGCTTTGGGGCTTGGTGGCTAGCGGCGACTTCTGGGTGCCGTCGGGGTTGAAGTTATCTGGGGCTAGCCAGGCTTGGAACGCGGTGTCGACCGCTGGCCACTGGTCGTCGGTTAGTGCGTACCAGGCGGTGTCGCGGCTGCGGCCCTTGTAGTGGGTGGCCTTCCGGAAGGTTCCCTCGTAGGTGAAACCCATGCGCTCGGCGGCGGTGCGCGATGGGGCGTTGAGGTCGTCGCACTTCCACTCGTAGCGCCGGTATCCCAGATCGAACGCATTCTTCATCAGCAGGTACTGCGCTTCGGTCGATGCACGAGTTCGTTGCAGTTTGGGCGAGAAGGTGACACCGCCAACCTCGATACTTCCGGCGTGGGCCGCGATACGTAGGTACGACAGGTACCCAACAACGTCGGTGTCGACCACCACGGCATAGGGCAGCCAATCGTCTCGCTCGTTGATGGCATCGATCGACTGGCCAAGTTCGGCGGCATCGAGAAATGGCCCCCAGGGCAGATAGGTCCACAACGAGTCTGGAGCGTGTTTGAACTCGTGGTACAGCGGCACCGCATGCTGGGCCCGGTGCAACGGCTCGAGGGTTACCGAGGAACCCACGAGCGCACGCCATGGTGGCTCCGACGGAGGTGTCCAACCGGCGAGGTCGGGCCCGATCGGTTGATCGAACTCGTTGGTGCGGGGCGCGGGCGTATTTGTCACCCGGCAAGGGTATCGAGGTCTCCCTTAGTTTTCGGTGCCTGTCTCGGGACCTGAAATGCTCCAGCGGTGACCCCACGGGTCGACAAACCAGCCGATCCGAAAGCCGTGCTGATCTGCAGGCGCCCGCTCGGTGGTAGCGCCGGCGGCAAGTGCGTGTTCGAACACCGCGTCGCAATCGTCGACGTTAAGAACCAACGCCATCGATGTTGGACCGCCATGACCGTCCGGGTGCACCAGGTTCATTTCCGGGAAGTCGTCGGCGAGAAAGACGGTTTGCTGGCGGATCGAGAGTTCGGCATGGCCGACACGACCATCGTCCATCTCGAAGAGTTCGCCCTGCTGTTCGGCGCCAAAGACCTCGGAGTAGAAGTCGATGGCGGCCCGCGCATCGCCGACCGTGAGGTAGGGGATCAAGACAGGTTGTTCGGATGCATCTTCAGGCACGGTGGTTCCTTCCGGAGGTTCGCTGGGTTCGGGACGAGGTTTTGTAAGCGGCCAGCCTTCGTCGGACGGGCCGTGGTCGCGGAGGTTTTGGAGACGTCGTAGTGCATCGTCGAGGGTCGGGATGGTGCCAGCCGGTACCCACCAGGCCACGGTCATCGGCTCGGGCGGATGATCGAACCAGTCGGCTCGTCGGCGCAGGTACGAAACATGGTCGGTGCGGTACATGTAGTCGCGCAGAGCATCGAAGGACTCCCAAACCGAAAGGTTCGACGCCATGTTTGGATCGGTGGCGCCCGGTACCTCGACGTAGCTCGAGGGGCCGCCATCGTCGTCGGTCATCCGCCACACAAAGCCCGGAGCGTTGTCGGCCAGCGCATTGATGCGATCGAGTGCGTTGACGAACTCGGACATTTCAGGAGAATCCAGCGGGGCTTTGAACAGGCCGAGATTAAGTTCGGCGAGATGCCAGCGGCTGGTAGCTCGCCGAGTCGGGTTGGCCGAGGTTTCTCGATCGATTCGGGCCTCGATAGCGTCGACTCGGGTGCGGAGTCGGCGGGCGAACTCGGGATCTGGCGCGTCGGTCGTGGCGGCGAGCTCGTTGTCCTGAAGCTGCTGAAGTGGATGTTCGAGTGGGTCAGTCATGGTGGCCTCCCGTCTCTTCGTAGTGGTCTCTGAAGGCTGATCGGGCCCGGACGAGTAGGCTTTCTGTGCTTCGAACGCTCCGGTTGAGCAGCGCTGCGCACTCGCTGACCGGGAGATCATCGAGATAGCGGAGCGTGAGTGCAGAGCGGTAGTGCGCGGGAAGTGCAGCAAGCACCGATCGTGCGCGGACCCGGTCGAGTACGACGTCCCACGGGTCGGGCGCTAGTGAGCCGCTCTCGGTCCTACCCCCTTCGAGCAGCTTGAGCGACCGATTCGCCAATGCCTCCCGTCGCCAATGGTCGATGAGTTTGTGGCGAGCCACGGTGATGAGCCAGCCGGTCGTAAGTAGTGGCGGATTCTCGGCGGCAAGGGTTCGGGCTGCCGTGACAAAGGCGGCCGAGGTCAGCTCTTCGGCAAGCTCGACCGAACCACATCGAGCCCGCAGGTAGCGATAGACGTCGGGCAGCGCTTCGTCGTAGAGCTCGGACAACCGGGGGCTGTCCCCGTTGGAACGAGGGTTAGCGGCGTGCATACAACTCACTCAACGAACGAGCACGCAGTTCTCCGTCGCGATCTCGACAGATTTTCTGGGAATTGCTAGTCGGAGTAGACGGCGGGCCGCTTTTCGAAGAATGCGGTGACCGCTTCGGTCTGGTTTGGGGTGCCGATGATCGATCCGATGACCCGGCGTTCTTCGGCAAAGCCGGTGGCCCAGTCCTGTTCGGACGCCAGGTTGATGAGGTGTTTTGCGCCTCGGATGGCGTGCGGGTTCTTGCTGGCGATCTCGGCTGCCAGCTCGAGCGCAGCGGCACGCGGGTCGTCGGCGACCTTGGTGGCGAGCCCGATCTGGACGGCTTCAGTTCCGCTGACTTCCCGGCCCGTCCACGTGAGTTCTTTGGCCACGTCGACGCCAACCAGGCGGGGGAGCAGCTGCGTAGCAGTCATGTCGGGGCTGAGCCCCCAGCGGATTTCGAGCACCGACAGGCGAGCGTCGGGCGCCACGATACGAATATCGGCACCGAGCGCAACCTGAAGTCCACCGCCGAAGGCCACGCCGTGAACCGCTGCGATGACGGGAACCTGAAGTTCCTGCCAGACCCAGCTCACGTGTTGGGCCCGGTGGGTGATGCGGTCCTCATCGACCTGTCCGATCGAGCCGGTTCCGCCCCCGCCATCGTCGTTGCCGGCCATCGCCTGAAATCCCGAGAAATCGAGTCCGGCGCAGAATGCCCGGCCTTCAGCCGAGACGACCACGGCCCGCACGCTTGACTCGGACTTCAGCCGTTCGCCCGCTTCGATGATGGCGTCGAACATGGGGCCGTCGAGGGCGTTCATTTTGTCGGCGCGATTCAGCCGAACCTCGGCGATGCCATCGTTGATTTCAACTTGCACACGGTCGCTCATGGGTTTCCACCTTCGGGAGAGTTTTCGATGTTGCCCTCGATGATGGTCGGGTGCAGCGACCGCACCAAATCTTGGGGAAAATTCTGACGGGTGGGGCCGAGTCTTGGTCTCGACGAACCGCTCTCACGCTGCGGGAGCAACGTTGCCGTTTGGCCAGTTCATGAACCATTGTGTGACCCATGTCTGCGGGAACACTTCCAACCACTGACCTTCTCATCTTCTGCCATCGAACCATCGACGGGATGACTCGGGCGATCGCCTGGCTCGACGACGAGTTGGCCAACACCCAACCGGACCTGCCGAATGCCAACACTCCGGCTCAGATCGTGGTGCACGCTCTCGGCGCCTGTGAGTGGTGGATTCGGGGTGTCGTGTGTGGTGACGAGTTCGCTCGCAACCGTGACGCCGAGTTCGAGACCACCGCCACCACCAGCGAGCTCCAGGCAAGGTGCGCAGCCACGAAAGCGCTGCTCACCGAGCTCACACCGCGTGTTGCGGCCGCCACCCAGGTGCACTTCAACCCGGTGACGCGGATTCCGTTGGGACAGCCATGGACGGTCGGCCTGGCCCTTGTGCACGCCTATGAGGAGTTGGCGCAACACCTCGGCCACCTGGAGATCACGGTCGATCTTTTGTTAGCGGCCCGGGCGTAGTCGGCCGGTTTCGTGACTCTGGCCGACGGCGGCAAACCGCCCTCATCGGCCCACGAGGGCTCGCTTCAGTCGCTTCGCCCCGAGGTTCGGCGGGCGCTGCCATGGGTGGTGCTTCTGCGGCTGGTTTGCAACACAGGAATCAGAATGACGTACTCGTTCCTGCCGGCCTTTGCCCGAGGGGCGCAGGTGTCGGAACGAACGATGAGCTGGGTGCTCAGCGCTCGCGACCTCACAGCGCTCTCGGCTCCCCTGGCGGGCCGGGCCGCTGACCGGGTTGGCACCGGGCGGGTCATGGCGTTCGCCGGGGTTGGTGCCGCCGCTGGTCTCGCGCTGTCGGCCACAGGTCCCACCGGCCTCATCGTGGGCTTGGTCGTTGTAGGAGTTTGTGTCGTTGCGTACAACGTGGCCATCCAGGTGTGGGTCGGTCATGCCGTGGCGTACCAACGGCGAGCCCGGGTATCGGGTTTGGTGGAGCTGTCGTGGGGAGGCGCCGCGCTTATTGGGGTTCCTACCATGGGCCTTCTCATCGATGCGTTTGGCTGGCGTGCCGCGCCAGCGTTTCTTGCGGTGCTGGCGCTGCCGCTGAGCTTGTTCTTGTCCCGCCTTGACGCATCGATATCGGCAACGGATCCGACCGAAGCAGCGAAGCCCACCATGAGCCGTGCCGCTGTTGGTGGGCTTGCCGTCAATACGGTGCTGGCCATTTCGGCGCAGTTCATCTTTCTGACCCATGGCATTTGGCTCGAAGACACCTATGGTCTCAGTACCGCCCAGGTGGGTGGCGTGGTGTTCGCCGCCGCCGTGATGGAGGTCGTCGCAACCCTGGGCACGGCCCGAATGACCGACATCGTTGGCAAACGGCGCGCCATCGTTGCCGGCACACTGCTCATGGCCCTTGGCTTGATCGCACTCGGGTTTGCGCCCGATGCCCCGTTGGTTGCGGCGGTCGTCCTGCTGAGTCTGGTGTTTCTGGGTTTTGAGTTTGCGATCGTGTCGGCGATCCCGCTCATCGCCGAACTCGATCCCAAAGCTCGCGCCGCGATGGTGGCTCGAGCCACCGCACTCTCCACGGTGTTCCGTGCCGTCGTCTCGTTGTTTGCGGTGGCCGCGTATGACGCCATTGGATTTGGCCCGCTCATGATGATCGCTGGCGGGTTTGCGGTGTTGGCGATCCTTCTGGCCGGCTTCGTAATGGAAGAGCCTGGAAACTCCTAATCGGCAAGCAACCGCAAGCCCAAGAGCACCGGGACCATCGCACCTAGAACGGCGACGGCGCGTCCTTGGCGAGCCCCAGCGCTTCTCGAACGTCGTCGAGCGAAGCATCACCGTCGAGGTATGACATCACAACGTCGGGGAGTGCCGTTCGAGGCCAGCGCGGGTCGTCGAGAAGGTGACATTGGCTCTCGATGCTGCCGTCGTCGCTGAACTGGAACGTTCGATACCCGGGCGGCAACAACGTGCCGTTGGCGTAATCGAGGTTGATGGTGAACGCCGGACACACGTACACGGGCACACCTTCGAGGTCGGCCACGATGTCAGCGTGCACGTGGCCAGCCGCAACCCCTTTGAGCTTGGGGTGCCGGGCGACGATGTCGGCGAAGTCGTCGTGGTACTCCTGCGACATGTACTGGGCGAGCGGCCCGGTCATCGCGGGAGGATGATGAACCCAGATAAAGACATGCTCGGCGTCGGTATCGGTGATCATTTCGTCGATCCAGGCAACCTCGCGGGCCCCGAACTCGCCGAGTCCTTCGATGCGTTGGTCGGTGTCGACCAATCGACCCAGGTCGTCTTCGTCCCGGCCGAAACGGTTGGAGTCAGCCAGTAGGAACAACCACGGGCCCAGACGGATGGTTCGCTGCAGAGAGATGCCCGGGGTGGGTAGCCGGGACTCAAACGGAACCTGATAGTCGTGGTTGCCGGGGACCACCGCCACCGGAACCGGGATATGGCTCAGATGTTGCTGGGACTTGAGGTACTCGTCGGCCCAGCCATGATCGGCAATATCACCGGTGCACACGGCAAGGTCGGCGTTGGCCGCGGTGCCGTTATCGCCAAAGCAGTGGTGGTATATCGTTTCCCACGCATCGTCGGTGTCGTAGCCAAATCCACCGTGACTTCGCTCGCCGCTGGTGGAAAAATGAAGATCGGAGTACTGGACCACGCGAAGCATCGCCACAAACTAGCTGCCGGCTGAGGCTGCGGTATTCAGCATGATCAGTGCGAGCTGAGGAGCTTCCCGAATTCCGGGAACTGATCGTCGATGCCACCGCTTCGCAACAGATGCCAGGTGAAGGCGGTGTTGCTTGACACGACGGGTACGCCCAATTCGTCTTCGAGTCGCTGCACGTGATCGAACAGTCGAATACTGGTGCAGCTGATGAACACGGCGTCGGCGTCGGCCTGGGCAAGCACGGTGGCTGCGCCTGTTGCCACCGAGTCGGCCGAGACCCGGGCGACGACCAGGTCATCCTCGATCAGGAACGAACCGAACGCCGGCACTTCGAACCCGTCGGCCTCGAATCGTTCGATGACCGGAAGCGTCACCGCTTCGGAGTACGGGGTGACGATGGCGATTTTGTGAGCGTTGAGTGCGCGGAACGCGTGCACGGCGGCGCGCACAGGATTGGTAACGCTGACCCCGGGGTGGGCGGTGTGAATCGCTTCGGCTACCGCGTCGTCGCCCATGAGCGTTGACGCCGAGGTGCAGCCGTACCCGATGGCCGAGAACCCGAACTCAGAGGGCAACAACCCGGCAGCCTCGGGCAGGCGGGCCTTCATAGCCATCAGCGTGTGGCTGTCGACGTGGGTCTCGTTGAAGATTCGACTGTGATGCAGCGCAACGCCAGGAAGCGGGAGTTGGCGAATCTCGTTTTCGAGCGTGCGGTCTGACGCCAACACCACCATTCCGAGGGTGGCCCGAGAACCAAAGCCCTCGTCGGTTGTAAATGGCAGCGTGACAGGTGAGCGCTGGGTTGGAGTGGAAGACACAGGCGACACAGGACTCATGCCCACAAGATACACCCGGCTACGATCCCCAACCATGATCGATCTACGCCGCGAAGGCGATGTTTTTGTACTGCATATGAGCAACGGTGAAAACCGTTTCAACGACGAGTCGGTGCGAGCGATTCACGCGGCGCTCGATGAGGTTGCAGCAGCTGATGGGCCAAAGGCGCTGCTCACGGTGGGCGAGGGGAAGTTCTACTCAAACGGCCTTGACCTTGACTGGATGCAGAACCAAGACGCAGCCGATGTTGCGAGGTTCTTGGAGGCCGTGCACGCGATCCTGGGCCGCATCCTGTTCAACGAAGCTCCTACGGCGGCAGCCATCAATGGTCACGCGTTTGCGGGGGGGTCGATGATGGCCGCCGTTCACGATTACCGGGTGATGCGAGAAGATCGAGGGTACTTCTGCGTGCCCGAAGTCGATCTCGGCCTCCCGCTGTCGCCGGGCATGAGCGCAGCGCTCCAAGCTCGAATCCCTGCACCTGCCCTGCATCAGGCTGTTGTAACCGGGAAGCGGTGGGGTGCACCCGAGCTGCTCGACAGCCAGATGATCGAGGCCACTGCGGCCGAGCAGGACGTCTTTGCCGCCACTCTGGAGTGGGCCCAGGGTCAGGTCCACCATGCGGGCGACACGCTGGCAGTGATGAAGCGCGGACTCTACGGTCATGCGTTCGAGACGCTGCCAACCGAATCGCCCTTCTAGACCGGCTTCTCTGCTTCTTCTTCCCCCTTTTCTTCTTCGCGGTCACGAAAACGACGAAAGCTCGGGCTGCTAGCCCGAGCCTTCGTTTCTTCGATGTTGTCGGCCGAAGCCGAAACCAAGTGTTACTCGGTTGCTTCTTCAGCGGCCTCGCCAGCTGCTTCACCGGCTTCGCCAGCGGCTTCGCCGGCTTCTTCGCCAGCTGCTTCAGCGTTGCCGAGAGCGTCCTTGGCTTTGTCGGTCACCATGTCGAGCTTGTCGGCGTGGTCGCCAAGCTTGTCGCCAAGCTTGTCTTTGGCCATGGCGTTTGCCTTGTCGAGGCCTTCGCTGACTTTGTCGGCGTTGCCCATGACGGCGTCTTTGGCTTTATCGAAAATGCCCATTGTGTATTTCCTTCGTGTAGGTGCGCCCGGATGGGGGGCGTCACACCTCATTCTAGGCCGACCTTTCGCAGGTCTGACGTTCACTCTTGGGGCTTTAGCCGAATTCGTCGGGGAGGACTTCTTTGCGCTTGGCGATGAACTCGGTGAGTTCGGCATCGATGGCGTCGTCGAGTGGCGGTGCCTCGTAGTCGTTGAGCATCTGTTTCCACATCTTGTGGGCCCGCTGCGCGGTGTCGAGGCTGCCTTCCTCTTCCCACTGTTCGAAGCTGTCGTAGTTGGCAACAGTGCTGCTGTAGAACGCCGACTCGAAGTTGGCCAGGGTGTGCTCGGTGCCAAGGAAGTGCTGGCCGGGCTCGTTCTCGCGGAACGCCGACATGGCTTGGCCGTTGTCGGAAAGGTCGACTCCCTGAGCGAACTTGGCCATGGCGCCCAGTTGGTCGTGGTCCATGATGAGCTTCTCGAAACCGACCGAGAGACCACCCTCCTGCCAACCGGCCGCGTGCAGCATGAAGTTGACGCCCGAAAGCACGGCGGGTTGCAGGGTATTGGCCGACTCGTAGGCGGCCTGGGCATCGGGAAGCTTCGAGGCGCACAGCGAACCGCCAGAGCGGAACGGTACGCCGAGACGACGAGCCAAAGCCGCCATGATGTAGTTGACGTGGGCGGGTTCGGGGGTGCCGAAAGTGGGTGCGCCCGATTGCATCGACATCGACGCAGCGAAGGTTCCGAACACCACCGGGCAGCCGGGGTTGATCAGCTGGGCAAACGTCATGCCGGCAAGGGCTTCGGCCAGCGACTGAGCACACACGCCAGCGGTGGTGGCTGGAGCCATCGCGCCGGCCAAGATGAACGGACTAAAGATCGAAGCCTGGTTGGCTTTGGCGTAGGCCTCGGCTGCCCCAAGCATGGTGGCGTCCCAGCTCAGTGGCGACGAAGCGTTGATGAGCGAAGTCATCACGGTTCGCCCGCCAAGGTCGCCGCCGAAACCAATGCGAGAGAGCTCGATGGAGTCCTCGGCCCGCTCGGCCGCCGTGACAGAACCCATATAGGGCTTATCGCTGTACTTGATATGGGCGTAAACCATGTCGAGGTGGCGCTTTGAAACCGGGATGTCGGTGGGCTCGCAGACGGTTCCACCCGAGTGATGCAGATGGGGGAGCATGTAGACGAGCTTCACAATGTCTTGGAAGTCGGCGATGTCGGCATATCGGCGGCCCCGCTCGAGGTCGAAGGCAAACGGGGAGCCGTAGTTGGGGGCAAAGACGGTGTTGTTGCCGCCGATTTCTACGTTGTGGGCCGAGTTTCGGGCGTGCTGGGTGTACTGCGCTGGCGCAGTGGCCTGCACGATCTCCCGACACATGCCCTTGGGGAACCGAACCCGTTCGCCATCGACGTCGGCGCCGGCGTCGGCAAGCAACGTGAGTGCGCTGGGGTAGTCGCGGAAGTCGAGTCCGATCTCGCTGAGGATGACCTCGGCGTTGGCTTCGATGATGGCGTAACCCTCTTCGTCGAGGACTTCGACCGGTTTGAGTTTGCGTTCGAGATACGCCGCCGTTTCGGGCTTGTTGGCTTTGCGTGAGGCGGCGCGTCCGGCGCGACCTCCGCCGCGGCGACCGCGTCGGCCACTTCCGGCAGCCTCTGGATCTGGGGTGACAGCTTCGTCGGTATCACTCATGTGGGTTATCCCTCCCGGGAGCTTCTGCTTCGTCGTCGGCGTCGACCGCCACCCGCACCACCGGCTGCATCAGCACTCGACTCGGTTCGAGTCGGAAGGTCGACGACCTTCGACAGATGCGGGTACTCGGCGGTTTTGTGGGGAATGGCCATCGCTTCAACGAAATGGTCTTGGAATTTCGCTTCGGTAGCGGTTTCGATCTTTTCGACCGACCGCACCACCGCTTCGATTTCCCGCCGTGCCGTGCCCGAAAGCAAGGCGATCACTGCACCGGTGCCCGCGGCATTGCCCGCCGAGGTCACCTGGTCGATGGCGCAATCGGGAACAAGGCCCAACGACACCGCGTAGGTGGGGTCGATGTGGCTTCCGAAGGCGCCGGCGAGTCGGATGGAGTCGAGCTCGGTTACCCCGAGATGATCCATGAGTAGCTGAACGCCTGCATAGAGCGCAGCCTTTGCGAGCTGAATTGCCCGCACGTCGTTTTGGGTGATGAAGAGCTGCGGTTGCCCCGAGTCGGGAGCCGGGTCGTGCAGCAGGTACGAGAAGGTTCGACCTTCTTCCACAATGCGCGGCGACGTCGCGGCTTTGCTGCCGTCGATGACGCCGTCGGTAGTGATGATGCCGGCCAGATGCATCTCGGACACCACTTCGATGATGCCCGAACCGCAGATGCCGGTGATGGTGAGCTTTTTGGTGTCGTCGGCGAAACCGGGGTCGTCGCTCCAGAGCTCGGACCCAATGATGCGGTAACGGGGTTCGAGCGTTTCGCGGTCGATACGCACCCGTTCGATAGCCCCCGCGGTGGCGCGCTGGCCACTGCTGATTTGGGCGCCCTCGAAGGCGGGGCCGGTGGGGCTCGATGCAGCGAGCAACCGATCTCGACCGCCCAGAACGATCTCGGCATTCGTGCCAACGTCGACCATAAGCTGCACGCCCTCGGCCTCGTGGGAACGCTCGGACAAGATTGCGGCGGCCGTGTCGGCACCAACATGGCCGGCGATACAGGGCAGCACGTAGACCCGGGCCGACGGGTTGGCAGAAATATTGAGCTCCGAAGCCGGAAGCTCAAGGGCTTCGTCGACAGCCAGCGCGAAAGGCGCTCCGCCGAGAGGAACCGAGTCGAGGCCCAACATGAGGTGATGCATCACCGGGTTGCCCACGAGCGTGAGTTCGAGGATTGCGTCGCTGCTGAGCTCGGCGTCGTCGGCGAGTGAGGTGACCAACTCGTCGAGCGCTTCACGAACCGACGAGGTGAGGTCGTCGGCGCCCTCGGGATTCATCATCACATACGACACCCGGCTCATCAGATCTTCGCCGAACCGAATTTGCGGGTTCATGACGCCGCTCGATGCGCGGACCTCGCCGGTGGAGAGTTCGAGTAGGTGGCCCGCGATGGTGGTGGAGCCGACGTCGATGGCCACGCCAAAGACTTCGTCGACCAAACCAGACCAGGCGGCAACGATGGTTCGGCCATCGCGTACAGCGACGGTGATATCGCGGCTCTTGAGGAGGGCTTGTTGCAGCTGGCCGACGGCGCCAAGACCGGCATCGAGGTCGGTGAGCTGCCAATCGTTGGCCAATGCGTCCTTGGTGCGGCCGAGTTCGCCTTGGGGACTGTCGAGCTCAGGTTCGGCGACCGAGGTGAAGTAGAGCCGCAGAACCGGATCGATCTCCATATCGGGAACTTCAACCCGCTTACGGACGACCTGCTTATGCACCTGGCTTTCGGGCGGCACATCGAGCACGACATCGCCGGCGATGTGCATCTGGCAGCCAAGCCGGTTCTGCTCGGCGATTGGACGTTTGCCGCCGTAGCCCAACTCGGTCGGGCCGGGTTGGCTCACCGCATCGGCTTCGGAGGTGATGCCGTGCTTGGCGAATTCGCCGAACGACGGTGCTACCTGGCAGCGCCCGCAAATGCCGCGTCCGCCACAAACCGTATCGAGGTCGACGCCAAGGGCGCGCGCTGCCTCGAGCGCCGTACTACCGGCAGGAACGTTTCCCTGGCGGCCAGAAGGCGTAAAGACAACGTGGACCTCTTCGGACACGGGCTTCTCGGTCTTACTTGCGGCGACGGCCACCGGCGCGGCGACGAGCACCACCGGCACCGCCACCAGCATCGGGATCGCGCTTGGCTGCAATCCAGGCGGCGCAGTTCTCGTCGTTGCCGGCCAGAACATCGGCGGCCATGACGGCGGTTCGGACTTCTTCGTGAAGCGGGCTCATGATGGCCGAGGTCATGCCGTTGGAGATGGCCATGGCCAGGAAGGTCCCGGTGATGTGATTACGGGCCGGCAGTCCGAAGCTCACGTTGGAGGCGCCGCACGTGGTGTTAACGCCGAGTTCGCCGTGAAGGCGGCGGAGCAACGCAAACACCTGCTGGCCAGCGGTACCCATGGCCCCGATGGGCATGACGAGCGGGTCGACCACGATGTCTTCTTTGGGGATGCCGTGGTCGGCGGCGCGGTTGACGATTTTCTTGGCAACCTCGTAGCGAACATCGGGATCCTCGGAGATTCCGGTCTCGTCATTGGAGATGGCAACCACCGCTGCGCCAGCCTTGGCGACGAGAGGTAGTACCCGTTCCATCTGTTCATCTTCCCCGGTAACCGAGTTGACCAACGGCTTGCCCTGGTACACCGCCAGGCCGGCTTCGAGGGCTTCGACGATGGATGAGTCGATGGAGATGGGTACATCGGTGACCGACTGGACGAGTTGAATCGCCTTGGCGAGCAGTGCGGGCTCATCGGCAAGCGGGATACCGGCGTTGACGTCGAGCATCTGAGCGCCCGCTTCGACCTGGGCGATGGCGTCGGCCTCGACGCGGCTGAAGTCGCCCTCTTTCATCTCGGCGGCCAGCAACTTGCGGCCGGTGGGGTTGATGCGTTCGCCAATCATGACGAAGGGCCGGCCAGCGCCGATGACGACCTCTTTGGTTGCCGAGCTGATCACGGTGTCAGTCATTTGGGGCTTCGCTTTCTGGTGGGCGTTGGATGCCCGCATAGGCATCGGGGTGGGTCTCGGGGTTGAGTCCGCCGTTGGTGACGAACGCTTCGAGTTTGTCTCGGTTGAAATCGGCGTCGATTCGCTCGGCTTCGGCCGATGCCGCCGCCTCGCCGCCGTCTTCGGGGACACCGCCTTCGAAGGGCACGACGGTGCGAGTCCACTCCTGGACATAGGAGTTGGTGTCGGTGAGGTCGGCAACCATGGCTGCTCGGTCGATGGCGTGCTGGAACCGTGCGTGGAGCAGGTGGGTGTGCTTTTGCCCGCCGGCTTCAACGGTGACTTGTGCCGGAATGTCGCGCCAAGAGATGACGATGATTCCGGGCGCACCGCCTCGGCGGCGTCGGCGTTCTGCCATGGTGGGTTCTCTTTCGGACTGAAGCGAGTGGTTACGCCGCAGCGCGGCGCTCGGCTACCAGCTTGGTGGCGGTTTCGGCGGCGACGGCAGCGTCGCGGCAATAGGCGTCGGCACCGATGGCCTCGCCGAACTCTTCGTTCAGCGGGGCTCCTCCAACGAGCACGATGTAGTCGTCACGCAGGCCCTTCTCGGCCAGAGTCTCGATAACCACCTTCATGTACGGCATGGTGGTGGTGAGCAGCGCCGACATGCCAAGGATGTCGGGCTTATGTTTCTCGAGCGCTTCGAGATATTCGTCGACGTCGGTGTTGATGCCGAGGTCGAACACTTCAAAGCCGGCACCTTCAAGCATCATGGCGACAAGGTTTTTCCCAATGTCGTGGATGTCGCCTTTGACCGTGCCGATGACGATGCTGCCGATTGGTTCGGCGCCGGTTTCGGCCAGCAGCGGGCGAAGGATGGCCATACCAGCCTTCATGGCGTTGGCGGCAAGGAGAACCTCGGGCACAAAGAGAATGCCGTCGCGAAAGTCGATACCGACGATGCGCATGCCTTCGACCAGAGCGTCGTTCAGAACCTTGTCGGCGCTCCAGCCGCGGCCGAGCAAAATGTTCGTGCCTTCGCTGATCTCTTCGCCGAGTCCATCGTAGAGGTCATCGTGCATCTGGGCGGTGAGATCTTCATCGGAAAGATCGGCAAGGATGATTTCCTCATCGTCGTGATCTTCTCCTGGGGTGCCCTGTGGTTCGTCTGACATGTTCAGCTCCCAAACTGGGTTAAGTCTTCCCGTATTGTGGGAAAGATCTATATGGTGGCAAACTGGGTTCACGGATCAAGGTACATCCATCGACCGAAAAGTGTCCACGGCTGGTCGCCACATCGTGGATTCTTTTCCACATTGTGGGAAGCAACTGCATGGTGGGATGTAAGGTGGGGGATTCGGCCAAGAAGGGAGCGTGGGTAGATGGCATCGGTGCAAAGTGTTGATAGATCATTCGCCTTGCTTCAGGCGATCTCGCGGCAGCCTTCAGGTATCAGCGACCTTTCTCGCGAGGTCGACCTTCCCACCAGCACCGTGGCTCGACTCCTCAACACCCTTGAGAACCTTGGCGCCGTCGAGCGCATCGAGCACGGCAACTTTCGTATCGGGCCCGCCATCCTCACCATTGCGTCAAGCGTCGACCCGGCCCGCAACATCACCGCAGTCGCCCAAACCCATTTGATCGACCTGGTCGAACAGCTTGGCGAGGCGGTGGGGCTTTCGGTCGAAGTGGGGTACGAGGTCAAGTACATCGCCCAGATCGATGGCCCCAACGAAGTGCAGGTGCGCGACTGGACAGGCGAGAGCCTTCCGATGCACGTGGTGTGCTCGGGGTTGGTGTTTCTTTCGCACTGGGCCGAAGACGCCCTCGAGTCCTTTCTTGCTCGCGAACACAGCCAGTTCACGCCCAACACGATGACCGACCCCGAGAAGCTTCGTCTCCGCATCATCAAGGCTCGCGTCGATGGTTACGCCTGGACCCGAGACGAACTTGCCGAAGGACTGAGCTCGGTGGCGGTGCCGATATTCAGCTCGGCGGGCGATGTCATTGGCGCCATGCACTGCCACGGGCCGTCATATCGGTTCCCGGTAGCCGGCCAAGAAGATTGGATCGCCGGACTTCTCACCGAGCGGGCGCGCCGAATCTCGAAGAGTCTCAGCTTTCAGGGCTAGCTAACTCAGGGCTGGCTAACTCAGGGCTGGCTAGAGGCGCGACTCGCTGCCGGAAGCGCCGCCCCCGGCGGGCGACCACACCGCGACTGGTCCTTTGGCTACCTCGGTCGACACGCCGTTCTTTGATGCGTTGTGAATGAAGATGGTGAGAAACCCATCGTCAGCCAGCGCCGAGTACACGAAGCTCGAACCGTCGGGTGACCAGAACGTGATGTTCTTGCCGTACTGGTCATAGAACGGTAGGTAGTCATTGCGAAGCATGGGGGAGAGATCAAGCAGGTTGGTGAACCGTGATGCGCCATCGATCGACCAGATTTGCCAGCGGGCCAGTTCGCCGTCCGGTGCCAGCATGAGAAGTCGGGTTCCGGTGGGGTCCCAGAACATTCCCTCTCGTAACTCGTCCGCTACCTGAAACGCTTCGCCCGAAGAGAACTCATACACCCAAACGCCACCGCCCATCGTCGGAAGATCCGACTGTTGCGCTGGCGTGTCCGAGGGGTCATCGGGGCCGGTCGGCTGACGCCATGCGGTAACCGTTGTCGGCGGTGCAGCCGATAGCTCTCCGGTTACCTGCACCGCCACGAAGGTCTCGGTGGGGTCGACCACAAGAAACGCCGAGCTTGTGAGATTGGCCAGTGCGGTCGTGGTTGACCCATCGAGCGAACGCCGCTGCAGAACCGGCGAACCCGACGAACTGTCGACCACCAGTACGGTGCCGTCGCTCAGCACATCGGGGGCGCCAAAATCGCCGCCGACTTCGCTGCTGGTGCCGGTGTCGTCTCGAGAAGCGCCTGCGCCACCCGGCCCGGCTTCGCCGAGGGTGAGCGTGCCGACCTCGGAGCCCACGTGTGCGTAGAGACTGTCGGGGCCGACCCAGTCGAAGAAGTACGGCTGTCCGCCGTCGGCCGGTGCGGCATCGGCCGACAGCACGCCGTCTTCGACGCCCACGAACGAAACGCCAACGCCTTGGGCGGTTTGGCCCAGCATGGCGATGCGAGATGCCTCGGGATCCCAAGCATTGAAGAAGCTCGGAAACGGCGTATCGATGCTGGCTGCGCTATCGGCCTCGGGCGTATCGATAGCCAGCTTGGGTCGGGGTGAACCGCTGGCGGGAAGTTCGGTCCACGCCACAAACTCGGCGTCGGGAGACCAGGTCGGTTGGGCGACTCTGCGGTCGTCGTGGTCGGTGAGTTCGGCCACCTGAGTTCCGGTTGGTTCGATGATCAATAGATCGCCGTCGTTCCCAAGAATGGCGATGAGACCCTCGGGCTCGGGCTCGGCCGGAACCGGCGCTGGCGGCTCAGCCTCGAACGGCGGAACCTCACCCTGCTGGGGCTCGTCCGGGTCGAGATCTCCCGGATCGGTTTCGTCTGGTGCCTGAGGTTCGTCGGGGTCAGAGTCCGACGGATCGCTTGGTGGGCTGGTGGGAGGCGCTTGGTCGGGAGCCAGCGTGGTCGTTGGGCCATCGGGTGTCGGTGGCGAGCTGGTGGTTGCGGCGGAGTCGGCCGGCACCAGTTGTGCCGACTCGGTGGTGCATGCGGCGGCGATCATCGCCAACAGAACCACGAGTACTAGTGGTCGCAGAATGGGGGAGGGGCGCACTGGCCCACGATGACAGGTCGGCATCGCTAGTGCGTGTCGGTTTGGGTGTCGAGTTGGTTCCGAAGATCCACCATTGGTCCAACGATATCTTCGACCGATCGGGGTTGGAGACCGCGATGGTCTGCTGATCCGGTTCTTACCTGATGGAAACCTCGTCTGTCGGTGCTTGTCCGCCCTGGGGTCCGTGAGTACCTTCGCCGACATGACAGACAAGTCGAGCGGTGATCAACCACGAATCGGATTCGTTGGCCTGGGCAATATGGGCGGGCCGATGTGTAAGCGGTTGTGCGATGCCGGGTACGAGGTGCAGGCATTCGATATCGATGAGGCTGCGCTGAAGCTTGCCGTGGGGCACGGTGCTAGTGCCGCCGAGTCCGCCACCGCCGCGGCTGGCTGGTGCGAACTGCTTCTCACATCTCTTCCCAGACCCGACCATGTGGTGAGCGTGATGGACGATGGGGGAGCGTTGGCGGCCATGACCAGCGGTTCGATCTGGGTCGATCTCACGACCAACCGTCGCGAGCTTGTCGACCAACTCGCCGACCTCGCCCCCGAAGGCGTGGCCGTGGTCGACTCGCCAGTCACCGGAGCGGTCGACGGTGCCCGCACCGGAAAGCTCACGCTGTTCCTGGGCGGAGATGACGCCAGCGTTGCCCGGGTAAAGCCGGTGCTCGATCACCTTGGCTTGGTGATCGAGTGCGGACCGCGAGGAACCGGCAACGTCACGAAACTGGTCACCAACCAGTTGTGGTTCGTCCACGCAGCAACGCTGGCCGAAGGGTTCGCACTGGGCATGGCCAACGGGGTCGACCTCGACACGCTCTGGTACGCCATCAAAGAAAGCGTGGGCGACTCCTTTGTGGCCCGCCACGATGCACCGTCGATCTTTGCCGGCCACTACGACCCGTCGTTTAGCCTCGACCTTTGCTTGAAGGACCTCGGGTTGATCGAAGAGCTTTCAGCCAACGTCGGCGCCTCGCTCGATATGACTATGAAAGCCCAGGAAATGTTCAAAGCCGCCGCCGAGCGTTACGGAAGCGACGTTGGCGAGCTTCATGTGGCAAAGCGCATCGAGGACGATTCGGAGCTTTCGATGCGTCTCGACGGGGACTGGGTTCCCCATTGGGAGAAATAGACCTATGAGCGCCCCGCAACCCACTCTGTCGCTCGAAGAAATCGTCGATACCGACCGGTATCCGCTGCTTGCGCCCGAAAGCGCTGCGTACGCGTCGGTGGTCGACGCCGCTCGGTCGCAGCTCAATGAATCTGGATGCGCCCTCAACAAGAACTTCGTACGTCCCGACGCCTTGAAGGTGCTAGGCGAAGAGATTCGCGACCGGAAATCACATACCCACTTCTCGACCCAGAACATGAATCCGTACTTTCACACCGACGTGAATCACGACTACCCACTCGACCATCCGGTCAATACGTTCATCGAACGATCGAGCGGGTTCATCCCCGGCGATGCGTGGGACGCAAGTTGTGCAACCGACGTGCTGTTCCGTGCCCCTGAGGTGGCGAAGTTCCTTGCCGACTGCCTCGATATCGATGCGCTCTACTGTTATGCCGATCCGCTTGCCGGACTCACGTCGAACATCTTGGATCCCGGGCAGCAGTTCACTTGGCATTTCGACACCAACGACTTTGCGGTGACCGTTCTGGTCGAGGAAGCCGACGAGGGCGGGCTGTTCGAGTATGTGCCAGCCATTCGGTCCGCCGACGATGAAGGCTTTGACGCCATCGGCGACATTCTCGCGGGAGGC
The DNA here is from genome assembly GCA_938023735.1 of uncultured Acidimicrobiales bacterium. Taxonomy (GTDB): domain Bacteria; phylum Actinomycetota; class Acidimicrobiia; order Acidimicrobiales; family SHLQ01; genus CALLQB01. The sequence goes on from CALJDK010000061.1 coordinate 18,875, forward strand.
ACCACCAACGTGGTTTCGCTCGACCTTCGACCCAGCGATCTTCAGATCTTTCGGGGCCGGTATTCGCTTCATCGGGTAACCCGGGTGGCCGAAAACTCGTGTCCTCGCCACGCAGCGATCTTCGCCTACACCGAACAGGATGCGGTCATTGGTCGCCTCGACCGAACCCAGCAGCTGTTTGGTCGGGTACTCAAAGAACACGAGGAAGCAGAAATTCGGCGCGTCCGTGGCGACGCCCTGCTCGACTAGATCTTCTCGTTCGTTTCATTCCTTCTCGAGGAACAGCTGAAACTCGACCTTTCCTTCATCACGAACCGAAATGATGCGCTCGATCGATGGATTGGCGATGCCATAATCACTGAAGAGCACGTCGATGGAGCCGACGATCTCGATGCGTCCACCGGTGAGCTGCGCATCGATGGTCACCGGCGCCTCGTTGGTGACACCTCGAAGGGTGAGGTCGCCGGTAGCTGTTGTTGCCACGGGCGTGTCGGGTGTTGGGGTGTCGCCCAACTCGATGGGTTGCGTCAGGACAAACTTGGCGGTGGGAAACTCCGCCGCATTCATGATGTCGCCAGCGAACTTGCTGTCGCGCAGGTCGTCATCGCTGGTGATGGTATCGATAGCAACCTCGAAGGTCGCCGACACGATGGTTGTGCCCTCGACGGTCAGGAAACCTTCGATATCGCTACCCCGACCCACCGCTTCGAAGTCCTGAAGACCGCCGGCGAAGTCCTCGACCACCCGGTAGCCAGCCTGCGAACCATCGCCGATGATCCAGTTGCCCTCGGTCTCGGTTTCTCCGGATGGATCCGCAGTGTCATCGGCACTGAGTTCAAAGGCGTCGGGGGCATCGGACCGAGACACGATGAACACCGCAACGAGTCCGATGAGAAGGCCAAGCCCAACAAGCAACCCAATTCCCGCCGATTTACGCATGTGACCGAGTTTATTGCACGAAGATGAGTTGGAACTCGACCTTTCCTTCATCGCGCACCGACACCGCAGGGTTCGACGGGTTGTCGATCGCAAAGTCAGAGAACAACACATCGATACTGCCCACGACTTCGATCTCGCCGGCAACCACCTGGGCGTCGATCGCAACCTCGACGGGTTGGGTGACGCCGCGCAACGTAAGGTCGCCGGTCGCGGTGGTGCTGATCGGCGTGGCCTCGCCGGGAATGGTCTCGAGTTCGATCGGGCTGGTGAGAACGAACTTGGCGGTCGGGAACTCGTCGGCGTTCATGATGGGGCCGCGGAACTGATTGTCGCGGGTGCCGCTGTCGCTGGTGATCGATGCGATGTCGACATCGAATGTTGCCGACACCACGGTGGTTCCCTCGATGGTGAGGAATCCATCGATCATGTTGGTTCTGCCCACGGCCTCAAAATCTTGAAGGCCGCTGGCAAAGTCCTCGACCACCCGGTAGCCGGCCGCCGACTCGGGTCCTGCGGTCCACGTGCCCTCGACGATCGTTCCCGCCTCGGCCTCGTCGGATTCGACCGGTTCCGTATCTTCTTCTGCTGTGTCTTCTTCTGCTGTGTCTTCTTCTGCTGTGTCTTCTTCGGCTGTGTCTTCTTCGGCTGACGGGTCAGCCGCTCCCGAATCGTCGGCGGTCTCTTCGGCCAACTCTTCGGCCGACCGCAACTCGAACTCCTCGGGGGCGTCATCGCGGATGAAGGTGAAGAACACCACGATGGCCACCACGGCGAGCAAAACAAGCCCACCAAGGCTTCCGAGAATCTTGTTTCGAGACATACCAAAAGCCTACGGGCAGCCAGCCATTACTGGTCATCGCCAGGCAGAAGGGCGTGACTCGTGACCGGTGAAATGGCGAACCGGCTGTACTAACGTCGATTTATGGTAAGCAAACTCGAAATCACGAAAGACTGGTTGCCCCGCTACACGGGCATGGAAGTCGATGAGTTCGGCGATTATATCCTGCTCACGAACTTCAAGAACTACCTCGAATCCTTCGCCGAGAAGTTCGATTCGGAAATCAAAGGACTCGACCGAACCTTTCAGGCGTCAACCAACTCTGACGGCCTCACGATGGTCAACTTTGGAATGGGCTCGGCAAACGCTGCCACCATCATGGATCTGTTGTCGGCCCGAATGCCCGAAGGTGTTCTTTTCCTCGGTAAATGTGGCGGCCTAAAAGACTCCAGCGAGATCGGTCACTTCGTTCTGCCCATCGGTGCAATCCGGGGCGATGGCACCAGCGATCACTATCTTCCCAAGCTCGTGCCCGCCCTCCCATCGTTCAAGCTGCACAAGTTTGTCTCCGAACGCATCGTCGACGCCGGTTTCGAATATCGAACCGGAACCGTCTACACCAGCAACCGGCGGGTGTGGGAACACGACGAGGAGTTCAAAGACGAACTGCGCGAGATGTCGGCGTTGGCAATCGATATGGAAACGGCCACGGTGTTCGCCGTCGGCCATGCCAACCAGATCGCCCGTGGAGCGCTGCTTCTGGTATCGGATCTTCCCATGACCCCCGACGGAGTGAAGACCCAAAAGAGCGACGCCATGGTCACCAAGAACTTTGCCGATATGCACTTGGAACTTGGCATCGAATCGCTATCGCTCATCGGAGAGCGTGGCGAACGTATCCGCCACTTCCGGTACTGACCCCACGTTCGAGAGCACGGTCACTACGGTTACCTGCAATGAGATTCTTGCCAATCATGCGTCGCCTTTTCGTCGTGATGGCGTTGGCCGTGGCCGTCCTGGGCAGCGCGACAGCGGGTGCCCATAGCAGTTTGGCGGCGGCGGTGCCCGCCGTTGGTCTTCTCTCGGGACCGTTCTCCGAGGTCCGGTTGCAGTTCCTCGACCCCATCAAAGATGGCGCCGATATCAACATCGATCTGCGCGACAGCGAAGGGGCCCTGCTTGAGGGTTACCTGGCAACCACCGAGTTGGTCGACGACTTCACCATTCGGGCCGAGGTACTCAAGGAGCTTCCGACCGAAGGCCAGTATCTGGTCTTCTTCATGATCGAAAACGACGACGGCGACGGGATTCAGGAAGCCGGCTACGAGTTCTTCTATGACCCCACGGCCGCTGGTGCAGTGCTAACCGCCAACGACCAGGGCGCGAGCGGACTCGAACTCGCCGGGCTTGGCCTGGCGATGGTTGCGCTCATTGGATTGCTCTTCTGGTTCTCGCCCTGGTGGCCCTCGCGTTCCAACGATGGCTGAATCGGTGGGATTCATGTCGTTGACGCCCTAGGCGTCTTCTGGCTCTACTAGAGCCATGGCAGATCGCAGAATCGTATTCACGGCCTTTCCCGGGATCCAGCCGCTCGACCTGGTCGGCCCCCACGAGGTGTTCGCTTCGGCGGTGCGGGTGCTTGAGGGACTTGGCCGAAACGAGCCGGGGTACGAACTTTGTATTGCCGCGACATCGGCTGGCCCGGTTGCTACCGAGAGCGGGATGACGCTTCATGCCACCCACGCGCTGGCAGAGCTCACCGACCCGATCCATACGCTGATCATTCCGGGCGGCGACGGAGCCGTCGAGGATGACCAGCCCGAACTTGTCGCGTGGCTCGCCGAGTCTGGCCGCAGGGCCGAACGGGTCGCCACGGTTTGCACCGGAACGTTCCTGGCCGCCGCAGCTGGAATCTGCGATGGAAAGCGGGTCACTACCCACTGGAGTCGGGCGGGCGTCCTTGCCCAGCGCTACCCCAACGTCGACGTCGATCCTGATCCGATCTATATCTACGACGATGGACTCTGGACCTCAGCCGGGGTTACCGCTGGCATCGACATCGCCCTTGCCCTGGTCGAGCACGACCTTGGACCCGAGGTCGCCCGAATCGTGGCCCGGTACCTGGTGGTGTATCTGCACCGCCCCGGCGGGCAGAGTCAGTTCGCTACTCCGGTATGGAGCAAGTCAGCCGAGGCCGCACCCATACGTCTGGCCTGCGAGATCATTCACGATGAGCTCGGTGGCGACCTCTCCGTCGACGCGCTTGCGCAGCGAGTCGGACTCTCGAGCCGCCATTTCACCCGCCGCTTCCGCGCCGAAATCGGCGAGCCGGTCGGACGACACATCGAGCGCCTGCGAGTTGAGGCTGCCCGCCAAGTCCTTGAGACCGAATCGGTCGGTCTTTCGTCGGTCGCTTCGCGGTGCGGGTTCGGCACAGCCGAAACGCTTCGGCGGGCGTTCCATCGTCGCCTCGGGATCTCCCCCGATGCCTACCGCCGGCAGTTCACTTCTGCCGGATCCTGAAAGGAATACCACTATGCAGATCGCTGTCGCGCTTTTCGACCGCCTGACCGCACTCGACGCAGTCGGACCCTACGAGGTCCTGCAACGGCTCCCGGGAGCCACGGTGATCTTCGTCGGGGAACAAAAGGGTGAGGTCCGGACCGAGAACGGGTTCTTGGGCCTAACCGTCGATGCCACCTTCGAGGAGTGTCAACAGCCCGATGTGGTCATCGTGCCGGGAGGCGTCGGCACACGAGCGCTTCTCGAACCCTGTGCAATCCACGACTGGCTTCGTCACGTGCATCCAACAACGAGCTTTACCACCTCGGTCTGCACCGGTTCGATGGTGTTGGCCGCTGCGGGGCTCATCGACGGGCTCGAGGCGGCCACCCATTGGAGCACGTACGCCGATCTCGACCAACTGGGTGCGAAGGCCACCGGAAAGCGGGTGGTCGAACATCTCGACCAGCGAATCATCACCGCAGCTGGGGTGTCGTCGGGCATCGACATGGCCTTGCGGCTGTCCGAGCTGCTGGTCGACGACGTAGCGGCCAAAGCGATGCAGCTAATGATCGAATACGATCCGCAACCACCGTTCGATTGTGGCGCACTCGAGAAGTCCACCGACGAGATCATGACCCGAGTCATCACGTACGCGGAGACGAAGGACTAGCCGCAGTTACGTGTTCGGCACGCGGACGTCTTCGAATCGGTCAACATCGCGAAGTGCCGGGAAGAACTTCCACCACAGCGCTACGACCGCAATAGTGCCGATGCCGCCGGTCACGACGGCCCACACCAGCCCCAACAGTTGGGCGGCCACCCCAGACTCCAACGATCCGAGTTCGTTCGACCCTCCAATGAACACGTTTTCGAGGGCGATGACTCGGCCTCGCATGACTTCTGGGGTGGCTAGTGGTACCAGGCTCGACCGGATGTACACGCTGATGGCGTCCGAGCCGCTCAGCACCACGATGGCGGCAAAGGCGATGGCGTAGTTGCGGGTGAAGCCGAGCACGATGGTGGCCAAACCGAACCCGGCAATCGACCACAACAGCACCTTGCCGATCCGCCGTTTGAGCGGTCGAACCGAGAGCATGGCCGAGACCGAGGCTGCACCGATGCCGTCGGCCGCCCGAAGCCAACCAAGACCAATCTCGCCCACACCCAGGTGTTTCTCGGCGATCGCCGGAAGAAGTGCAGTCGCGCCACCCAGCAGCACCGCAAAAAGGTCGAGGCTGATTGCGCCGAACACCACCGGGTTCTTGCGCACATACCGCATGCCCTCGACCGCATCGCGAAAAGCCTGGGCGGGGCCGGTGGGAGTTCCCAACTGCTCGATGGGGGGCTTCGGCACTTGGGTGAGAAGTATCAACACCGCCAACAGAAGCACCGTGCCGATGAGATACGGGAGTTCGGGAGCGATCACGGCGGCGAACCCGGCAACGACCGGACCAGCGATAACACCGGTCTGAAACGCCAGCGCCTTGAGAGCGATGACCCGCTCGAGGATTTCGGGCGGCGCGAGATCGATGGGCATCGCGCGGCTCGCCGGCGCGGCAAACGCGCGGGCGACGCCGTAACCGCTGACCGCAGCAAAGATGGGAAGGGCCGAGGTGGGGTCTGACCGAACGTAGAAGAACAATCCCAAGGCAATCGCTACCTCGACGGCAACCGCTCCGGCGTATATGTATCGACGATCGAACCGGTCGACCAACGTGCCGGCGATTGGTGAGAAAACAAAGATCGGCACAAACGCCGCAAGGCCAAGAAGACCCAGGTCGAGCTCGCGGCCAGTTATGGCAAACACCTGATCACCAGCGAAGGTAATGATTCCCAGGTACGCGAAAGTGCTGGCGAAGTTGGCCAGCAGAATGGCCCGGATGCCCCGAGGAAGTCGCTGGGGGCCGGGGGGTTCGGCGGCCGACGTCACCCGGGTGGAGCGAACTCGGTGAGGATGCGTGTGGTGGCCTCGCCGAGATCAAAGGGATGTTCGAAGATCACATCGGCGTGTTGCCCCATCGGGAGAACAAAGAGCTGTTCCATTGGCTGCACCACCGACGAGAAGACTTCACGAACCCCGGCTTCGGTGCGACCACGCTCGGCAACGTCTCGTGCCACGCGACGTTCCAAGCGAACATCAGGGTCAACATCGAGAAAGATCGCAACATCGAGCCGGGCTCTGATTCGGGGGTCGGCCAACAACAAGATGCCTTCGGTAATCACCACATCGCGAGGAGCGAGTGGGTCGGTGCCGGTTGACCGGCTATGCACGCTGAAGTCATAACGCGGGATCTCGACGGTCTGTCCGGCCCGAAGCTGATCGAGATGTTCGACAAAGAGATCCAGATCGAGGCTGTCGGGGTGATCGAAGTTGACCTGGTCACGTTGCTCGAGGGTGAGATACCCAAGGTCCTTGTAGTAGGAGTCGATGGCAACAAACCCTGCGCGGTCGCCTAGCCGATCAAACAGCGACCGAGCGAGCGTGGTTTTCCCGGAGCCGCTGCCGCCACATACGCCCCAGATGCTGGGTCTGTGGGGCGGCCGAGTCACAGGGCGAAGCTTAGGACCGGCGATGACCGGTCAGAAACTCAGACGGGAACCGGCTCGTTTGCCATGTGGCGTTCGGTGTCGTCGGCTGCCGGGTTCTTCCGGAACGCCTTGATGGCGAGAAGACCCGAGATCGAGAGCACGAGGCCCAAGGCGGCATCGACGATGTAGTGATTGGCAGTAACGACCACGGTGACTGCCATGATGGCCGACGGGGTCATGATGAGTACCCGCAATGGCTTCGACGAAACCATCGAGGCGATCATCAGTGCCGAAAGCGTGTGCCAGCCAACATGGAAGCTCGGCAGTGCCGCAAAGGGGTTCATGAGTGCGCTGGGGTGCGCAATGACGTGGCGCGACGTGGCGCTGACCGTGTCGACGAATCCGTCGAGAAAGCGGGGCGGCGCAACCGGGTAGAAGGTGAAAATGATGAGGCCGATTGCTCCGGAGAAAATGAGCGCGTCGCGAAACAACAGGTAGCGATGGCGGTCGCGCCACCACAGCAGCACGAGCGAACCGGCAAGAACCGGCCAGTAGGTCCAGGCGTAGAACCAATTGAAGAAGGCCATCCAGTTCGAACGATCGAGTAGGTATTGCTGGATTTTCTGCTCCCAGGCAATTCCGAGCTGCGCCTCGAACTTCAAGATGTCGTAGGCGTTTGCAAGCGCAAGGTCTTCTGAGGCCTGGGTGATGCCACGCACACCGAGGTAGAACCCGAACATCACGCCCAGCAGCGACAATTGCCCGCCGGCGCCCTCGAAAAAGCGCTTGCTGCGAACGTCGGGGTTGATAATGGCAGCGACGCGCGCAAGTACGTTTCGAGGGAATCCTCGAGAACTCTCGGAGTTCGTCTCGCCGCTCATTGCGGCTCCCACACTACTGCCAGCACCCTTCAAGATTGCACCACACTGTGAAGGAAGTAAAGAATATTGCACAGTCTGTTGGCCCGAAGCGGCCGTTTTGTTGCAATTCGGTTACGGAGATTCTGGTAATCCTCGCAGCTTTCCTGAGGCGAGCACAACGCAGTGGACGCGTGCCCCTGAGGGCAACGCCAATTCCACTTTTTTGTGGTTCATTCCCCACATCAGGTAGTCCGAACCAATGATTTGCCCCTCCCATGGACGGTCAGAATCCTCGGCTGGCTGGCCGATCGTCACCCTGACAGTTCCGAGAAGTCGGTCGTTGTGGAACACCTGCGCCTGACCCTCGAATGCCGGGTCCATAGCGACTAGGCCGACTCCTGCGTTCCAACCTTAAGTTGCGAGAACGGAACGCCCTTGTCGACCGATGGTTCCCGCGGCAAACCAAGCACGCGGTCGCCAATGATGTTTCGCTGAATCTCGTTGGTGCCGCCAGCGATGCCGCTTTGGAACGTGTTGAGGGCTCCCATCGTCCACCGGTCGCCGCCGTCTTGTGCGGGGTCCCAGGCCACCGCTTCGGCGCCGATGATCTCGAGCGAGAGGTTGCGATACATCTCGGCGATGATCGCACCGTGGAGCTTGCCGAGTGATCCGCCGGGTCCGGGGGCCTTCCCGGCTTTGAGTTCGGCCCGGGTACGCATCGAGACCAGACTTTTGGCGGTCTCCTGGCAGTACATCTTCATGAGCTCTTGGCGAATGTTGGGATCGCTGATCTTGCCGTTTTTCTGCGCGGCACTGATGAGCTTGTCGGCACTCTGATGGCTAACGCCGCCGGCGCCGCCACTACCGATGGCCACTCGCTCGTACATGAGCATTGCCGTTGCCAACCGCCAGCCGTCGTGGATTGGTCCCACAAGGTTGTCTTTGGGGATGCGGGTGTCGGTGAAGAACACTTCGTTGAAGTGCTGACCGCCGTCGATCTGGTGAATGGCGCGAACCTCGACCGACGGATCGTGCATGTCAACAATGAACATCGACAGACCGGCGTGCTTGACCTGCTCGGGGTCGGTGCGGGCGATGAGAATGCCGTAATCGCAAAGATGCGCAAGTGTGGTCCAGACCTTCTGGCCGTTGATAACCCACTCCTCGCCGTCGAGAACCGCTTTGGTTTGGAGACTCGCAACGTCGCTACCGGCACCGGGTTCGGAGAACATCTGGCACCACACCTCTTCGCCGGTGATGTTCTTTGGCATGTAGGCCTTCTTCTGCTCATCGGTGCCAAATTCGTTGAGCACCGGGAGGCACATGCCGTGGCTGATGACCAGATCGATGCCCATCATGCCCGACTTGCCGAACTCCTCGCGCCAGATCTTGTCGTGCTCTCGGGTGAGTCCGGCACCGCCGAACTCGGGGTCGTAGTTGATTCCGGCTAGGCCAGCTTCGGCCAAGGCAGCCTGAAACTTCTTGGTTTGGGCCATGCTCTTTTCGCTACGCGGGTCGTCGGTGCGGTCCCGGTCGAACGCGTGCTCCGAGATAAAGGCCGCGCACTTTGCACGAAATTCTTCGGCTGCTTCAGGAGTGAGGGTGTCAGACATGGGAGTAATGATGTCCTATGCGACCTCACCGCGAAAGTTGAGTGAAAGGGTTTCGCTGGGCTGGGTTCCGCGCACTGCTGCTGGGTGGCCCCATAGGGCTCCGGAACTGCCATGATGGAGCTGTGACTGATATCGATCGCTCGCTTCAGGCGCCCGACGCTTCGACCGACGGCGAGAACGCCGTCGAAGAGGGCTTCAGCAAGAGCATTCTGGTGAGCGCTGTACGGTGCCTGCTGACCTACGTGGTATTTCCGTTTGTCACGCCGATCATCTCGTTCGCTGCCGATGTTGGGCCATGGGTGGGGGTCACGCTCGGCACGTTTGCCATCTTTGCCAACATGTTCAGCATCCGCCGGTTCTGGAAAGCGCAGCACAAATGGCGGAAGCCGGTCACCGTGGTGCACGTCGGCATCATCATTTTGCTGGTGATTCTGGTGGTACTCGACTTCGGCGAACTGTTCGGCTGACCGGCCTCAGTAGCTAGGCCTCAGTAACACCTACACCACGAAGGTGATGGGTTTCGTTGAAGCTCTTGAGCGTTCGATGTCCTTGGCTTGAAGCCGAGATGCGCGTAACGCCCGAGTAGGTCGGTTCGGCAATCATGATGCTGCCCGGTTCGGTGCCGACCGCATGGCCAAGAATCGAGTTGATCACCATGCCATGGCACACAACCGCTACGGTTTGGCCCCGGTGTCCAGCGACGATTCGGTCGATCGCCTCAAGCACCGTCGCTTGAAATGCCACGGGATCGCCGATTGTCGAGTTGTTGTCGATGTAGTCCCGATACGCAGCGGGGTCGTCGCGTTTGAGCTCTTCCATCGGAATATAGCTGGGCTCTTCGGCGTCGTACTCGGCGATTCCTGGCTCGACCGCGGCCACCAGGCCCAGAATCGATTCGAGCGGCGCCGATGTTTCGCGCGCCCGTTGGAGCGGGCTCACGTAGATGGCGTCGATGGCCTCATCGCGGAGCCATTCAGCCGCCGCTTGAGCCTGACGGTGGCCAAGCGGTGCAAGCGGAGGGTCTGCCGGAGTGCCATCGTTGTTTTCGATGCGCAGCGGGAGGCCATGACGTATCAGGAGCAGTTCCAAGTTTTTAGCTCGTTCCGTAGATGGCGCCGCCATCAACTTTGATGACCGAACCCGTTGTATAACTACTGGCATCGCTGGCCAGGTAGAGCGCAGCGCCGACGATCTCTTCGGGCTGGCCGCCACGTCCGAGGGGCACGGCCTGTTCAAGGCCGGCAATCATTTCGGGCGTCCAGGCGGCGCTGATATCGGTGAGAAACGCACCCGGCATGATGCAGTTGACCCGTACCGTTGGCGAGTACTCGCGGGCGAACGACTTGGTGAGGGCATGAAGGCCGGCTTTGGCTGCTCCGTAGGCGGCTTCGTTTGGGGTTGGCCGCTCGGCAGCGATGGAGCTGATGTTGATGATCGATCCGCCGTCGCCCGCTGCCATACGTTGGCCGAAGGTAGCCGACAGGCGAAAGGGGCCTCGGAGATTCACGTTCATCACCTTGTCGTAGAGCGCTTCGGTCACATCGACGAGCGCGTCGTACAGCGGCGACATTCCGGCGTTGTTCACCAGGATGTCGCACCGGCCAAACTCGCCGTACACGGTTTCGGTGAGCTCATCACACGCATCCCAATGTCCGACGTGGCAGGCGACAGGGAGCGCCCGCCGACCGGTTTCTTCGGTGATCTGTGCGGCCAACGCTTCACAGTTCTCGATCTTGCGACTAGCGATGACCACATCGGCGCCTGACCGAGCGAACGCAAGGGCAAGTTGCTTGCCGATTCCTCGACTTCCGCCGGTGATGGTCGCGACCTTTCCGGTGAGGTCGAACAGGTCAGCGGGAGCACTCATGCGCCCAACCTTCCGCATCGGAGCGGATGACGACAAATCTAGTGTGCCGTGACTTTCCCGGTGTTGGCCGCGTGCAGAACTTCGGCGTGTCGGTTGAGGCCGACCAATTCGGCCTTGATGCCACGGTCTGCGAACTTTGCCACCACGGCATCGAGGGCTGCGACCGCCGACGTGTCCCAGATACGAGCGTTGCTCAGATCGATCTCGACCAGGTCGGCGTTGACGTCGTCGAAGTCGAACGCCGACACCAGATCGTTGGTGGACGCGAAGAACAACTCGCCGCTGACGGCGTAGAGACGCTCGACACCCTCGGGGTCGTCGACGCTGGTGACCTTGACGACGTCGGAGACGTGGCGAGCAAACATGATGGCCGACAGAACCACGCCAGCGCCGACGCCGTAAGCAAGGTTGTGGGTAAAGACCACGATGGCCACGGTGGCCATCATGATGAGCGATTCGACTCGAGGCGTGGACTTGAGCGTGGGCAGCTTGATGCTGTTCCAGTTGAAGGTGCCGACCGAAACCATGATCATCACCGCAACCAGCGCCGCCATGGGAATGCGGGCCACAAGGTCGCCGAGACCGATAATCAAGATGAGAAGAAAGACACCAGACGCAAGCGTGGACAGACGCCCGCGGCCGCCGGTGCGGTAGTTGATCATCGACTGGCCGATCATTGCGCAGCCAGCCATACCGCCGAAGAAACCAGTAAAGATGTTGGCGATTCCCTGACCCCGGGATTCACGGTTCTTGTCTGACGGTGTATCGGTAAGGTCGTCGAGGAGTTGTGCGGTCAGGAGCGACTCGAGAAGTCCAACGAATGCCAGCGTGATGGCAAAGGGCATCAAGATGCCAAGCGTCTCGAGCGTGAACGGAATCTCGGGGAGACTGAGCAACGGAAGGGCGCTGGGAAGCTCGCCCATATCGCCCACCGTGGGGAGCTTCAGGTCCATCGCCATTGCGGCCCCAGCGAGCACGACGATCGCGACGAGCGGCGACGGCACGGCCTTGGTGATACGTGGGAGGCCGTAAATAATGCCAAGACCCAGCGCAATGAAGAGCAGGTTGAGTGGTAGCTGACTGGTATCGGCTTCGTCCGACAAGAGAATGTGCGGAACCTGCGCCAGGAAGATGAGGATGGCCAGCGCGTTGACGAATCCGACCATGACGGTGCGGGGCACAAACCGCATGAGTTCGCCGACACCAAGCGCGCCGAGCGTGACTTGCACAATACCGGCAAGAATTGTGGCGCCGAAAAGGTAGGCCACGCCGTGCTCTTCGACCAGCGGCACCAGAACCAACGCCATAGCGCCCGTGGCCGCCGAGATCATGCCCGACCGGCCGCCAGACAGCGCAATGATGATGGCGATCGAGAACGAGGCGTAAAGGCCGACCTTGGGGTCGACGCCCGCAATGATCGAGAACGAGATCGCTTCAGGGATAAGCGCAAGGGCCACAACCAGGCCCGACAGGAGATCGGCCCGGGGGTTGGCAAGCCAAGCGGTTTTAAACGCCTCGCTGCGAGATGGCGGCTTCGGCGCAGAAGATTGGACTTCAGTGATTGACATACAGACCTTGGAGTTTGTGCTCTCTCAAAGTTACGGCACCTGCAACCAGCGACTGAAGAAGTTGGCCGTCAATTCGGTCACGTGTGACACAGTTTGCACCGACATGAAGCGAGGGCAGACACGTTTCGGTGTCTGCCCTCGAATCATTGATGGTCGGGACGGAGTGATTTGAACACTCGACCCCCTCGTCCCAAACGAGGTGCGCTACCGAGCTGCGCCACGTCCCGTGGCCAAACAACAATGATAGCCGCGCAGTGGAGGTTTTGTGGCGGCGAGCGCTTTTCCGGCCGGGATTTCGCTCGCGCAGCCCCCGGCGTTAGGGACAGGGCGTGGGGGCGTTGCTTGAGTCGAGGTCAAGCGCTGCGAAGTGGTACTCGAAGTCGTTCAGGTGCACTCCGGTGTCCTGGCAGCCATTGTGTTTGCGGATATAGGACCGATGTTGATGCAACGTGGAGAAGGGCAGTGGCCCCGAAGGGTGCGCTGCGCCTATGACGACATCGTCAACGACCGAACCATCGGGTCGGAGTAGTACAAGCTGCTCGCGACCAAAGAAGGGATCAAAGATCGGCGTGGTGAAGATCGCGTCGCTGGTCGCCTTGGTTGTCGCCGTTGCGTCGATATTCGACGCTCGGAAACGCTCACCCGGCGCAAGTGTGCGGTTGGGGTAGGTCAGCAGGAGGTCGTATTCGCCGGGATCTGCGATGCCGTTGAAGTTGCTGTCGTTGATGAGTGAGTTCCAGGAGGCAAGTTGGTAGCCGCCGATGTTCTGGTTGGTGCTGCCGGCGTTGAAGATGGTGAGCGTGTCATCGTGTCGGTTTTGGAAACCGTTCGGCCGGAACTCGCTGATGACGATGCCCGTCGCTGGTGCGGGGTTGATTTCGGGAACTACTGCACACGGTTCAATCGTGGCCGTGTTTTGCGGTTCGGGTGCGAGGCTTCGGACGAAGTCGATCCGGTTGTTCTCGGGGTCCGTGAGAGCGTCGACGCAGCTGCCCTGGCCATAGCTTTTGCGCTGGTTCGAGAGGTTGTAGCCCGAGATTGACTCGAGAGCAGTTACGCCTTCCTCTTCTCGATAGGGCGATGCGTTCGGGGTCATGGGAGCGCCCGTTGACTCGTAGGACTGCGCGTTGCCGACCTGGTCGTAGTCATAGCTGTCGATATTGTTGTGGATTCGAATACCGGTTTGGGCGGCAAGGTTGACGTCGCTGTAGGTCTGATCGGCGGCAACGGGTAGCGACCCGTTCGTTGTCGGGGCGAGGAGGTAGTACTGCCCAGCCGCAAGGACGTATCCGTTGAGCTGAATATTGGCGTTGATGACGGTGTCGGTGTTGATCTGCAGCTGATAGTCGCCCAGGTTCACCGGCCGGTTGGTGGGGTTGTAGAGCTCGATGAATTCGCCGGTTGCTGGCGATGAGCTTGCCGTTGCGTACTCGCTCAGGACCAAGTTGTCGACAACGATAGGGAGGTGGTTGTTGACGCCTGGTGAAGCGATTCTGACCGGAGACACGGTGTCGTTGGCATAGGTCGGCAGAGGGTTGAGAGTGCAGGTCGCTCGGTTTTGCGGGCTGTCGGCCGTGATCTCCCAACACGAAGCCGTGGTTGCGGCGAGCTGGTCGCCATCGACCGCAAGCGAGATCGACTGGTTCTGCGTAATCGGGCCCGTCCCGAGCCGCTTCTCGGCAATTGGGTCGTTATCCCACAGGCCAAAGGTTGCGGGAGGGCGGAAGCCAACCTCATCGATATCGAAAACGTTTGGTGAGCCGCCGCCGTCGTAACCCCAGGCCATGTAGGCCATGAGGTTGTCGCCGGCGTCAAACAGGTAGAGGTCGTCGGTGAGTGAGAGCGCAGCCAGAGAACCGGCGTGGGTGTCAAAGGTCGAAAGCGGGCTGAAGATGTCGCCGGGGTTGGTGAAGGTGCCCGTCCAGACGGTGACGTATCCGGCAGGTGGAATCGGTGCGGTTCCCGCCGGGAATTCGTAGGTGAACGATGCGGCTTCGGTTTCGCCATTGGGAACATCGACATCGGCGAGGGTGAAGCCGCTCAGGTCGACCGGGTTGGCGCTGGCGTTGTAAAGCTCGATGAACTCGTTGTTTGTTCCGCCGACGGGGTCGGCCCACAGGACCTCGTTGAAGACGATGGCCCCGGCCTGGCTGGAGAGCGTGTATCGGGGGGTCACTGTGACATTGATGATCGCCGTGTCGCTCAGCCCGCTGTTGTCGGTTACCTCGACCTCAAGCACGAAGTCCTGGGTGAAGATGACGTCGTCGGCATCGGAGAGCCGCAGCGCGCTGGCGAGGTTGGCGCTGTTGCCGTCGACGGTGAAGGGAAGGTTGCCGTCGCCGTCATGGTCGGTATTGCCACTGACGATCGCAATGGTGTGGTTGGTGGAGTCCACGTCGTTCCAGCCAATGTTGCCGATCGTGAAGGCGCCGGTTTGGGCTTCGGAGATGCTGAAGTTTGCCGGGAAGACCTCGGGAGGTTCGGGCTCATCGCCCACAACAATGGTGATGGTGTCGGTGTCGGAGAGTGGGGGAGTTCCGTTGTCAACGACGGTGATCGTGTAGGTGTAGCTACTGATGTTCTCGTGGTCGAGAGGAGCGGTGGTGGTGATTTCGCCGGTGGCAGGATCGATCACGAACGGACCGGTCGCAGGGCTTAGCGAGAAGGTCATTCCCCCCTCAGGGTCGGTGGCAACCGTTCCCGAGGTCGCAGCGGTTCCCGCCGGAGCGTTCTCGGGCACAACGATGACGTAGCCAGTTTCAAAGACCGGCGGTTCGTTGATGGGAATAAGGTTGACTTCCACGGTGACCGGCACGGTGTTGACACCGTCAGAAACGTTGACGACGCCGGTTCCACCGTTGGTGAAGCCGCCCTCGAGATCGAGGAGTTGGTAGTCGTCGACGATGAGCTCACCCGAGTTTGGATCGAGGTGGAGGTAGGACACCGGCGGTGATGTGGTCGTAAAGGTATGGGTGGTGTCGTCGGAGTCGGTGACGGTAACGAATTGACCGGTTGGTCCGTTGACGCCGCCATTGTGCTCGGCGAGCGTCAGCACGATCGGGTTCGAGGTGGGCACCGGTGGATCGTTCACCGGCGTGATCGTCACCATGATCGTGCCGCTTGCGATGGCGCCCTGACTATCGGTGATCTGATAGCTGACGTTGTCGGATGTGGTTTCGCTGCCGTCGTGGCTGTAGACGATCGTGGTGCCTGTACCTGACGTCGATACCGAGTTCGATCCGGCGTTGGTCACCGAGGTGATGGAGAACGAGTCGCCGGCGTCGGGATCGACGTGTGACGAAGCAATGTCGAGCGTGGCGGTTCCGCCTTCGAGCACCGTCATCGTCGAGATGCCGCTCGATGGGTTTTCGTTGATGTCGTTGATGGTGACCGCCACCGGCACGAGGATCTGGGCGCCATCGGGGTCCGAGATCGTGACGCTCAAACCGAAGGCTGGATCTGTTTCGTGGTTGATGGGTCCAACGGTACTGATGACACCGGTGGGGGAGATGGTGAGTTTGCCGGCTGGGTCGCCGCCGGTGATGGCATAGAGAAGAAGGTCGCCGTCGGGGTCGGTCGTGGTGACGTTGCCCAGTGGCGTTGCCAGACTGTTTTCATCGATGTTGAAGGTTTGTGGACCGGGAGTTACCGGTGGCTCGTTGAGGTTATTGATCGTGACGGTGACCGGGTAGGGGGTGGCGAGACCCGCGAGGTCCGTGGCGATCACTACCAGCGAGAAGGTCGGATCGGTCTCGTAATCGATTGGTCCGGTGGTGCTCAGGTCGCCGTTGGTAGACGCTGCGAAGAGGCCGGCAGGGTCGCCGCTGGCGATGGTGTAGGAGATCGTGTCGGGCGTGTCCGGATCGCTGGTTGCTACAGATCCGACGATTGTGGCCGGCTTGTTCTCGTCGAGGGTGAAGCTCTGCGCACCGGGAGAGAGCGGTGCTTCGTTGACGTTGGTAATGGTCACTGCAACCGGCAAGTTTATGCTGAGGCCGTCAGGGTCGGTGGCGGTGACGACGAAGGCGTAGGGGTTTGTGGCCTCGAAGTCGAACGTACTGCCTGGAGCAAGCGTGATATCGCCCGTCAGGGGGTCGATCTGTAGCGGATGTGAGCCGGCGATCGCATAGGTGAGGGGATCGCCGTCAGGATCTGTGGCTGCCGCGGTAGCGATGAGTGCTGGTGAGGAGTTCTCAGCCACCGTGGCGATAACTGACCCGCTCGAGACGGGCGCTTCGTTGTCGTCGGTAACCGTGATGGTGAGCAAGACGTTGGTGATCGCCCCGACATCATCGGTGACCTGGATCGGCAGAATGTAGGTCGACTGGGTTTCGAAGTCGAGTGTCGCATTCGGAGCGAGGCTGATTTGTCCGGTTGCCGGATCGATCACGAAGGGGCCAGGGGTGCCAGAGATGGCATAGCTGAGGGGTTGGCCTTCGGGGTCGGTGGCGTTGACGGTCCCAAGCATCGCGCCGCCGGCGGTGCCTTCGGTGACGCTGATTGCCTGGTTTGGTGCCCCAGTCGGAGGCAGGTTCGGAGCGATCGTTGTGGTTGCCGTCGTTGTGGTTGTCGTCGTTGTGGTTGGCGGGACTGTGGTCGTTGTGGTCGTCGCCGGGGGGAGCGTGGTCGTGGTGGTTGTGGTCGTGGGGAGCGTGGTGATGACTGCCGGTACCGACGTGGTCGTTGTCGTACTGGTGGAGCTACTCGTCGTGGTGCTCGCCGCCGGCGTGATGGTGACCTCAACGGTTGCGGTCGAGGTGCCGCCGTCGCCATCGGCCACGGTGTAGGTGAACGAATCGGTCGCTGCCGATGAGCCGTCATGGACGTAGCTGATCGAACCGCCCGAGACGGTAACGGTTCCGGAGCTGGCCCCCGACGCGCCCACCACGGTCAGGTCGGTGCTGTCGACGTCGGTGTCGTTGTCGGTAAGGTCGGATCCATCGATGACCGAGGTTGTTCCGCCGGTAACGGTTACCGAGTCGTCTTCGGCTTCCGGGTCGTCGTTGCGGGGCTCCACCGTAAAGGTGATGGTTCCCGGAGACGAACTGGTGCTGCCGTCTGACACGGCGTATCGAAGGGTTGCCTCGGTGGTCTCGGACCCGTCGTGGGTGAAGACGATGCTTCGGCCAAAGACCTGGGCAGTTCCGTTGGTAACGCTGTCCTCATCAACAAACAGATCGAGAGCATCGCCGTTTCCGTCCGATGCCTGAAGCAGCCCTGCGGTTGACCCGCCTGCTTGGGTTACAACTGCGCCACCCGGGTTCTCGATGGCGCCGTTCACTGCGGTGCCACCCTCTTCTGCCGGAATCGCAGCGTCCGGCAGTGACAAGACCGCCATACCGCCTTCTTCCACGCGAGCCGACTGATCAGGGCTTTCGGGTCGGCGTTCCACGCTGTCGATCGTGATGCTGATCTCTTCGGTCACGCACACATCCCGCTCATCACAGATCTCAACTTCAAACGAGTCGTCGCCGGTGAATCCGGGCTCGGGGTCGTAGTCGTAGCTGAAGGTTGTGGTGTCGCCCCGCTCGTCGGTGGTGGTGATGCCTTGTGGGATCTCGCCATTGACGGGAGGCTCAATAATCCGAATCTCCAACGGTCCATCGCCGCTTGCGATGATCGTGCCGGGGATTTGGCGATCGTCTTCGTTGGCAGTGATGTCGTTGGCTTCGACGATCTCGACCGCGTCGGCAAAGGCCAACTGGGGTTCCGGTAGTTCCGGCTCGGTAGCTCCGCCCCCGGTGAGAACACCAGCTGTGGCGACCACTACCGATGCCACAACCGAGCTCACCTGGGTCACGACAGGCGTAACTGCGTTTCCGATCGGCACGTTGCGAACGCCGGGCAGGCTGGCGATCCAGGCGAGAGGACCAGTTGCCCGACGCAGTTCGCCGAGACCAATGTTGAGGAAGGCCCGCGCCACCTCCGGGTCGAACTGCGACCCGGCGTTGTTGGCAATTTCTTGGCGGGCGACTTCGGGGGGAAGCGCCTTCTTGTAGGAGCGGGTGCTCGTCATCACGTCGTAGGCGTCGGCGACGGCCACGATGCGTGCTGAGTAGGGAATGTCCTTACCTGCCAATCCGAGCGGGTAGCCGTTTCCGTCCCAACGTTCGTGGTGACCATCGGCCGCGTGGCGCCACTCGCCGAGCCAGTCGGCGATGGGTTCGAGATGGGGAATAGCTGCCGCAGGGTGTCCCTGGAGGATCCTCCACTCGTCCTCGTCGGGGCGTCCGGGTTTGTTGAGAATTTCCGAGGGCACCGAGAGTTTGCCCATGTCATGAAGGAGCGCGCCCCAACGCAGCTTTCCGGCATCTTCGGTGCTTAGACCCAACTCCTCGGACAGAAGGTCGGTGTAGCCGCGAACGCGTTCGGCGTGGCCGCGAGTCATCTTGTCGTGGGTCGAAAGCAACCCGATGAGGTCGAGCATCTGGGCGGCAACCGAGTCATCGCCCTCGAGCGCACCGCCACCTTCCTGGATGGCTTTTAGCCGTTTCTTGGTTTTGGTGGTTGTTCCGTTGCGGAGCGCCGACGAGAAGCGGCTGGGTGCCTGATCAGGGAAGATGAGGCTGAGCCGGAGCAACATGGCCAGCGGTGTGAGTCGACGCGTGAGTCGCTCGAGTACTCGGGTGAGAACCGTTGCAATGACAGCAAGTCCGACCCACCAAAGCCAGCGGTTCACGCCAAGGCGCTCGGGCGGGAATCGAACCGATGCCCAGAAACCAAAGAGGAGTGATCCAAGAAGAGGAAGGATCCAAAGCGCGACGCGGATGGCGCGGGCGAGCCCCGGTCGTCCATCCCAGTTCTTGGAATCGGACGACTCTGCAGCTTTCTTGTAGTTCATCTGGGTGGGCCCAGACGCGCTTGGCATAGTCCTGCTATCGACCATCCAGCGATGGCTCATTAGCAAATTTTGGTGAATCTCAAGCAATCGCTAAACACGTTGTCGATCGCCTACGATCACGCGATGAAGGACGACACCATCACAAATGCAACCAGCCTTTGGGAACTTCTCGAGGAACGGGTGAACCGGTCTCCCGAGCGCTCCATGCTCATCGACCCCGCGCAGGGCAGAGAAGTCTCTTTCGGAGAGTTCAAAGCATGGGCCGAGCGGGTCGCTGCCGGGTTTGCCGGAATGGGTATTGGCGAGGACAGTTCGGTGACCTGGGTCCTGCCGACTCGAATCGAAACCGTGGTTGCGTCGTTTGCCCTAAGTCGCCTCGGGGCGGTGCAGAACCCAATCATTCATATCTACCGGGATAAAGAGGTCGGTTTCTGTATCCGTCAGACCAAAGCCGACCTGGTCCTGGTACCAGGAACGTGGGCCGGGTTCGACTACACCGCCATGGTCGAACGGGTTATCGCTGAGTCAAGCGAGACCGACCTGTCACCCTCCATCCTCGAGGTCTACGACACCCTTCCCGAAGGCGACCCGGCCACACTGGGGCCGGCGCCGCAAGATCCCTCCGCTACAAGGTGGATCTATTACACATCGGGAACCACCAGCGACCCCAAAGGTGTTCGCCACAGCGATGCCACGCTCATCGCCGGAGGCCTTGGTTTGGCGGCGGCGCTCGACATGTCGGCCGACGATGTCGGATCGATCGCGTTTCCCTATGCCCACATTGGTGGGCCCGACTATATGGTCACCATGCTCAGCTCGGGGTTCCCGGCGTTGTTGATCGAGAAGTTCGTTCTGGATGAGGTCATCGAGGCACTCAACGCCCATGGCGCCACCATGGCCGGCGGCAGCACCGCCTTCTACACCATGTTCCTCAACGAGCAACGAAAGAATCCCGACACCCCGTTGATTCCGAGCTTGCGGTTGCTTTCGGGCGGCGGCGCCCCAAAGCCACCCGAGGTGTATTACGAGGTGAAGGCCGAGATGGGAATTCCTGTTTCCCACGGGTATGGCATGACCGAATGCCCAATGATTGCTCAGGGATCGCCGCACGACACCGACGAACAACTCGCTACGACCGAAGGTCATACCGTTCTCGGCTGCGACGTGTCGGTGGTTGGCGACGACGGCGTCGAGGTGCCGGCAGGAGAGGTCGGTGAGATTCGGGTTGCTGGACCAATGGTGTTCCAGGGATACACCGACGAGTCACTCATGGAGGCGGCCTTTGACGATCAGGGCCGTTTCCGAACTGGCGATTTGGGTATCAAGACCCCCGAAGGGCACATCACCCTGACGGGAAGGCTGAAAGACGTCATCATTCGAAAGGGCGAGAACATTTCGGCCAAAGAGGTCGAAGATGTGATCTACACCCACCCATCGGTCGGTGCGGTCGCCGTAGTCGGCCTGGCCGACTCCGAGCGCGGCGAACGAGTGTGTGCCGTGGTCGAGACCGCTCCCGACGCCGACCCGCTCACCTTTGATGGCATGGTTGCGGCATGCGAAGCAGCTGGACTCATGCGCCAGAAGATTCCCGAGCAACTGGAGATCAGGGACGTTCTGCCCCGCAACGCCACCCTCAAGATTCTCAAGCACGAGCTGCGAGCCGAACTCGAGCCGCAACCCTGGCCATAACGCGCGCAGTCGCGTTATACGGGTTGTCGATGCATCAGCGCCGAGCGTTGTGCCCGGCAGACGATCTCGTCGCGCTGATTGATGGCACGATGCTCGAACGTGGTGATTCCGGCCGTCGGTCGTGACGACGAAGCCCGACTGGCGATGACCTCGGTCTGGGCCCGGATGGTGTCGCCGATAAACACCGGTTTCGGAAACAGCGTTTCGGAAAAGCCGAGGTTGGCCACCGTGGTGCCGTGAGTGAGCTCCTGCACCGTCATTCCCACCAGCAATGCGAGAGTAAACATGCTGTTCACCAGAATCTGACCGAACTCGGTATCGCCGGCGAACTCAGCATCGAGATGCAGCGGCTGGGGATTGTGGGTCATTGTGGTGAACAACAGGTTGTCGGTTTCGGTCACCGTGCGTCGAAGCGCGTGCTCCACCACCAACCCAACTTCAAGTTCTTCAAACCACTTCCCGGTATGCGGGGCCTTCATGGCGTTCCGTCCTCTCCGTCGGCGACATCTTCTGCGTCGGCGACTATGGCCCGTGCTCGACGAACCAGGGCCTCATCGATCATCTGTCCGTCGAATGCAATCGATGCATTGCCATCGGCAAGGGCGGCATCGTAGGCCGAAACCAGGCGTCGAGCATGGGCTACCTCGGCATCGGTTGGTGTAAACGCGCTGTTCGCCAAGTGCACTTGCGCCGGGTGGATACAGAGTTTGCCCCCGTAGCCCAGTGATTTCGCAAAGTCCGCCTCGCTCTGGAACCGATCATCGTCACCGAAGTCGGCCACGATCTGGTCGATGGCCACGGTGCCCGTGATGCGAGCCGCCACGGCCACGGCGCTTCGGGCAAAAAGTACTTCGTCGTTCGACCGTGTTCGGATACCGCCCATATCGGCGATGAAATCTTCGGCTCCAAAGTAGGCCGAGGTGACCCGCGGGTGGTCGAGAATCTCCGCCGCCCGGTGGACACCCAAGCCGGTTTCAAGCCCGGCCATCACCTGCAGGTCGTCGAGGCCTCGTTCGTCGAGCGACTCGACAACCGATATGACCTGTTGGGCCGACTCGAGCTTGGGAACAGCGATTCCCGACGCCCCGGCAGGTACTCCTGCGAAGTCGGCTTCGAAGTGTTCCGACACAACTGCGTTAATCCGTACGAAAACTGAAAGCGTGGTCGCGCCCCTAGCCAGCTCGGCGCCTACTTCGTTGGTTACCGAGCGAGCCTCACCCTTATGACTATCGGGCACGGCGTCTTCAAGGTCGAGCACGGCCACGTCGGGGTTCGATCGAGGCAGTTTGCGGAGAATGTCGGGTTTATTGCCAGGTGCAAAGAGCACACTTCGAAAATTCAGCTGCACCACCCTTTCTTAGCTCAGTTCTTTCGCGAGCCACGGATCTGCCGATATTTCCCTATGGCTGCCTTTGAGACGACCACCGAAATCGACGCCCTAGCGTCCTATGTTTTCGGCGAGATTGCCGACTACACCAAGGCCGAGTTGTGGAATCCGGCCTACGTATCGGTGTCCCAGGTCGACGGCGTTGGGCCGGGACTCGGCGCGAAGTACGCAGTGATCTTCACGTTCTATGGCCGACAATTCGACCTCGAGTACGAGGTTGTCGAGTTCGAGGCCCAGCAGCGCATCGTGCTCGAAGCAAAGAGTCGCCGGGTGCAAGCCCGCGATGAGATCGTGGTAAAGCAGAACGGTGCCGGCTCGCTCGTGCACCGATCGGCCGAATTCGCCTTCACCGGACCGCTCCGTCTTCTCGATGGCGGACTTCAAGTGGCGTTCGAAAGCATGTCCAAACGTGCAGCGGTAAACATGGGCGAACAGTTACTCGCCGCGTAACTCTTCGAAGCCCGACCGTCGTCTCTATAGTCACCACCGTGCGCACTGAACCAATAACCCCTGAGCCGCGGGGAGCAGTTGCTCGACCCGTGATGTTGCAGGACTGGAACCACCTCGGATTTGTGCACTTCTCGTACCCGCCCGAGGTAGTGCAACGACTCCTGCCGGCCGGGCTGACGGTGGACACCTTTGGCGACAAGGCGTGGGTCGGCCTTATTGGGTTCGCGATGGAGAACATCGTTACCCCAAAGGGAACTAGCGCTGGCCCGCTTTCGAGTTTCCCTGAGATCAACGTCCGTACCTATGTCGTCGACCCCGACGGTCGTCGCAACGTCTGGTTCTTCTCACTAGACATCAACCGACTGGCACCGGTGGCGGTTGCACAGTCGATGTTTGGCCTGCCCTACCGCTGGGGGCAATGCTCGGTCGAGGCCAAGGGCGAAGTCTGGCACTACTCGGTGAAGCGACGCTCACGGGGGCGGCCCTCAACCCGATTCGCAATCCGACCCGGTGAGCCCATCGCCGCGGGAAACGAGACGTCGCTCGAACTCTTTCTTACCGCTCGGTGGGGTATGTCCACCGTGTGGCGCGACAAGCTCTTCCACGGCACGGTCGATCATCCTCGCTGGCCGTTGCGCGCTGCAACGTTGGAATCGCTCGATGATTCGCTTCTGGCTCACGCTGGTATTCCGCCGGCCGACGCCGATCCGGTCGTGCACTCCAGCGACGGGGTATCGGTAAAGATCGGACGTCTTCGCCCGGTCGGGTAAACCTACGGGATTCGTGATGGGTACTAGGAGACGGTCGAGGATTTTTCGGCCAGGTCGATCTCGTCCCAGTCCTCGGGTTCAAGATCGGTGCGGACGATCATGACCGGACACGATGCGTGCTGGGCGATCTGTTGGCTCACCGAACCCAGTCGCAGGCCGCGGAAGCCACCTCGACCGCGGTTGCCGACCACGAGCATGTCGGCACCTTCGGCAACGCGCACCAAAACGTCGGCGGCGCGGCCTCGCAGAATGGTCTGGGAGACGGTGATGCCAGCGGCATCGATTCGGTCCTGGACCGACGCGACGACATTGTTTTGTAGCAGCTCGACCTCTCGCTGAATGTCGCCGGGATCGAGTGGAACGAAGCCGACGTCAGGCGCTGCCGGAATATAGGTCGGGGCGTACGCGGTGACGACCTCGATGTGGGCCTGACGATATTTGGCTTCGCAGATCGCCCAACGCAGAGCTTTTCGTGCTCCACCTGAACCTTCGACACCAACAACGATGCGGTGTTGACGATCTTGCCCCATGTGAAATCCTTCTACGTGACGATAGTCACAGTGTAGCAGGAGGGGGCAGATTAGGTAAGGGCGCCTTCGACCTTTTCGAGTGCGTCTTCTTCAGGTACATCGAGCGCAAAGCTGAGCTCGGATACCAGCACGCTGCGAGCCTTGGTGAACAGCGACTTCTCGCCGGCTGACAGGCCCTTCTCGGCGTCGCGCAGGGCGAGGTTTCGCACAACCTCGGCTACCTGGTACACGTCGCCCGACTTCAGCTTCTCCTGGTGGTTCTTGAAACGACGGCTCCAGTTGGCTGGTTCGCGAACATCGCGCTTTTGGAGCACTTCGAAGAGGTCTTCGACATCTTCGGTGCTGATGGGCCAGCGCATGCCGACCTCTTCTGCTTTGTCGACAGGCACCGAGAGGACCATCTCGCCATGCGCCATTCGCAAGACTAGGTATTCCTTCTCTTCGCCGAAGGCCTTCTTCTTCTCTTTCTTCTCGACAATTGCGGCACCATGGTGGGGGTAGACAACGCGGTCGCCTGCTTTGAACGTCAAAATATCTCCAGGGTCAGTTCTTTGGACTCGAAGCCAGTTACCCATCGTGACACTCATGGACGTGTTACGACAAAGTGACGGGGCGAGTTCTTTTGGGGGGTTCTACGTCAAACTAGCGGCTTTTCACCCCGGAATGGTGCCGCTTGATCAACCAATTGTGAGCTGGGTTCCGGTGCTTCGTAACACGCTGGTTGTGCGGCCCAACGATTCGCTTTGGGGGCCTTCGCTGGCGCCGGTTATGACCCGGATGACGTGGCCATTTGTGCGGTCAACCCACGTGGGCACCGCCCGAATATTGGTAACGCCGAATCCGCCCGAATCGAGCTGGTCGACGTCGATCAGAAGGATCACGCCGTCCTGGGTGCTGGCCGGGCACGGGTCGCACGTTTCGGCTGATTGATTCGACAAGAAATTCCCGAGACCATACGCCACATATTCGCCCGAGTACTCGGTGACCTGCTGCACCACGTGGGCGTGGTGTCCTACGACGAAGTCGATGTTCTGTGACGCGATCAGCGTCGGGCCAAGCTCGGCCTGCTGCTCGGTGAGATCGACGGTGTACTCGACGCCCCAGTGGGTGCTGACGATGACAAAGTCGGCGCCTTGGCTCTTCAGCGATGCGGCATCGGCCTCGATGGCGCCAGCGTCGATGATGTTGGTGAGTTCGGCATTACGGCCCGAGGGTTCGAGCCCGTTGAGTCCGTAGGTATACGACAGGTGCCCCACCGTTAGCCCCTTCACCTGATAGATCGTCGAACGGCCCCGAGTTTCGCCCGGCCCTGCGATTCCAGCGATGCCCAACCCCACCCGCGAGAGTTCGGCGAACGTGCTCTGTGCGCCCGACTCGCCGGCGTCAAGGGAGTGGTTCGATGCCACCGAGCAGCCGTCGAAACCCGCTCCGCTGAGGCCATCGGCGAGCTGGAACGGCACCAGGAACGCTGGAAAGTACGACAGCGAAGAGTTATCGGTCGAGATTGGCGTTTCGAGATGGCAGAGCGCCAGATCGGCGGCCTGCAGAACGGGGGACACCTCAGCGAACTGGGGTGCGAAGTCGTACCCATCGGCGGTCTGAGCGTTGCCCGCCACCGATTCGTGCACCAGTACGTCGCCGGTAAAGGCGATGGTTACCGCCTCGTCGTCGGTGGTCGCTGCGTTTCCGTCATCGGCACTGGGTCCGGATTCGCTGGCCTCGTCTGCCGCGTCGCTACCAGCGGAATCGGTGCCAGCCGAGGAGCCGTCAGCGGCACCGCCAGCACCACCGGCAGCACTGCCGACCGGGTCGGCGGCCGGTGTACCGATGTCGACCGCGGTGACGCCGGGAATGTCGCCCGACGACGGACGGATCACCATTGCCGCAACGAAGAGCGCAACGGCGACGAAAAAGATGACCCACCCGACAACTCGGTCGTAAGGGATGGGTCGTGATTCGGGCGAGACGCCGCGCAGGGGCTGTTGGGGTGGTAGCTCCTCGCCGGTATCCATCCCTCGAAGGTACTTACAGCGCGGAACGAATGGGGGTACCCGGCCGAACAGATCGGTCGAGGCCATCGGGCGACAGCACGATGGTGCCGTCGACCAGAACCCACTGCATTCCCACCGATGGCCGTTGCGGCTTGGCGATGGTGGACTTGTCGATGATGGTGGCGGGATCAAACACCGAAATGTCGGCATCGGCGCCCATTTGGAGCCGGCCCTTACGTCGCATCGCTGGCGCTGCGTTCTCGACCAGCTTGGCTGGAAGAATCGTCAGCTTTGCCAGACCCGAGCGCATATCGATTACTTGGAGTTCGCGCACGTAGCGGCCAATGGTTTTGGAGAAACAACCGGTGCTTCGAGGATGGTTGTTGTGGGGCGGTTCGAGAATGGCGTCGCTTCCGACCATCAGCCACGGGGTAGCCAACGCCGTCTGAATGTCGTCTTCGCTCATCGTGAATGCTGCGGTGAGTCGGTTGTCGGCGAACGCCTGCTGGTAGGTGCTTTCCGTAAGCCGGTCCGGGGTGCCGGCAACCTGAAGCTGGTCGTAGGTGATGC
This sequence comes from uncultured Acidimicrobiales bacterium, assembly GCA_938023735.1. Classification (GTDB taxonomy): domain Bacteria; phylum Actinomycetota; class Acidimicrobiia; order Acidimicrobiales; family SHLQ01; genus CALLQB01. The sequence continues at coordinate 45,762 of CALJDK010000061.1, forward strand.
CGTATTTCTCCTGCCAGTTGTCGTAGCGCGGCGACCGGAGATACGTGGCCCAGAACCGGTAGGGGTAAATGCATGCGGAAATGTCGAGGCCTTGACTGCGACCGCCTTCGAGGGTCGCGAGCGCGTCGCTCATGCGTCCGGTTCCACCGGTGCTGTTGATGTGCTCGACATGGAGTCGCACACCCGTAGCATCGGCAACCCGCACGACCTCGTTCATTGCTTCGGCCTGGGTACCAGGCTCGAAATCGTCGGAGTAGCGGGCGTGCACACAGAGTGGGACGCCAAGTTCCTGGGCGAGTCGAGCGTGAGCGAGTACTTCGGTCTCGGTGGCTCCGGGCGCGTACTCGGGTTGCATATGGATGCCGATGAGGCCGGCTTCCAGGTCGGAGCGGGCGCCGCCCACGATGGCATCGAGATCGGTGCTTGAAGCCTCGTCGTACACGCCGAGCGACGACGTGGCGTTGCGGACCTTGTCGTTGTCGGAGGCACCTCCGTAGTGCACTGGTGATCCGCCGAGTTCTTCGACCTGCCGAAAGAAGGTCTGGCCGGGCACGTCGACGCCGTGCATGCACAGGTTGGTGGTGACACCGTCCTGAATTTTGAACCACTCACCGTAGCCGTTGGGGTTGTAGCTGAGAATGTCGATAAAGCCGGGGGCCACGATGAGCCCGGTGGCGTCGATGCGAGCGTTGCTGCTTTGCAGAGGTTGCAGGCTGATCGCCGTGATGGTTTTTCCGTCGATTCCGACATCGGCGATGGCATCGAACCCGCTTTCGGGGTCGATAACTCGTCCGCCCGAAATGACCCGGTCGTACACGTGGGTGTCTGCGGGCGGTGCTTCGCCAGCGATGGAGGGCGGGTCGGTGATGACGGTAGGCGGCAGTGTGGTCGAGGCGCGTACGGCTCCGGCCACTTCCGCAGAGGCCCCCGGTGTCGTGACGAAGTCGGCTGGCGAGGCACCCAATTGGCGGAGCATCGCCAAGTTCGCCGCGCCGAACCCCATGCCGAACAGAACCTTGCGGCGGTCGACGGTGGGTTTCGCGGGCGAGCGAGGCTGGGATCCAGCGCGCGGCTGCTCAGATTCGGTTGGTTCGCGCTCTTCCATTCACTACCACGGTAGCGCCACTAGCGGTGCTACTTCATGCATGGACACGATGAACTGCCCGGTCCAGAACAACGCCGAACTCGAGCCCGAACCAACTGGCCAATCAGACGGCTTTGAGATCGTCCATGATGTCGAGCCACCAGGCGCCACTTGACTCATAGGGTGCATAGAACGAGAGCCGACTGATCACGTCGCCGAACCGCTTGGAGATTTCGGGAGCGACCGTTGTGGGCTCGCCGACCACGGCGAATGTGTTGAGGATCTCATCGGTAATGAGGTTGCCCATCTCGACCCACTGTCCTTCTTTGGACATGCGGTTGAGTTCGGGCTGGAGGTCGCCCCAGCCGTGGATGTCGAGCACCGGCTTGTATGCCGGGGTCGAACCGTAGAAGGCAATCTGTTGCCGGGTTCCCGCCTTGGCCTTTTCGAGGTCGTCTTCGTTGGCTCCCGAGACCACAAAGGAAGGCCCGACGATCTCGAAGCCCTCCATGGTCTTGCCCGCCTTGGCCCGGCCCCGCTCGAGCGCCGGAATGGT